>JBGVLM010000038.1:0-51215 GCA_045124255.1 Butyrivibrio sp. | reverse complement strand
AACTCTCTAAATAAGTTTGTGACTCAGATGAGCTAGCTTTTACTAAGTTCATCCGTTTCTTGAATGTTCGTCTTTCGACTTAAATGAAAATTTATTTTGAAATTTTCAGGGTTGTTTCACTGTTTAGTTATCAAGGTTCTTGTTGTTATCTGTCACATCTTGTCTCACGCGACAGCTTATTCAATATATCATAAGGAATTTCTTTTGTCAACATTTTTTTAAAATATTTTTTAAAAAAGTTTTTTTAAAAATTCCTAACGGAGAAAGAGGGATTCGAACCCTCGCGCCGCGTTAACGACCTACACCCTTAGCAGGGGCGCCTCTTCGGCCTCTTGAGTATTTCTCCGAATTCAAAAAGTAATATAAAATTATGCGTTTTATCGTGACGCAAAAGTTATTATACTAAATTGATTTTTAATTGTCAACAGATTTTATTACACTTTCGTAAAGATTATTTCCTTTTGAATCAATAACCACAATTACAGGGAAGTTTTCAACCTTTAATTCCCTTATTGCCTCTGTTCCTAAATCATCATAGACAATAACCTTACTTTCTTTAATACATTTGGACAGAAGTGCTCCTGCGCCGCCGACTGCTGCAAAATATACTGCACCGTTTCTTATGATTGCATCAATTACCGGCTGCTGTCTTTTTCCTTTTCCAATCATTCCTTTTAAACCAAGGTCAAGAAGTCTTGGTGCGTATTTGTCCATTCTTGTTGCAGTTGTAGGTCCTGCCGAACCTATTGCTCTGCCCTCTCTTGCAGGTGATGGTCCCATGTAATATATAATATTATTTTCCATATCAATCGGAAGAGCTTCATTATTGTTCAATGCGTCATCCATTCTTTTATGTGCAGCGTCCCTTGCCGTATATATTGTTCCCGTTATATATACATAGTCTCCTGCATTAAGAGTCTGTGCTGTTTCCTTGTCCAATGGTGCTTTTATGTACTTATCCATATTATCCTCCTAAATTACTCTGTGAGCATGTCTGTTTACATGACAACATATATTTACTGCTACAGGAAGACCTGCAATATGTGTCGGATAGGTTTCAATATTAACTGCAAATGCCGTAGTTCTTCCGCCGAGTCCTCCCGGTCCTATTCCGAGACTGTTAATCTTATCAAGCATTTCTTTTTCAAGTTCTCTTACATATTCAACCGGAGATTCCTCTTCAATATTTCTGGTTAATGCTTTTTTTGCAAGCAACGCACATTTCTCAAAGGTTCCTCCGATACCTACACCTACAACCATTGGAGGACATGCATTAGGTCCTGCGTCCTTAACTGCTGTAAGAATAGCCTCTTTAACGCCTTCTATTCCGTCAGCAGGCTTCAACATGAAGACACGGCTCATATTTTCACTGCCAAAACCCTTTGGTGCTACTGTTATATCTATTGTATCACCCTCTACAATTTCATAATGAATAACCGCAGGAGTATTATCCTTTGTATTCTCTCTGTAAATAGGGTCTTTAACTACTGATTTTCTTAAATAACCGTCAACATAGCCCTGTCTTACGCCCTCATTAATTGCATCTGTTAAAAGTCCTCCGGTAAAATGTACATCCTGTCCTACTTTAACAAATATAACTGCCATTCCTGTGTCCTGGCAGATTGGAATCATCTCTTCACCGGCAATTTTTAAATTCTCCTGAAGCTGGGTTAAAATTTGTTTTCCAAGACTTGTATCTTCAATTTCAGCTGATTTATATAATGCTCTTTTCATATCATCTGATAAAAAATGACTTGCTTCAATACACATTTCTTTAATATTCTGTGTTATTTCTTTTACATCAATTGTTCTCATGTTGTTCTCCCATTATTAAATTAAGTTTCATATATTTATAAAGGGTCGGGCAATGCCCAACCCCTGTATTAATTATTCTTCCGTTGCTTCTTCTGCAGATATGTTTTCTGAATCAGTTTCTTCATTAACTTCTTCTTCAATATCTTCTTCTCTGACTTTTGCAACTTTAGCAACCTTAACTCCTTCATCAAGGTTAATGAGTTTAACACCTGAGGTTACTCTTCCAAGATGTGATATTCCGGATACCTTCATCCGGATAATAATTCCTTCTGTTGTAATAAGCATTATCTCTCTCGTCTCATTTACTGCCTTAACACCGATTACATTTCCGGATTTTTCGTTAATCTTATAGCATTTAACGCCCTTACCGCCTCTGATTTGAACATTAAATTCTTCTATATCGGTCCTCTTGCCTAATCCGTTCTCAGATACAATAAGAATGTCCTTACCCTGGGTATTAAGCTGCATTCCGACAACCTCATCATCAGCAGAAAGGTTAATACCGATTACACCCATTGCACTTCTTCCGGTCGGTCTTACATCCGTTTCCTTAAATCTTATGCAATGACCTAATTTGGTAACAAGAATTATCTCTTTGGTCATATCAGTAGCTTTTGCTTCAATTAACTCATCATTATCCCTTAAAGTAATTGCCTGAATTCCTGATTTACGAATATTAGCATATTCGATACTATGAGTTTTCTTAACAATACCATTCTTGGTTGCCATGAATAAATATTCATTTTCTTTAATTCCGTCAACAGGAACAATTGCAGAAATCTTTTCACCCGGCATTAACTGAAGAAGGTTAACAATTGCTGTTCCTCTTGCTGTTCTGCCTGCCTCAGGTATTTCGTATGCCTTAAGCTTATATACACGTCCCTTATTTGTAAACATAAGTATTACATGGTGGTTGGTTGTCATAAGCAGGTCTTCAATATAATCCTCTTCGATTGTCTGCATTCCCTTAATTCCACGGCCGCCTCTGTTCTGACTCTTGAAATTATCAGGGGTCATTCTCTTAATATAGCCGAGGTTAGTCATTGCAATGACAGTACTTTCATCCGGAATTAAATCTTCCATGGAAATATCAAACTCATCATATCCGATTGAAGTTCTTCTGTCATCTCCGTATTTGTCTGCAATAACTGAAATCTCTTCCCTGATTACCATAAGAAGCTTTTTCTCATCTGCAAGAATTGCAGTTAATTCTTCAATAAGCTTCATGAGCTCGTTATATTCAGCTTCGATTTTGCCTCTTTCCAAACCTGTAAGAGCACGAAGTCTCATATCGACAATTGCCTGAGCCTGAACTTCTGATAATCCGAATCTCTCAATCAATGCTGCTTTTGCAAGAGCTACATTCTCTGAACCTCTGATAATTGCAATAACCTCATCTATATTATCAAGAGCAATAAGCAGACCTTCCAAAATATGGGCTCTTTCCTGAGCCTTGTTTAAATCATATTTTGTCCTTCTGGTTACTACTTCTTTCTGATGAAGCAGATAGTAATTGAGCATTTCAAGAAGGTTAAGAACCTTTGGCTCATTATTAACAAGTGCAAGCATATTAACACCAAAAGTATCCTGAAGCTGTGTATGTTTATACAACTGATTCAGAATAATATTGGCATTGGCATCTCTTCTCACTTCAATTGATACTCTGATGCCCTGCATATTGGACTGGTCAGAAATACCTGTAATTCCGTCAATCTTCTTATCCTTAACAAGCTCTGCTATTTTCTGGATAAGAAGTGCCTTATTAACCATATATGGCAGTTCCGTAATTATAATCTCTGATTTACCGTTTGGTAATGTATTAATCTCAGAAACTGCACGAACGCGGATTTTACCCTTACCTGTTCTGTAAGCCTCTTCAATTCCTGAACGGCCGAGAATAGTAGCACCCGTTGGAAAATCAGGACCCTTAACAATTTCCATAACTTCTTCAAGCTCTGTTTCCCTGTCCTCGGTAACCTGATTATCTATAATCTTTACAACAGCACCTATAACCTCTCTCAAATTATGAGGAGGAATATTGGTTGCCATACCTACGGCAATACCGGATGTACCGTTTACAAGAAGATTAGGATATCTTGACGGCATTACAACAGGTTCCTTCTCTGTCTCGTCAAAGTTAGGTACAAAATCAACTGTATCTTTATTAATATCAGCAAGAATTTCCATGGAAATTTTACTGAGTCTTGCTTCTGTATAACGCATGGCAGCAGCTCCGTCACCGTCAATAGAACCAAAGTTACCGTGACCGTCTACCAAAGGATATCTGGTATTAAAATCCTGAGCCAGTTTAACCAAAGCTTCATAAATTGAAGAATCTCCGTGCGGATGATACTTACCCATTGTATCACCGACAATACGTGCACATTTTCTGTGCGGTTTGTCAGGACCATTGTTCAATTCTATCATTGAATAGAGAATTCTTCTCTGTACAGGCTTAAGACCATCCCTTACATCAGGAAGGGCACGGGCAGCAATTACGCTCATTGCGTAATCAATATATGAAGTTTCCATTGTTTCTTTTAAATCTACTTCATGAACTTTGTCAAAAATATGTTCATCCATTCTACTGTCTCCTTCCTCCCTTAAATATCAAGGTTGGTTACATATTTAGCATTGGCTTCAATAAATTCCCTGCGGGGTTCAACCTTGTCACCCATCAGGGTAGAGAAAGTAACATCTATTTCAGATTCACTTTCCTGATTAATATAAACTTTTTTCAAAATTCTGTGTTCAGGGTCCATTGTTGTCTCCCATAACTGGGAAGCATCCATTTCTCCAAGACCTTTGTAACGCTGAATTTTGTTATTCTGGTCACGTCCTACCTCAAGAAGAATATTATTTAATTCCTCATCACTATACGCATACCATACTTTTTTATTCTTCTCAAGCTTATATAAAGGCGGCTGAGCAAGATAAACATGGCCCTCTCTTATTAAATCAGGCATAAAACGATAAAAGAATGTAAGTAACAATGTACTTATATGCGCACCGTCAACGTCGGCATCCGTCATAATAATAATCTTGTCATATCTTAATTTTGAAATATCAAAATCCTCATGTATTCCTGTTCCGAAGGCTGTAATCATTGCACGAATTTCTGCATTTCCAAGAATTCTGTCAAGTCTTGCCTTCTCAACATTGAGAATCTTACCTCTGAGAGGAAGAATTGCCTGAGTCTCACGTTTTCTCGCACTCTTAGCTGAACCACCCGCAGAATCACCCTCTACGATAAAAATCTCACATTTCTTAGGGTCCTTATCAGAACAGTCAGCAAGCTTTCCCGGAAGACTGAAGCCCTCAAGAGGTGATTTTCTTGCAAGTTCCTTGGCATGTCTTGCTGCCTTCTTTGCTCTCTGTGCAAGTACAGCCTTCTCACAAATTGCTCTTGCATTTGAAGGATTCTGCTCAAGATAATATGTAAGCTTCTCAGTTAAAACTCCTTCTACCGCACCTCTTGCTTCACTGTTACCTAATTTCTGTTTGGTCTGACCCTCAAACTGTGGGTCAGAAATTTTAATACTTACAATTGCAGTAAGACCCTCTCTTAAATCATCACCCTCAAAATTCTGGTCCTTTTCTTTGAGAATCTTATTATTACGCGCATATTCATTAAAGGTCTTGGTAATCGCATTTCTAAAACCTGTAATGTGTGTTCCTCCGTCAGGAGTATTGATATTATTTACGAAACCTATTACATCCTCCGAATAACCGTCATTATGCTGGAAAGCAACCTCTACATATACGTTATTCTTTGTATCCTCGCAGTAAACAATATCCTCATAAATAGGAGTCTTTCCCCTGTTAAGATACTGGATATATTCTTTAATTCCGCCTTCGTAATGGAAGGTCTTTGTTCTCTTATCAATTCTGTCATCATGAAGTGTTATTTTTAAATTTTTGGTCAGAAATGCCATCTCTCTCAATCTCTGTTCAAGAATTGAAAAGCTGTAATCTGTTTCTTCAAAAATCTCCTTATCAGGTAAAAATGTTACCTCAGTACCTGTTTTATTATTATCACATTCGCCAACAACTCTAAGAGGGTACATAACCTTGCCCCTCTCATAACGCTGCTCATGAATTTTGCCGTCCTGGTACACCCTTACAACAAGCCACTCTGAAAGCGCATTAACAACTGACGCACCTACACCATGAAGTCCGCCGGAAACCTTATAGCCTCCACCTCCGAACTTACCTCCGGCATGAAGAATTGTAAATACAACCTCTACACCAGGAAGTCCGGATTTAGCATTAATGCCAACCGGAATTCCACGTCCGTTATCTATAACTGTTATTGAATTATCTTCATTAATCTGAACGTAAATTTCGTTACAGTAGCCTGCCAAAGCTTCATCTACTGAATTATCGACTATTTCATATACAAGATGATGAAGACCTCTTAATGATGTGCTTCCGATGTACATACCCGGTCTTTTTCTAACGGCTTCCAATCCTTCAAGAATCTGGATATTATCAGCTGTATAACCTGTATTGCTCATTTCATTTCCTCCCGAAAATTAATTTTCTTTGAAAACCTTACCATCAACAACCTTAAAAATACTGTTGATACTAAATCTGTTATTAATAAATTCATCTAAACCTGTACATGTAACAATCGTCTGTACATCATTAATACTGTTTAAAAGATAATTCTGTCTGTTTCCGTCAAGTTCCGATAAAACATCATCAAGTAAAAGTATTGGTTTATCTCCTGTAATTTCTTTAACCAAATCTATCTCTGCAAGTTTCAGAGATAAAGCGGTTGTTCTCTGCTGACCCTGTGAACCGTATTTGCGGATATCAATTCCGTTAATCATAAAAATAACATCATCCCTGTGCGGTCCTACTTCAGTCATCTTAAGTTTAATGTCCCTGTCCCTATAGCGGCAAAGGCTGTCCATAAACAGTTCTTCCTCCACTGAAGGCTCGTATTGTATCGTTAATTCTTCCCTTCCACCGGACAATTTATAATGAATCGGGAAAATAATCTCATTAACCTTTTTTATAAAATTTCTTCTTGCAGCGATTATTTCATTTCCGAATTTTACAATCTGACTGTCCCATACATCAAGTGTATCTTTCAAATCCGGCATAAAATATATATCCTTAAGAAGCCTGTTTCTCTGTTCAACTGCTTTATTGTAGTTAATAAGATTACCGGCATATATTTTATCCAGCTGGCACAATTCCATATCCATGAATTTTCTTCTGCCGGAAGGACTATTTTTAATAATATTCAAATCCTCAGGTGAGAAAAAAATAATATTAACTATGCCATATAAATCCAAAGCCTTTTTAACGGGAACTCCATTTACTGCAATTCCCTTTGATTTATTTTTTTTGATATGCATATCAATCCGATATTCAATACCCTTACGTTCTATGATTGTCTTAATATGGGCCTCATCACTGTTAAAATTAATAACCTCCAAATCCTTGCTGCCCTTATGGCTTTTGGTGGTGCCGGATATGAAAACAGCCTCTAAAACATTAGTCTTGCCCTGTGCATTATCACCGTAAAAAATATTTGTTCTTTCATCAAATTCAATATGCTCTATTTCATAATTTCTGAAATTTTTAAGGTCAATTGATTTTATTATCATTCTTCAATCTTAATTTCTTCTCCGTCAAAACTAACTACATCTCCGCCGTAAAGCTTCTTGCCCCGCTGAAGCTCTACCTTACCGTTAACCTTAACAAAACCATCAAGAATAACTTCCTTGGCTTCAACTCCTGAACCCACAAGTCCCGCTGCCTTTAAAGCCTGTCCTAATTTAATATAATCTTCTCTAAGCTTTATAACTTCCATTGATGAATCCTCTTTTCGGAATTTTAGTAGTTAACCGGAAGAATCAGATAAATATAATTACCCTCATCATCCCTGATTGTACATGGAGCTTTTGCATTCATAAAATACATTGAAATTGTCTCATTCTCAATTACCCTTAAAGCGTCCATAAGGAATTTAGGGTCAAATCCAATCTTAATATCCTGACCCTCTTTGTTAATATCAATATCCTCATTCATCTTACCGAATGAAGAAACAATATTTATCTTAATTGAACCATCTGTTATATCAAAAATAACCGGCTTCTTATTACCTTCTTTAACGAGAAGAGTTGCTCTGTCTATACAATCAAGAAGTTCCTTCTTGTTAATATCAATTTTTGTACTGTGATCCTTTGTAAGCATCTGGTTAATTTTGAAAAATTCACCTTCAATAAGTCTTGAAACAACAATGGTATCATCAAACTCAAACAAAATATGGTTAGGTGCAAAGAAAATATTAACTTCACTTTCAACCTCACCCGATAAAATCTTGCTTATCTCATTCAAAGTCTTTCCCGGAACAATCACCTTAAACGGGTCATAGCTCTGAGCTAATTTTACATTTCTGATTGAAACCCTGTATCTGTCAAGTGAAACGACCCTTAAATTATTATCATTAATCTCAAATAATTCACCTGTCATTACCTTGTTGCTCTCGCTGTCTCCTATTGAGAAAATAGTCTGCCTTATAATTTCTTTAAGAGTAAACTGTGACAATGAAATTGATTTGTTTCTCTCAATGTAAGGAAGGTATGAAAAATCATCTCCATCTTTGCCTGAAATTGTAAAAACAGATTTCTCGCATGAAATTGTAGCAACATAATTTGAATCTGTTTCAATTGTAACCTCGCTGTCAGGAAGCTTACGAACAATCTCTGACAGAAATTTGGCGTCAAGTGCTATTTTACCCTTTTCAATAATGTCACCCTTAACCTTTGTCTCAATGCCAAGCTCCATGTCATTAGAGGTAAGTGTAATCTCTAATTCCGTAGCGTCAATAATAATGCATTCAAGAATTGACATTGTAGTTCTTACAGGAACTGCTCTTAAAGCAATATTAACTCCTTTTAACAAATCTGATTTATTGCAAATAATTTTCATGTTGTTAATAACTCCTTTCGCGAGAAAACAAATTATATTTATTATAATTAATTAGCAGTATTAGTAGTAGGGGCTGTGGAAAAGTTGATAAGTGGTTCAAGCCCTTTAAAAAAGCCACTTTATGAACTTAAAAAGTATGTTGATAACCTAAAAAGTTATTGTTGAAAATTAAGGAGTTATCAACATAAAATTATAAATTCAAACTTAAACAAAATATTAAGAAGCAGTTATCCACTTTCAAAATAAAGTTATTAACATCAAAATGTTGAAAGTATGTAACGAGTTTCTTCCTATTATAATGCATTTACAAAAATACATTATGTAGGATTTATCTTCTTCATAATGATATCAATTGTATTTTTAAGAAGGTCATTATTCTTAAGGTCCTTTGATATCTTGTCAACACCATATTTAACTGTTGAATGGTCCCTTTTACCCATATAGCTTCCTATTGTTTCCAAAGGAACATCTGTCATATATCTGCACAGATACATTGCGACCTGTCTTGGAAAAGCAACTTCATTGCTGCGACGCTGGGAAGCAATATCGTTAGGAGTGATTCCGTAATGCTCTGCAACTACCTGGATAATTAAATCAGGAGTTATTTCCCTGTGTGCATTAGGAGAAATAATATCCTTAAGAACATCTTCAGCAAATTCAATGTTAATGTCACTGTGGGTAAGCTTGGAATAGGCTACAAGCTTGGTTAATGAGCCTTCAAGCTCCCTGATGTTGGATTTAACATTAGTTGCAATATAGTCAAAAATATCATTATCAATTTTATAGCCTTCAAGTTCAGCTTTCTTATGAAGAATAGCCATTCTTGTCTCATAATTAGGAGGTGAAATATCAACCAGTAAGCCCCATTCGAGACGTGAACGAAGTCTTTCCTCAAGTGTATCAAAATCCTTAGGAGGTCTGTCGGAGGTTATAATAATCTGCTTCTTAGCCTCTCTTAAGGTATTAAAGGTATGGAAGAACTCATCCTGGGTACTTTCCTTACCAATGAGAAATTGAATATCATCAATTAGAAGAACATCAACCTTACGGTATTTCTCCCTGAAATTCTTATTGCTTGTGTTTTTCTCATTCTTAATAGATTCAATCAATTCATTCATGAATACTTCTGAGGTAACGTACATAACCTTTAAGGAAGGGTTATGATTAAGAACAAAATTACCTACTGACTGCATAAGATGAGTCTTACCAAGTCCTACTCCTCCATAAATAAAAAGAGGATTATAACTCTCAATCTCTCCCGGAGATTCTGCAACGGCAAGTGAAGCAGCATGAGCAAAATTGTTATTCTCACCTACGACAAAGGTATCAAATGTATATTTAGGGTTGATACCCGTAGCTGCATAATCAATTTCAGGTTTAACCTGAACCGGTTTAACAAAATTATTAGATGAAATATCATCAGTTGAAACGAATTTGATATCAATTTCATGGTTCATAATTTCAGAAACAGTAACCTTAAAAGGGGTTATATATTTCTTCTCTATATAATTAAGTCCTCTTTGCTCACCCGGAACAAGGATTGTTAAAATATCATTTTCAAGTGAATGAGGTTTGAGGGGAAGAATCCATGTCTTAAATGAGACATCAGTCATTTCAAATTCCGTCTTCATTGTTTGTAAAATATTGTCCCATTTGTCTAAAATCTCGTTAAACATTAATTCATCTCCAAATCTTAATAAAAATCCAAATTACCACTAATATATTTTAACTTATTTTAATCAATATTTCAATCTTAAATAAGTTTTCAGCATAAAAATAAAAAATATGTATTGTTGATAAGTTTTATGCCTTAAAAAGGGAAATTTGAAGGGTTTTTAACTGGTTTTTAACGGAGTTATCCACAAGTTATCAACAATTTGTGGATAACATTATGTAAACGAAAAAAATAAAATTATAATTTTTTTAATGTTTTGCTTGACTTTAAAAGGCAATTTGAATAGAATTAGAATGATGTTCTATGATATAAGGACATAATGTAATCAAATAAGGAGGTGTATTTGTAATGAAGATGACATTTCAGCCAAAGAAGAAATCAAGATCTAAGGTTCATGGTTTCAGAAAGAGAATGAGCACTGCTGGCGGAAGAAAGGTTCTTGCTGCAAGAAGAGCTAAAGGAAGAAAAGTATTATCAGCATAGGCCGCAGGTGTTGTGGCCTTTTTGTTTTACTATTTTATTAATATAGTAGAAACAGAAGAAGGAAGGGTACATGAACGGATATGAGTCTTTGAAAAATTACAGAAATTTTCAAAATGTTTATAAGAATGGCCGTTCTTATGCTAATAAATATCTGATTATGTATATTTTGGAGAATCGAACGGATATTAACAGAGTGGGAATATCTGTGAGTAAGAAAGTCGGGAATAGCATCGTCCGACACCGGTTAACACGTTTAATACGTGAGAGCGTCCGGTTAAACAGTGATAATATTACCAAAGGATACGATATTGTAATTATTGCCCGTGCAGCTCTTAAGGACAAGAAGTATAAGGAAACTGAAAGTGCGTATATGCATTTGGCAAAGCTTCATGGTATAAGGATACCGCAGTAAGGAGGACTTTATTATATGAAAAAAGTTCTGATTGCAATGATTAAATTTTATCGTAAAAATTTATCACCATTAAAAAAACACGCAGTATGTATTTACACACCTACCTGTTCTCAGTATGCAATTGAAGCAATTGAGAAATATGGAGCATTTAAAGGTGGTTTTATGGCTTTATGGAGAATTATGAGATGTAATCCTTTTGCAAAGGGAGGATATGACCCTGTTCCATAAAGAAATTCGTTGGTCCTATATGGATAATTAAGGAGTACAGTATGATATTATTATCTACAGAAACAGGATTCCTTAAGCCTATTGCATGGTTACTCGGTAAAATAATTGACCTTTTATTTATCGTCGTAAGTGCAATACCGGTTGAATCACTTCCGGTTTTGGGTATTTGTGTAATCCTGTTTACAATTATTGTCAGACTTATCTTACTCCCTATGACAATTAAACAACAGAAATTTTCCAAGTTGTCCAATATGATGAACCCTGAGATTCAGGCAATTCAGGAAAAATATAGGGATAAGAAGGACAATGCTTCTATAATGAAGATGAATGAGGAGACAAAAGCCGTATACGAGAAATACGGAACCTCTCCGACAGGCGGATGCCTTACAATGATTATTCAGCTTCCGATTATGTTCGCATTGTACAGAGTCATTTACAAAATTCCGGGATATGTAAGTAAGATTAAGGGATTATTCATTAACAACGGTGCAGGTATTGCAGATAAGGTTATGGAAATAGAAGATTATGCTGAGAAAATGGTTGAAGCAGGTCTTGTTTCAAAGCCTGAGCAGATTGATACCGTAAATGAACTTATCGATGTAATGTATAATTTCTCAAGCTCACAGTGGGATACTCTGATGGATACATTCAGTAATATTTCTTCTGAAATTTCATCAGCAGTTGACCAGTTAATAAGCTATACCAATTTCTTTGGTATAAGTCTTACACAGCAGCCGGGATGGAGATTTACGGTTGACGGACATTTTAACTGGGCATTGTTAATACCTGTTCTTGCAGGTGTTACCCAGTGGTTAAGTGCCAAACTTATGGAATCCCGCAATAAGGTACAGACAAATGGTGAAGAGAATCCAATGGCAGCTTCAATGAAGATGATGAATCTTGTTATGCCTATCATGTCAGCGATTTTCTGTGTATCATTCCCATCATGTGTCGGTATTTACTGGATTACTAGTTCTGTTGCCCAGATTATTCAGCAGTTAATCATTAACAATTATATGAATAAGATTAATGTTGAAGAAATGGTTCAGAAGAACATTGATAAGGCTAATGCCAAAAGAATTAAAAAAGGACTTCCGCCTAAGAAAATGGTAAACGGAGCATCAACTTATGCCGAAGAGGTTAAGAAGGTTGAAGCACGTGAAGCAAGAAAAGGTGAGAGGGACGAAGAGATAAAGAAGTCAACAGAGTATTACAATTCCTCATCAGAGGCTAAGCCTGGAAGTCTTGCGTCAAAGGCTAACATGGTTAAGCTTTATAATGAAAGAAATAACAAAAAAAATAGTAAATAAGAGGGATGTTTTATGGAAAAAATTGAAGTTACCGGAAAGACGGTTGAGGATGCATTAACAAATGCTTTGGTACAGCTTCAGACTACCAGTGATAAAGTGGAGTATGAAGTTATTGAAAAAGGTTCTTCAGGTATTCTTGGTTTTATTAATACCAAACCTGCTAAAATCCTTGTTTGGAAGAAAGCAACAATGGAAGACAGCATTGTAAATTTCTTAAATGATGTTTTTGAAGCAATGGATTTAAAGGTTACTGTTGAAATGACAATTGATGAAAAAGAAGAAACCATTAATATTAATCTCGTAGGAGATGATATGGGTGTTCTCATCGGTAAGAGAGGACAGACTCTTGATTCATTACAGTATCTTGTAAGTCTTGTAGCTAACAAGGAAAGCGAGAAATACTACAGAGTTAAACTTGACACAGAGAATTACAGAGAGAGAAGAAAAGCTACTCTTGAATCCCTTGCCAAGAATATTGCATACAAGGTTAAGAGAACAAGAAGGCCGGTTTCTCTTGAACCTATGAATCCTTATGAGAGAAGAATTATTCATTCAGCTCTCCAGAACGACAAATATGTATGCACTAAGAGTGAGGGTGAAGAACCTTTCAGACATGTAGTTGTATTATTGAAAAGATAATTTATTTGAATAAAAAGTATTGCTGATATGGATATATGTATCAGTGATACTTTTTATCTTTTATGCAGATATTACATGATTTAATTACACTTTACACCTCTACAAAAAAAAATTATAATACATTTATGTTATTATTTAAGGAAGTGAAATTTTGAAAGAGACAATTGCAGCAATTGCTACCGGTATGTCTAATTCAGGTATCGGAATAATAAGAATAAGCGGACCTGAAGCAATTGAAGTTGCTGACAGGTTATTTGTATCAAAGAAAAATTCTAAGAAGCTTGCGAATGTTGCTTCTCATACCGTTCATTATGGAAATATAGTTTATAATAATGAAATTATTGATGAAGTTCTCGTTATTGTAATGAAAGCACCTAATACTTACACGCGTGAGGATGTTGTGGAAATCGACTGCCATGGCGGTGTTTATGTTATGAAGAAAATACTCTCCGCCGTGTTTAAATCCGGTGCAAGACCTGCTGAACCTGGTGAATTTACGAAGAGAGCATTTCTTAACGGACGCATGGATTTATCACAGGCAGAGGCTGTAATTGACATAATAAATTCCAAGAATCAGTATGCACTTAAGAACTCAATTAAGCAGTTAAATGGTAAATTATCCGAAAAAATAGCAGCAATAAGAGCAGAATTACTTGAAAAAATAGCATATATTGAAGCAGCATTGGATGACCCGGAGCATATTTCTTTGGAAAATTTTGGGGATAAACTGTTGATAACTGTGGAAAACTCTGTGAATAATGTGGAAAACTTGTTAAAAACCGTGGAAAATGGAAAGTTATTCACACAGGGTGTTAAAACAGTTATAATAGGCAAGCCAAATGCAGGCAAATCCAGCATACTTAATGTATTGTCAGGAAGAGAACGGGCAATTGTTACTGATATAGCAGGAACTACAAGAGATATTCTGGAGGAGCAGATTAATCTTGACGGAATAACTTTGAATCTTATTGATACTGCAGGTATCAGGGATACAGAGGATGTAGTTGAAGGAATCGGTGTGGAAAGAGCGAAGACCATTGCAAAAGAAGCAGATTTAATCCTCTATGTTGTGGATTCCTCAACAGAGCTTGATGAAAATGATGATGAGATTTTGTCTCTGATTAAGGAATATAAGACAGTTATTTTGTTAAATAAAACAGACCTTACTCCTGTGACAACTGTCGAGGATGTTAAAAAAATTACCGATTCAAAGGTAATTCCCGTATCGGCAAAGGATTTAACAGGACTTGAAGAGTTATCCACATATATTGTTGAACTTTTCACAAACAAAGAAATAGATTATAATGATGAAGTATATATTTCCAATGAGAGGGACAAGGTCAGCCTTGATAATGCATCGGAAAGTCTGAAATTAGTTATAAGAAGTATTGAAGACGGAATGCCTGAGGATTTCTATACAATTGATTTGATGAATGCCTACAGCGAGCTTGGAAAAGTTATAGGTGAATCAGTTGAGGAGGATTTGGTTAATGAGATTTTCAGCAAATTCTGTATGGGAAAATAATCAGAAAGGCTCTTTTAAGGAGCATGGTAGAGAAAATGAATGTTGTAGAAGAATATGATGTTGCGATTGTCGGAGCGGGACATGCGGGCTGTGAAGCAGCACTTGCATGTGTAAGACTCGGATTATCAACAATTATGTTTACCGTAAGTGTGGAAAGTATTGCACTTATGCCTTGCAACCCTAATATAGGCGGAAGTTCTAAGGGACATCTTGTCAGAGAGATAGATGCTCTTGGCGGTGAGATGGGCAAAAATATTGACCGTACCTTTATACAATCCAAAATGCTTAACCGTTCCAAAGGTCCGGCTGTTCATTCTTTGAGGGCACAGGCGGATAAAGCGGCTTACAGTCAGTCGATGAGAACAATCCTTGAGAATACGGACAACCTTACAATCCGTCAGGCAGAGGTATCAGAGCTTATGGCTGAGAATGGAGTTATCAAAGGAATTAAGACTTATTCAGGTGCACAGTATTTTACGAAGGCTGTAGTTTTGTGTACCGGTACATATCTTAAGGCAAGATGTATTTATGGTGATGTAAGCTACAATACAGGTCCTAACGGACTTTTACCGGCAAATTATTTATCTAAATCTATGGAAGATTTGGGAATAGAGCTGGTCAGATTTAAAACAGGTACTCCTGCCAGAGTTGACGGAAGAAGTATTGATTTTAATAAAATGGAAGAGCAGTTTGGAGATGAGAGAATAGTTCCTTTTTCTTTTTCTACTGACCCTGACAGTATACAGAAGGAACAGGCGTCCTGCTGGTTAACCTATACTAATGAGAATACTCATAGTATAATAAGAGATAATATTGACCGTTCACCTTTATACTCAGGTGTAATTCATGGAACAGGTCCGAGATATTGTCCTTCGATTGAGGATAAAGTAATGCGTTTTGCGGATAAGGACAGACATCAGGTGTTTATTGAGCCGGAGGGAATGTATACGCATGAATATTATCTTGGAGGAATGTCAAGCTCACTTCCTGAAGATGTTCAGTATGCAATGTACAGAACAGTTCCGGGTCTTGAAAATGTAAAAATAGTCCGAAATGCATATGCGATTGAATATGACTGCATTAATCCTATTCAGTTAAAATCTTCCCTTGAATTTAAAAATATTTCAGGTTTATTTTCGGGCGGACAGTTAAACGGCAGTTCAGGATATGAGGAGGCTGCTGCACAGGGACTTATTGCAGGAATTAATGCGGCAATGAAGGTGCTTGGTAAAGAGCCTTTGGTGCTCGACCGTTCAGAGGCATATATCGGAGTTCTGATTGATGATTTAGTTACCAAAGAGAACCATGAACCATACAGAATGATGACAAGCAGAGCGGAGTACAGACTTTTACTCAGACAGGACAATGCGGATATCAGACTGGCAAAGCATGGCTATGAGGTTGGCCTGTTGTCACAGGAACAGTATGACGCAGTTCTTAAGAAAATTGAACAGATTGATGAAGAAATTGAAAGACTTAAGCACGTAACAATCGGCGGTACGCAGGCGGTTAACGATTTCCTTATTGAAAACGGAAGTACTCCGTTGAATAACGGAATAAGTATTGCTGAGTTGATTAGACGTCCTGAGCTTAATTATGATATGCTCGAAAAATTAGATGCAGACAGACCAAGTCTCAGATATGATGTAAAAGAACAGGTTAATATCAATATTAAATATGAAGGCTATATTTCAAGAGAATTAAAACAGGTTGAGCATTTTAAAAAGCTTGAGAATAAATTAATTCCTGAGGATATTAATTTTGACGATATTACAAGTCTGCGTCTTGAAGCAAAGCAGAAGCTGAAAAGCTATGCACCAAGGTCAATAGGTCAGGCGTCAAGAATTTCGGGCGTTTCACCGGCGGATATATCAGTATTATTAGTTTATATGGAGCAGCATCGGAGGTAAAATGAATAATTTATTAAAAAATAGTCTGATTAGTATTGGAGTAGAGCCAACCGATGAGCAGATAAACAGGCTGGATAAATTTTATCAGCTCCTTGTTGAAAAAAATAAAGTAATGAATCTGACGGCAATTACGGAATATGACGAGGTTGTAATTAAGCATTTTGTTGACAGTATGGCTGTAATTAATGCATTTTCTTTTGATAAAATAACATCCGTCATAGATGTCGGAACAGGTGCGGGCTTTCCCGGAATTGTTCTCAAAATTTTTAATAGTGATATTGATTTTACCCTGCTTGATTCTTTGAATAAAAGAATAGGATTCCTTAATGAGGTTAAATCAGAGCTTGAGCTTGATAAATTGTCATTAATTCATGGCAGGGCAGAGGATTATGCAAGAATGCCGGAATATAGGGAGCAGTTTGATGTATGTGTATCACGTGCAGTTGCAAATCTTGCAACTTTATCAGAATATTGCCTTCCTTTTGTCAGAAAAGAAGGGTATTTTATAGCATACAAAGCTGACGACTGTGCTGAAGAGATTGAAAATGCAAAAAAAGCTATTTTCTTATTAGGCGGAAAGGTTGAAAATACTATATCGTATACGATACCTAATACTGATATAACGCGGACCTTTGTAATTATTAAGAAAATATCACCAATTTCAAAAAAATATCCACGTAAGGCAGGACTTCCTTCAAAAGAACCATTAAAATAATGAGCCGGGATTGTTTTTTGAAAAGTATTATTAAAATATATTGATTAGAGGTTTTTTGTTTTATGAAAAAATCAAATGTGAAGAAGTCAAATGTGCATAAGCCAAGTGTTAAGAAATCTATAGATTCAATTAGCAAATATTTATTATCACTTAAAGAGAATTTTCATTCAGACTTAAAATTAATTGAAAATGATATGGAGAGAATTAATCTTTTGATATCTGAAGCACAGAACAATAAGAAAAATATAGAATCAACATTTGATTCTTCTTATATGATTTTATCTTCATCCCAGGTTGCCAAAATGGATGAATTTGCTGAAATTGATTCCTTTGACGAACTTATTAAGGATAAGCTTTTAGAATTGGAGGGGCTCGAGAATAAGAAACAGATAATGCTGTCCAAGATAGCGGAATTAGATGAAGTTATTTCCTGCGCACAGGAAATAGAGGGAAGTGTAGTGTAAATGCCAATTAATGTTTTTATTGGGGACAGTCAGAATATTGTTCGAAAGGGGTTAAAGCTGCTTCTTGAGAAAGAACTTGACGTATCTGTTATTGGAGAAGCAGCAGACGGTTATTCATGTCTCAATGATGTTAATAAAATCAAACCTAATATTGTTATTCTGGATATGAATTTGAAAAATCTTGATGCATTGCGTACTTTAAGAATTATGCGTGAACAGGAATTTAATGTTAAGGTATTAATGTTTGCTTCTGATAGTGATTCAGAAAAAGTTATGAAAGCAGTTGACGCCGGATGTGACGGATATCTTCTTAAAAACTGTGAAGTACATGAATTAAAAACAGCAATACTTAATTTGTATCAGGGTAATACATATATTCAGAAGTCGTTGCGTGAAGGATTGAATTCTTCCGTTATGATTAGAAATTCTTCAATTGACAAGATTAAGGAATTAACTAACAGAGAAATGGAAATCTTAAAACTTGTTGCACATGGATTATTGAATAAGGAAATAGGACTGAAACTTAATATAAGTGAAAGGACGGTCAAGAATCATGTGTCCAATATATTTAAGAAAATTCAGGTTAATGACAGAACACAGGCGGCAGTGTTTGCAATTAAAAATAATTTGATAAGTATTTAGAAAAAAGTTTCACGTGAAACATTACACGTGGAACTTTTAAACTTTATAGGATAGACATTGATACACCGGCACATACAAGAAAATATTTCATCAACTCAATGTTAAACAGTTATAAATGTTTCACGTGAAACATTTATGGCTGCTTTTGTGAAACAGAAACATAATCAAAAAATAAATTTTTCACTAATAATTAATACATTAATATAGAATTTCAATCCCGTAAGTGATATAATAGTTAAACATGATAAACAATTGGAGGAACCAATATGGGTAGAATTATAGCGGTAGCCAATCAGAAGGGCGGAGTCGGAAAGACAACGACTTCAATTAACTTATCTGCCTGCCTTGCAGAACTTGGTCAAAGAGTTCTTGTAGTTGATGTTGACCCACAGGGAAATACAACAAGCGGACTTGGTGTGGATAAGAATAATGTAGAGAATACCATATATGAATTAATGCTTGGAGAATGTACTGTTGATGAGTGCGTTATTAAGAATGTATTGGACAATCTGGATGTAATGCCATCCAATGTAAATTTATCCGGAGCGGAGATAGATTTGATTGGTGTTGATGAAAGAGAATACATATTACAGAAGGAGATTAATAAAGTCAGAGAAAATTATGATTTTGTAATTGTGGATTGTCCGCCATCACTTTCCATGCTTACCGTTAATGCAATGACCGCCGCAGATACTGTATTAGTTCCGATTCAGTGTGAATATTATGCTCTGGAGGGATTGTCACAGCTTATTCATACGATTAATCTTGTTAAGAAAAGACTTAATCCGGATTTGGAGATGGAAGGCGTTGTATTTACAATGTATGACGCAAGAACCAATCTGTCTCTTCAGGTAGTGGAGAATGTTAAAGAGAATCTTAAACAGACAATTTACAAAACAATTATTCCAAGAAATATAAGACTTGCGGAAGCACCAAGTCATGGACTGCCTATTAATCTGTATGACCCTAAATCTGCCGGAGCAGAGAGCTACAGATTGTTGGCGGAGGAAGTAATACATAGAGGTGAAGACGAATGGCAGTAGCAAGAAAGAAAGGACTCGGAAAGGGACTTGGTAATCTGATACCGGACTCAGATGTTCAGGTTGAAGCCGGCAATACTAAGGTAGTAGAGAAAATAGTAGAGAAGATAGTTAAGGAGCCTGCTGAGGTTGTACTTAAGATAAATGAAATTGAACCAAATAGAGAACAGCCAAGACGTAACTTTGATGAAGACGCACTTATAGAGCTGGCTGATTCAATTAAGAGATATGGTGTAATAGAGCCACTTCTTGTTAAGAAGGAGAAAGACTATTACAAAATAGTTGCCGGAGAGAGGCGTTGGAGAGCTGCAAAGCTTGCAGGACTTAAAGAACTTCCGGTAGTTATTAAGGATTACAGCAATCAGGAGATAATGGAGGTCGCTCTTATCGAGAATATCCAGAGAGAGGATTTAAATCCGATTGAAGAAGCACTTGCTTATCAGAGTCTTATTAAGGAATATAACCTTAAGCAGGATGAGGTTGCTGAAAGAGTGTCCAAGAGCCGTGCTGCAATTACCAATGCAATGAGACTTCTCAAGCTTGATGAAAGAGTACAGCAGATGGTAATTGATGATATGATTTCAAGCGGACATGCCAGAACTCTGCTCGGAATTGAGGATAATGAACAGCAGTATTCTGTTGCAATGGAGGTTTTTGACAAGAAACTCAGTGTTAGAGAGACTGAGAAGCTGGTTAAAGCATATAATAATCCTTCCAAGTCCGTGGATAAGAAATTGCCTGAGAATGATTTTATCTATAGGGATATGGAGGAACAGTTAAAATTAGCTGTCGGTACCAAAATTGTTATCAAAAATAAGGATAATAATAAAGGAAAAATCGAAATTGAATATTATTCCAAGGATGATTTCGAAAGAATCGTCGAATTGCTTAAAAACAAATAATATGGAGGATACTAATGAAAGCGTTTTTTAATTTAATTGAAAGTAATTCCGTATACATAATTCTTGCACTTGCTGTTTTAGTTATAGTATTAATCGTTTTAGTTATTTATAATACACTTCGTATCAATAAATTGAATGCAAAATATGAAACTTTTATATCCGGTAAGGATGGTAAAACCCTTGAAGACACTATTTTAACCAGATTCAAGGAAGTGGATGAATTAAAAGTATCAAATAATGTTAATAAAAAACAGATTGAAGAAATTAATGAGGAATTATTGTCCACATATAAAAAGGTTGGTATAGTTAAATATGATGCATTTAATGAAATGGGAGGCAAACTAAGCTTTGCACTTGCAATGCTTGATAAGACCAATAATGGTTTTGTTATGAATGCAATGCACAGCAGGGAAGGCTGCTATACCTATATTAAGGAAATTGTTAAGGGAGAGAGTTATATAACCTTAGGAGAGGAAGAGAAGGTGGCTCTTGAGCAGGCAATTAATTCTGACAGCAATGTGACAGATTAGAACATAATAAAGAGGTGGTAGGAATGAGAGTTGTAGATGTCAGAGAAATTCCGGAAAATGCCGTTCTTGGCAGAACGGTATGTAATGATTCGGGCGTTGTTTTGTTATATGCAGGAAGTCCGATAACAGATGATATAGTTCAAAAGTTAATAGAGAATAACATTCATTCAGTATGGATTACTGTTAAAAATAAAGAAGTTGATATTTTCTGTGCAGAAGTAATTGAAAATGATATTTTGAACTGTGTTACCCATGCTATTAAATCAAGAATAAGATTTAATGACGATAGTGAGATGAAGCTGGTTTCAGAGCATGCTTTTAGAACAATCAGAAAATTAATTTCAACAGAGAATGTAATGAATTCAATGATTAATGTCAAAAGAAGAAGCGTTGATATTTACTCGCACATGATAAATGTTGCAATTCTGTCGGTTGTAATGGGAATTAAACTTGGGCTTTCAGAGGAAGAACTGGATTATATCGGACTGGGTGCATTGTTCCATGACATCGGAATGTGTGATTTGGAAATGGATTATAATGATGTTGAAATTGATAATATGACATCACAGGAAAAAATGGCATATCGCAGGCATGTAATAGAAGGATATGAAATGATACATGACCATGAATGGATTCCTGATAAAGTAAAATTAATTGTACTTTCGCACCATGAGCGTGAGGACGGAAGCGGATATCCTTTTCACAAGAATAGTGAAAGAATTCCGATTGAGGTTAAAATCGTTGCAATATGTGACTTTTTTGATGAGCTTGTAAACGGAATCGGATTTAAGAGAAGAAAGGTACATGAAGTAGTCGAGTATCTGAGAACTGCCGGAGCCTATCTTTTTGACTATGATGTGGTTACAAAGATTATTTCAAATATTGCATGGTTTCCTAACGGCTGCCAGGTTTTAACAAGTGACGGCGATATAGCAGAGATTATTGCACAGAATAAAGGACTTCCTGACAGACCGATATTAAGATTATTAATGGACTCAATGGGAAATCCTTATAAAGAAAATATAACAAAAGACTTAACAGAATACCTTACAGTGTTTATAATGGACACAGTGGAATAGAAACAGGAGGATAACAACAAATGTTAGATATGAAATTCGTCAGAGAAAACCCTGACATTGTAAAAGAAAATATTAAGAAGAAATTTCAGGATTCAAAGCTTCCTTTAGTAGATGAAGTAATTGCTTTGGATGAAGAATCAAGAGCTGCAAAACAGGAGGCGGACAACCTCAGAGCAGAACGTAATAAATTGTCTAAGCAGATTGGTGCTTTGATGGCACAGGGTAAGAAGGAAGAAGCAGAAGATGTTAAGAAACAGGTAACTGCTAATTCCGAAAGACTTGCAGAGTTAGAAGTTAAGGAAGCAGAGCTTGAAGAAAAGGTCAGAAAAATTATGTTGATTATTCCAAACATAATTGACCCAAGTGTTCCAATCGGAAAAGATGACAGCGAAAATGTAGAAATTCAGAAATACGGCGAGCCTGTAGTTCCTGACTTTGAAATTCCATATCACACAGAGATTATGGAGAATTTTGACGGAATTGATTTGGACAGCGCAAGAAGAGTTGCAGGAAATGGTTTTTACTATCTTATGGGAGATATTGCAAGACTTCATTCAGCAGTTATCTCTTATGCAAGAGATTTTATGATTAACAGAGGTTTTACCTACTGTGTACCACCTTTTATGATTCGAAGCGATGTTGTTACCGGAGTAATGAGCTTTGCTGAGATGGAAGCAATGATGTACAAAATCGAAGGTGAGGATTTATATCTTATCGGAACAAGTGAACATTCAATGATTGGTAAATTTATTGATAATCTTCTTGATGAAAAGAATCTGCCGTATACAATGACAAGCTACTCACCATGTTTTAGAAAAGAAAAAGGTGCACATGGTATTGAGGAACGTGGAGTATACAGAATTCATCAGTTTGAGAAGCAGGAAATGATTGTTGTATGTAAGCCTGAGGACAGCAAAATGTGGTTTGATAAATTATGGCAGAACACAGTTGACCTTTTCCGTTCTTTGGATATTCCGGTTCGTACACTTGAATGCTGTTCAGGTGACTTGGCAGACCTTAAGGTTAAATCAATTGACGTTGAGGCATGGTCACCAAGACAGAAGAAGTATTTTGAGGTAGGAAGCTGCTCTAATCTTGGAGACGCTCAGGCAAGAAGACTTAGAATCCGTGTTAATGGAGAGAACGGCAAATATTTTGCACACACACTTAATAACACAGTAGTTGCACCACCTAGAATGTTAATCGCATTTTTGGAAAATAACCTTAATGCGGACGGAAGTGTCAACATTCCTGCTGCGCTTCAGCCATACATGGGTGGAATGACCAAAATAGAGAAAAAGGATAAATAATATGCATTTATATGCAAGAGGGGTGGGCCTTGGTGAAATAACATCAAGGTCCGCCATGGAAACTCTTTTGAATAGAATTAAGGAAGAGGCAATACGCAGTAATTCGGTAATCTATGATTCCGAGGGCGAAGCACAGGATTCTTTTTATGAAGCACAAATTGATTACTGCATGTTGAAAAAGCAAAACGGAACAGAGTTTGAAGATATAGGAGGTCTTGTGATTCGTGGATTCTATAATCCGTCGGATAAAAGCTTTGAGCAGACCTTCTATTTTCCGTATCTAAAAGGAAGTGTCCCGCGTTATAACCGTGAAATGGTAGTGGAGCGTCAGACAGATAAAGAAGCATATCTTGCCCATTGTGACGAACCAAGGCGTGAGGTTCCACCGATTTTTTTTGTAAAAAATATTGTTGAATACCTTATTAAGGAAAAGGGCGAAAGAATTCTGACCGACCGCTTTGTGTATCTGAGTGCACTTTCCACCGGCGGCAAAATAATTCTGCCAATCAGACAGACAAAAGCACAGATTGACCGCTGCAAGGCTGCGACCAACAAACGTAACAAACTTGTAGATATGGCAATGCGTGGTAATCCTGACGCAATTGATAATCTTACCATAGGAGATTATGATATGCTGTCAAATATCTGCCAGCGAATCCGCAGGGAGGATATGTACACGATTGTTAATTCTTCTTTTATCCCTTCGGGACTTGAGTGCGACCATTATACAGTTGTCGGTAATATCATGGAGGTTACGAGCCTGACCAACGAGATAACAGGCGAAGAGATTTATTATATGCTGTTAGAATGCAACGACAATATGATTAATCTCGGAATTAACAGTAAGGATTTGTTTGGTGTTCCGCAGGTTGGTTTCAGATTTACCGGGAAAATCTGGCTGCAGGGAGTCATCGAACTTAATGCGTAATATTCTGGCGTATGTGGATTGACGAAGTCAGATTTACATGTTAAAATATCAAATGGTTTTTCAAATGATTGTCTCTGTAGCTCAGTAGGATAGAGCGTTCGCCTCCTAAGCGAAAGGCCGCTGGTTCGACTCCAGTCAGGGACGTTATTAAAATATTGCGTGCCGGAATGCACAGATTAAACCTCAAAGCGTGGCTTTGAGGTTTTTTTGTGGATTGAAGAGAACTATACATTAATCTTAAATTTTGTTATTTTAGTACAATTAGCCGAAAAACCAATTTTATTGATTATTTTCTTAACATCTGCTATATTGATAATGTTATGAACTACATTATTTTTGATTTGGAGTGGAACCAGAGTCCCTCCGGTAAAGGACAAGAGAATAAGGATTTACCATTTGAAATCATAGAGATTGGTGCAGTTAAGCTTGATGATGGATTTAATGTGACCGGTGAGTACCATGAAATTATTTCACCGGTGGTATATAAAGAACTCCATTATGTGACCAGGGATTTGGTAATGCTCAGTATGGAGGATTTGAAGAAGGGCAGGCCGTTTAAGCAGGCGGCGGATGAATTCCTTAAATGGTGTGAATCGGACGGTGAATATATTTTTGGCACATGGGGTTCAATGGATTTAACAGAGCTGCAGAGAAACTGTAAATTCTTTGGTGTTGAATATAATTTCCCGAAACCGTTCATTTATTATGATATTCAGAAGCTGTACAGCCGCTGTTATAGTGACGGTAAGCAGAGGATTTCGCTGGAGGCTGCCGTTACGGAGCAGATGATGGAGAAGGATATCCCTTTTCATTCTGCATTTGATGACGCAGTATATACTGCAAGGGTTTTTCAGAAAATTGATTTTGAAAAGGTAAAGGTGTATTCCTCTGTTGATACCTTTGTTATACCAAAGAATCGTAAAGAGGAATATACGCTTAATTATGGTGAATATACCAAATATGTTTCGAGGGGCTTTACTGACAGAGATGACGCACTTAAGGACGGAGTTGTACTGTCCACGCCATGTATTGAGTGCGGTAAGAACTGCCGCAAGAAAATACGCTGGTTTGCAACGAATCAGAAAATGTATTACTGTCTTGCATATTGTGATGTACACGGACTGATGAGGGGCAAACTCAAAATCCGTAAAACAGCGGATGAACGCTGCTATGCAGTTAAAATAATGAAAGCTGCATCCAGGGAAGATGCAGCCGCTATTAAACAAAGACAGGTTCAGGAACGTGTTAAACGCAGGAAACGCCGTCAGCGTGAGAAACAGTCCGATACTTAGAAATGGATTCCTGATGAACCGTAATTGTTATGACGCTGTTTTTTTCTGACATTAATAATTATGGCAGCTGTAATTGCAGCTGTTAATACAATAATTCCGGCAATAAGCCAGATATTAATATAGAAGTAATTGCCGTTCTTAAGTACATTATTCTGCCCGTAACTGACAACCCCGTTGGTTCCGGGCAGATTGCTGTCAGGAGAGGAAGAATTTATATAAATTGTAGCCTTTCCGACACTGATTCCGCCATAAAAGAAGCTGACACAGGCAAAGCCGCCCTCCATACCGACGTAGGCAGGACTGTCAGAGTAGGTTATGACGGTTGCCAGTTCCTCCTCCTTAACGATGTTTGGAACAAGGATATATGTTCCGTCCTTAAAACCCAGGGAGTATGAGGAGTCTTCAAGCTCACCAATCAATGATAATAAATCAATTCCGCTGTCAGAAATTCCCGAATCATATTCCTCAATAAAAATCTTATGATAATTATTCAGATAATAGTCAAAAAGAGCAATCGTGTCATTATAGCAGTCCGCACTTGTGGATTTAAAAATAACGCATACAAGCCTTAAATCATCCTTTTGGGCAAAGGATACCAGACAGTTTCGTGCTGCGTCGGTATAGCCCGTTTTGCCGCCCACAGCATATTTGTAGGCATATTCGCCGCCCTCAAGCATTTCATAGCGTGGTTTGTAATAACGGGTAAAATTACTTTTGTTGGTTGGAGCTATTGTGTACAGACCGCTGAAGCCTGCAATTTTCATAAGCTCCTTAGAGTTAAAGCATTCTGACGCAATAAGAGCCATATCATAAGGTGTTGTATAGTGAAATTCGTCTGTCAGACCGCTTGCATTTGTAAAATGTGTATTGACGGCTCCAAGGCTTTCAACCTTGGAATTCATAAGTGAAGCGAAAGAACTGATATTGCCGGAAACCTTCTCTGCAAGACCGTATGCAACTTCGTTGGCAGAGCGTAAGAGCAGACAGTGGAGTGCCTGTTCAATCGTTAAGGTCTCGCCGGGAGTGATTGAAGCGTTGGCGTCGCCGTATTCAATACTGTCAACGGCAGCCTGAGAAAAAGTTATCTCGTCATTAAGTGCACAGTTCTCTAACGTCAATAGTGCGGTAAGCAGCTTGGTTGTGCTGGCGGGATAACATCTGACATCGGGATTTGAGGAATAGAGAACCTCATGGCTGTCAGCATCCATTACAACCACATAATCTGAAGCAATTTCAGGAAATTCCGGCAGGCCGAGTTCATCTGCTTCATTGGCAGACACATTGAAAACCAATAAATTTGTGACACACAAAATACTAATTATTAAAATTGAAAAAAATCTATTTATTTTCATATAAATTTCCTTTATTATAATTAAGATACGAATATTATAATACGTTTACAAAATAAAATAAAGTGAGGAACCCAAAAATGAGATTAAGAAATGTCAAAGGTGCCAAAGAGGCAATGATTGAAAGTGAATATACAATTAACAACCCGGAGGAATTAAAGGGACATTGGAGTGAACATTTTGGAAACAGCAATCCGATTCATCTGGAAATCGGCACCGGTAAGGGCCGTTTTATAACCACCCTTGCACAGAATAATCCTGAAATTAATTATATCGGAATAGAGAAGTATTCGAGCGTGCTTATTCGTGCATTGGAGAAGCAGGCAGAGCTTCAGCTTCCGAATCTTGTTTTTATAAGAATGGATGCAGAGAATGTCAATGAGATTTTTGCCGCTGAGGAAATCGACAGAATATATCTTAATTTCTCGGACCCATGGCCGAAGGACCGCCATGCGAAAAGACGTCTGACCTCAGGACAGTTCCTTGCCAGATATAATGAATTTCTTAAAAAAGACGGAACCGTTGAATTCAAAACCGACAACTGCGAACTGTTTGATTTCTCTGTTGAGGAAACAAAACTGTCAGGCTGGAATATTATATGTATAACAACCGACCTCCATAACAGTATGATGAACGAAGGAAATGTAATGACTGAGTATGAGATTCGTTTTTCGTCTGAAGGAGTGCCGATTAATAAAATGATTATTAATAGGTAGGAGTTTATGAAGAAATGTGTATGTTCCAAAATTCCCGCAGATAACTGTTGTTTTAAATGTATTAACAGGGAGCTTGTGAAGCTTAAGAGGGCATTTGATGAGCTTTGCCAATGCTTTAATAAAGATTGTAAAAAAAATAAAAAAAAGTGTTGACAATAATAATCATGTCTGCTATATTATCTATTGTGCTTGTTAAACAAGTTCAAATAAATAGCAGACGCGCCTTTAGCTCAGTTGGTAGAGCACCTGACTCTTAATCAGGGTGTCCAGGGTTCGAACCCCTGAAGGCGCACTTGAAGGTCGTAGGCTTAGCATTTATCGCAGGTCGGCGGCTTTTTTTTGCCTTAAGGCAGGCTCCCATGTAGGCTAATGACTAATGCTAAGAAAGCATGTCCTGCAGCATGAAAGCCAGTGTAATCTGAAATCTGACATTAAATTCTGAAAGATTGACATCCAGTATTTCCGATATTTTACTTAATTTATAATTAATTGTATTACGGTGTACGAAGAAAATATCCGCCGTTTCCTTAACGCTGCCGTTGTTGTCCAGATAAACTCTGAGAACCTCACACAGGTTTGTATTGTTTTTTTCATCATAATCAATAAGCGGAGAAAGTGTTTTATTGTAATAATCAATAATTATGTCGCTGTCCTCAATTCCCATTAAGAGCTTATAGGCGCCCATGTCAGAATAGGCTGTCAGTGAAGGATTTATTTTTCCGTTAATATGAAGCTTTGCAATAGCCACTGCCTGGTTATAGCTTTTGTAAAGACATTTTACTGACTGCGTAAGCCGGCCGATTCCCATATACTTTGATTCTGATTTGTCAGAAAAGCGGGTAAAATAATTAATAAGACTTTCCTTAACGCCGGCACATTTTTCTTCCGTATAATTTCCGAGTATTATCACTATATCGCTCTCATTCAGAAAAACAGCATAATTATTAAAGCCGTCATGCTGCAGATAGTGTTCAAGTGACATTGCAGTATTTTCAAGCTTGACAGAAGCTATGGGATTTTTGTTTTTGTCCAGTATTTTTATTACACAGGCACTATAGCACCATGAAGGCAGAAAGCCGTTCTGTGTAAGTGCAACAGTGTACAGCTCCTCCTGCTTAGGAAAGAAAATTGCGTTTTTCAGGGCGGCGGCAATCTGCATATCCTTCTGACTTTTTTTAATAATTGTGTAGGAGAAAATCCGCATAATTTCAGCAATGTGAATTTTCCATGGAACCATGAAAATAGGAAAAGCATTATCGTTACCGAATTTTATGACCTCATCAGGAATTTTTTCAAGAAAAGGACCGATATTCAGAATGATTCCTGCTGCCTTATGAAGATATGTATTTTCTATTAATTCAAGCAGGCTTAATCCGTTATTCAGACCTATTCCGGTTGAAAATGCGATTTCTCCGCCGTTTAGAAAAGTCGTTGCCTCCCGTGTTTCTACCATATGAACCCAGCTTACAAGATTACAGAGTCCGTCTTCGCCGGCAACCAGCGTAATATCCATGTTTGAAACCTTGGCTATAAGTGTTTTTAATTCAACAGACATATTCATCACCCTTTAAATGAAAAAAGCAAAGACCTGCCAGTAAGCGTCTTTGCTTTGGGCTTATTATAGAATATTCTGCTTAAAATAGTCAAGAAAATGCAAAATTTTTGTGCCGTAACACAAAATAATTTGTGTCTGGACATATTGAGAAGAATTTCTGTGGGAATATAATGAAAATCATCAATCAGTTCTTTGGAGGTATGAATTATGAATGGTGAAGAAGTAAAGAACAATCAGAAGGAATATGTGCTTCAGTCATGGAGCAGACAGGGAGGATTAAATCCCATACCTATAGAAAAAGCAGAGGGCATTTATTTTTATGATTATGACGGTAACCGTTATACGGATATGTCCTCACAGTTAGTTAACCTTAACCTTGGTTTTGGCAATAAGGATATTGCTGACGCAATTAAGGCACAGGTGGACAAGTTTTGTTTTGTATCACCTGCGTATGCAAATGAGGCCCGTTCAACGCTCGCCAAAATGATTATTGATTTGCTGCCGGATTCCTTTGGCAAGGTATTTTTTACAAACGGCGGTGCCGACGCCAATGAAAACGCAGTTAAGATTGCAAGATTATATACGGGACGTAAAAAAGTATTTTCAAGATACAGAAGCTATCATGGTTCAAGCTTCGGTGCAGGAAATTTAACAGGTGAGCCGAGACGTTATCCTCTGGAGCCGGGAATTCCGGGTTTTGTTAAATTCTTTGACCCTTATATTTACAGGGAGCCGGTTAAATTCGGGTCCGAGGAGGAAGCAACAGATTATTATCTTGCCAAATTGAGAGAACAGATTATATATGAAGGTCCGGATTCAGTAGCGGCAATCGTTATGGAAACCGTTACGGGAACCAATGGTATTCTTATTCCGCCAAAGGGATATCTGCCGGGGGTACGCAAGATTTGTGATGAATTCGGAATTATAATGATATGTGACGAGGTTATGGCAGGCTGGGGCAGAACCGGCAAACTGTTCGGATTCCAGAATTTTGATGTTGTACCGGATTTGGTTACGTTTGCAAAGGGTGTTACCTGTGGCTATGTTCCTCTTGGAGGTGTTGCAGTCAGCTCTAAAATTGCAGAATATTTTAATGACAATTACCTTTCATGCGGTCTTACATACAGCGGACATCCGCTAGCGTGTGCTGCCGGAGTTGCCTGCGTTAATTATTATTCAAAGGCAAATATACTTGAAAATGTTAATAAGGTCGGCAAGGTTTTGGGAGAAGAACTGGAAGCCTTTAAGGAGAAACATCCATGTGTAGGTGATGTCAGATATATCGGTTTGTTCTCCTGTGTTGAATTGGTTAAGGATAAAGCAACAAGAGAAGCACTTGTACCATACGGAAAGGACCCGGAGGGTAAAATGGGCAGAATTATCGGTATGCTGAAAGCCAGAAAATTTATGACATATTCACATGAAAATATGGTATTTATCTGTCCTCCGCTCATTATTACAGAGGAACAGCTGAAGGAAGAATTGGTTAAGCTTGATGAAGTCCTTAGCGTAGTCGATACGGAAATGATTTAATTTACGGGAGGTGCCTATGTCACATTTTATTACACCACAACATATTTTTACCGGAAAAAATGCTTTGGAGGAAGCGGTTTGCAGAATAAAGGAATGCGGCAGCAGAGCATTGATTGTAACCGGAAAGCATGTCGGAAAGTCACCGATGTATGAAAAGCTTAAATCACTTTTATCCGAAAATAATGTCGAAAACGTAACCTTTGACGGAATTACCGGTGAACCGACAGATTTAATGATTGAAGAAGGCGTGACTGTTTACAAAGAAAATAAATGTGATTTTGTAATAGGAATCGGCGGAGGAAGTCCGCTCGACTCAGCAAAGGCAATAGCTGCCATGGCAGTTAATCCGGGTAAAATATCTGACTATAACGGAAAAGAAATTACGGGAAATATTCCCCCGATTGCAGCAATTCCGACAACTGCCGGAACAGGTTCGGAAGCAACTAAATTTACAATTATAACGGATAAGGAAAAAGATATTAAAATGCTTTTAAAAGGGGATTCGCTTGTACCCCGAATTGCAGTTGTTGACCCTGATTTTTCAATGGATATGCCAAAATCGGTTACGGCAGCAACGGGTCTCGATGCGCTGACCCACGCAGTTGAAGCATTTACGTCCAAAAAGGCAATGGAGCTGACGGACGCACTTGCGATATCGGCAGTAAAACGTATTTCGAAATATCTTCCGGTTGTATATAAGAACGGCTATGACCTAAGGGCAAGAAATGAAATGGCAGTTGCGGCAATTGAGGCAGGAATATGCATAAATAATTCCAGCGTTACGCTTGTACATGGCATGAGCAGACCAATCGGTGCAATCTTTCATGTACCGCACGGACTGTCAAATGCAATGCTTCTAAAGGAATGCATCGGTTTTGCACTGGATGGTGCCTATGAGCGGTTTGCAATTCTCGGAAGGGCGGTAGGTGCTGCCTCCTCCTATGATGATGACGAAACTGCGGCAGTTAAGTTTTTGAACAGACTGGATGAAATCGTGAAAATATGTGAGGTTTTGACACTTAAGGAATACGGAGTTGATAAAGCAGCATTTGATGCAGCAGTCGATAAAATGGCAGATGACGCAATTGCGTCGGGAAGTCCGGGAAATACGATTAAACAGGTAAGCAGAGAGGACTGCATTGCTTTGTACAAAAAGATATACGGCGAATAAAATATATGTGCTGCGGCACAACGAAATTTGTGCCAAGGTGTATTGAAACACAAAAATAAGATGATTATACTGAACAAAACGGCAGGCAAAGGAGCTTGAAAAAAAGTTGCTTTGTCTGCCGTATTTTATTATCTGAAAGGTTGGAGGATAAATATATGAAAGAAAACATCGAAATCAGCATAAAGAATCTGGGAATGACTTTTAAGGATAACAGCGGAAATGATGTTCAGGCTCTGACCGGAGTAAATTTAGACATCAAAAAGGGCGAATTTATTTCTCTGCTCGGACCATCAGGCTGTGGCAAGACTACTCTTCTCAGAATGATAGCAGACCTTCTGGAGCCTACTGAGGGAACTGTAAGAATCAGCGGAATGACACCTAAAGAAATAAGACTTCAGCGTAAGTTCGGATTTGTATTCCAAAGTGCTGTTCTGTTTGACTGGAGAACGGTGGAGCAGAATATAGAGCTTCCTCTTGAAACAATGGGCTTCAAGAAAGCAGAACGCAGGGCAAGGTCAAAAGAAATGCTTGAAATGGTTGGACTTTCAGCTTTTGCAAAGCATTTTCCTAACCAGCTTTCAGGTGGTATGCAGCAGAGAGTTAATATAGCAAGAGCACTTTCATTACATCCTGAAATTCTTCTGATGGATGAACCATTTTCAGCTCTTGATGAGTTTACCAAGGAAAAACTCCATGAGGATTTGTTAAGAATCTGGAGACAGACAAATAAAACGGTTATTTTTGTAACTCATAATATTCAGGAGGCAGTTTTTTTATCAGACAGGGTATGTGTTCTTTCACCTCATCCGGGAAGGCTGTCAGCAGTTGTTGATATTGACATACCGAGACCGAGAAGCATTGAGGTTAAGGAGACACCTGAATTTAATGAGCTTGTAAAAAAAGTAAGAAACAGTTTTGAAGGAGGCAGCGTATGAAGAAAATAAAGATTCCTAAATGGTTGCCAATGCTTATCTGGATTATTGCAATTATTGTTATTTGGGAGATATTTGCAGGCAGGGTTGAAGCAGCCAAAAGAACTCCCGAAAACATAATGCCCCATCTTAAACAGATTTGGGACGCACTGATAAGCGATAAAAAAGTTGCCGGTGGAAAAACTGCTCTCCAGGTAGTTCTGTCGAGTGCCGGGCTGACTCTTTTAAGGGCCCTGTACGGATTTATCGTAGGTTCGGTACTGGGATTTATACTTGCACTTCTTATGAAGCTTTCCGGAATTGTTGAAAAAATAGTTTTTCCGTATCTGATGTTAATTCAGATGATTCCCATTCTCGGCATGGCACCGATTATTTTATCAATCACAGGAGATATTAACGTCAGCCGTGTTGTAATTGCGGCGATACTTACATTCTATCCGGTAGCAACCAATACACTGGCAGGCTTTAATGCAGTCGAGAGAGAAAAATATGAGCTTATGTATACATACGCGGCCGGTAAGGGAACGATTTATTGCAAGGTTCTGATACCTAACTCGATACCGTATTTTTTCACCGGACTTAAAATTGCCGCACCGATGGCAATAACCGCTTCAATCCTTGTGGATACGCTCCAGGGTGACGGCGGACTCGGATGTATGCTTTCGCAGTCACTTAAACATGCAATGTCGATTTATGTATTCTGGCTCATTGTTTTGTTCAGTGCAGTCATTGGTATTTTAAGCTCAAGATTAATGAGCTGGTTAGAATTGTTAGTTTCACCTCAGAAAAGAAAGAGGAGGGCTAAAGCATGAGTGGAAAAATAAAAAGAAAGAAAAGCTTATGGAAACGCCTCCATGAGAATAAAAAATTTCTGGCAGCCGAAAGCATTTTTCTTCCGGTTCTGGTCGGAATAATAATATTTGCACTGTGGCAGACAGGTGTTCTGCACAAAATGTTAAATACGGATACATTTACACTTCCGCTTCCAAGCAGAATCGGAGTGATTCTCTCAGAAAATGTGGAAAAAATAATGCTTAATGTTAAAGCAACACTTATTGTTGCAATACTGGGACTGGTAATCGGTTCAGTTGCAGGCTATCTGGTGGCTGTGCTTGCTTCGGTTTTTCCTACATGGTGTTCAAGCGGAGTAACGATTATTTCAGCATTTAATGCGATTCCGATTATCGCATTGGCCCCGGTAATGAACAACTGGACAAAGGATGTAAGCAGCGACCCGTACACAAGGTCAATGGTTGCAAAAATAATTGTTGTGGGAATTGTATGTATGGCAAATATGAGTATTAATGCTTTCAGGGGTCTGACCGAGTTAAAGCCGTACTCAGAGGATTTAATGCGGACGGTTGCTGCAGGCAGACTTAAGGTCCTGGTAAAATTACGAATTCCTAACAGCGTTCCGTATATTTTTACGGCACTTAAGGTAGCAGTTCCGTCAAGTGTTATCAGTGCACTTGTCAGTGAATATTTTGCCGAATACATAATCGGAGTAGGCAGACAGATTAGAGAGAATATAGTACTTGCACAGTACGCAACCGCATGGGCATATATAGCTGTTGCCTGTGTAATCGGTATTCTGATGTACGGCATATTAATGCTGGTTCAAAAGATTTTATTAGGGAAGCGTGGTTATCATGCAGCCTGATAAGATAAATTTTATTAATAAGGAGGAATATATTATGAGAAAAGAGTTTAAAAAGATTATTGCAGTTGCCGGTGCAGCAGCATTGGCATTAACAGCATTCGCAGGATGTGCTTCAGGCACGGAAAGTACCAAAGAAAGCACAAACAGTAATTCATCATCTTCTGATTCAGCAAAGACACTGATGAGCAATGAAGAAATCATTAAGGCAGCTTCAGCAGAAGGAAAGGTAGGAAACTGGGGACTTGGAAATGAATATGAGGTATTGGCTCTTCTTACAAAGTATGGTCTTCCTAGTGAATATCTGAGCATGGATTTCACAATGGATGGCTTTGATGATGATTCCGTAACATTAGCGTCAGCAATGACCTATAACGAATATGGACTTGTCGTAAATGATTATGACGGCGGTTACGGTTACGGAGATTCAGTAGGCTATATTGATATGAATGATGAAGGCGTGGCAATGCTTGAGGATATGATTTTCTGTACAAAAACATTTGCAGAGGAGAATCCGGAAACAGTTAAGGCATTCATTTACGCTTCACTTAAAGGCTGGGCGTATGCCTGTGAAAATCCTGAGGAGGCAGCAGAAATTGTATATGAATACGGTTCATCAGTTTCACCTGACCATCAGGCATATATGGCAGCAGAGGTTAAGAAGCTTGTTGAAACAGACACCAAGGGCAATAAGGTAACTGAGCTCGGAAATATGGACGAGGAAGCAATGCAGCAGACACTCGACCTTGCAAAGCAGTATGTAACACTTGATGATTCAAAGGCTGCTGAGAATCTTAAGAACTTAACACTTGATGACATCAGAGATACATCATTTATTGAAGCAGCTCTTACATCTGTGGATGGTAAGTTTGAAGTAGAGAAATCAAAGGTTTCAATCCAGTTAAAATGGCTTCCGCAGGCACAGTTCATGGGCTATTATGTAGCACTTGATAAGGGCTATTATGATGAAGTCGGACTTGATGTAACAATTGTTTCAGGCGGCGGTGATATTTCAGAGACAACAGCCGTAAACAACGGCACTGTTGATTTTGGAGTAACCTGGGTAACAAACCTCGCAGTTGCAAATGCAGGCGGTATGGAGCTTGTTGAAGTAGCTCAGATTTATCAGAGGTCAGGACTTTTACTTGTATATAAATTAGACAACTTTTCAAAATAATTTTTCAAAATAATTTCTCCATTGTCCCGGCTTTTACGCCGGGACTTGGACAAAAGGAGGCGTCGTTATGGATTTATTAATAAAGGGTGGAACAGTAGTAACCGCCAAAGAAAGCTTTGTTGCCGATATAGCAGTCAAAGACGGAAAAATAGCAGCCATCGGAAGGAATCTTACCTGTGAGGCTGAGAAAGTAGTTGATGTAACGGGGAAGCTGGTTTTACCGGGAGCATTGGATGTACATACTCATATGGCGATGCCGTTTGGAGGAACAGTATCGGCAGACAGTTATCTGTCGGGTACAAGAGCAGCAGCCTGCGGCGGAGTAACAACTATTTTTGACTATCCGGTTCAGCATAAGGGCGAAACAATTTTAGGGCTTGTAGGCTCCAAAAATCAGGTGCTCGAAAAAGAAGCCTGCGTAGATTATGCATTTCACTGTTGTATTACGGATTTGAATGAAGGTGCAATTCTTGATGAAATGGAGCAGGCTGTCAAGGAAGGAATTACAAGCTTTAAGTGTTTCCTTGTATATAAAAAAGAAAATATGATGGTGGATGACGCCACTTTAGCAAGGCTTCTGTTAAGGGCTAAGGAATTGGGTGCAATGATTAATGTCCATGCAGAAAATCCCGACCTTATCGACCTTAATATAGAGAAATTCCTAAAAGAAGGCAAAACCTCGGCATGGTATCATTATCTGAGCCGTCCGGAATTTGTTGAGGCAGAAGCTGATAAAAGAGCAGTACATTGGGCTTCACATCTTGAAGCACCAATTTATATAGTACATATGGCAGATAAGGAAGGCTTGGAGGCCTGCATTAAGGCAAAAGAGGAAGGTCATAAGATTTATGTTGAAACCTGTCCTCAGTATCTTGAGTTTACCTGTGATGTTTATAAAAGAGAGGACGGACGCAATTTCGTATGCTCACCTCCAATGAAGGGACAGGAGAGTCAGGACGCATTATGGAAGGCACTTAAAGCAGGTTATATTGATACGGTGGCAACTGACCACTGCCCGTTCCAGAGCTATGAAAAGGACTGGGGCAAGGATGACTTTACAAAAATTCCAAACGGATGTGCCGGTGTTGAGAACCTTTATCCATATATGCTTGATGCAGCAAACAGCGGAAAAATCACATTTGAAAAGGCAGTTGAGGTGTGTGCAGCCAATCCTGCCAGAATCTTCGGATGTGAGACAAAGGGCTCACTGGCAATCGGAAAAGACGCAGATATTGTTATTTACGATAAGGATAAGGATTTTACTGTCAGCGTAAGCAATATGCATTCAGATTATGACCATACAATATGGGAGGGCAAAAAGTTTCACGGATATCCTGTTCAGACATATCTTCGAGGTTCACTCGTATATAATGACGGCGAATTTGTAGGAGAGCCGGGCATGGGTAAATTTATTAAAAGAACTCCTTCAAAGGAGTAGGGAGGTGCCTATGGCATACGAATGGCTTAAAGTAAAAGAAGAAACCTCACGCTGCCTGCTCTGTGTTAACGCACCATGTCAAAATGCATGTCCGCACAGCGTGGCAGCAGGCAGAATAATACAGGCAGTCAGATTTGAAAATAATGCCGGAGCCGCGAGACTGCTTCCTGTTGATAATCCTTGTTTAACCTGTACCACAAAGGATTGTGAGAAAGCATGTACGAGGGGCAGAGTTGATGAACCTGTTAAAATAGCGGATGTCATTAAAGAAATAAAATGTGATTTACCCGAAGAAAAAGAAGTCGATTTATCAATTGATTTCTGTGGCGTAAGGTGTGAAAATCCATTTTTCTTATCCTCATCAATTGTGGGCAGCAATTATGAAATGGTTGCCAAAGCATTTGATATGGGATGGGCCGGGGTAGCATTCAAAACCATTGGTGCATTTGTTCCCAAAGAGGTTTCACCCCGATTTGACAGGCTTGAAAAGGAAAATAATCCGTTTGTCGGGTTTAAAAATATTGAGCAGATATCCGACCATGATTTGGAGGAAAATCTACAATATCTCAAAGAACTAAAGAAAAATTATCCTACAAAAGTGATTATTGCATCCATTATGGGACGCGATGAGGAAGAATGGACATATCTGGCAGAGGCAGTTACCAGGGCAGGAGCAGATATTGTTGAATGTAATTTTTCCTGTCCTCACATGAGCGGTGAGGGTCTTGGAAGTGATGTAGGAACCAATCCTTCCCTTGTTAAGAAATACACTGCGGCAGCAAGAAAGGGTACGAAGCTTCCGGTACTTGCCAAAATGACGCCAAACATTACTAATATGGAAATTCCTGCAGTTGCGGCAATAGAAAGTGGTGCAGACGGAATTGCGGCGATTAACACAATAAAAAGTATTATGAATATTAATCTTAACACCTTCACGTCAGGTCCCGAGGTTGCAGGCAAAACAGCGGTTGGAGGATATTCCGGCAAGGCGGTAAAGCCGATTGCTTTAAGATTTATTTATGATATGAAATCGAATTCATGTTTAAAGGATGTACCGATAAGCGGAATGGGCGGAATAGAGACATGGAAGGACGCAGCGGAATTTATGGCACTCGGCTGTGAAACAATACAGATTACAACGGCGGTAATGCAGTATGGCTATAGAATTATTGATGATTTGATTTCAGGTATGAAGGAATACATGCTTGCCAACAATATCACCTCAGTTAAAGAACTTGTAGGCAGGGCACTTCCTAATATCGTGCCGGCAGAGGAGCTTGACCGGAACACAATTGAATATCCGAAATTTAACAGAAATGATTGTGTGTCCTGCGGAAGATGTTATCTGTCCTGTTATGACGCAGGACATCAGGCTCTTAAATTCGGGGCTGAAGGTAAGCCGTTATTAGATGCCGCAAAATGTGTGGGCTGTCAGCTATGTAAAGTAGTATGCCCGGTCAATGCCATTACAAAAGGCAAAAGAGTGTGAAAGGATGTGTTTAATATGTATAAATGTAGTCTTGAAAGAATGAAGGATAAAATTGCAACAATGAGTAAGTTCGGTGATGCAGGTCACGGCGGAATTACAAGATATTCTCTCTCGCCGGAAGCAATCATGGCGAGAAATGAATTTATCAGAAGAATGGAAGCAATAGGTGCAATTATCGAAATAGATGATGTGGCCAATATATATGCTACACTTCCGGGAAGCGACCCAAATTCAAAGAGAATCGTAATGGCATCACACTGTGATTCAGTTAAAAACGGAGGAAATTATGACGGAATACTCGGCGTTATGTCTGCAATGGAGGTTCTTGAAACCGTTGCCGAACAGAATATTCCACATAAGCATCCTCTTACGGCAATGATATGGACTAATGAGGAGGGCTCGCTTTATCCTCCGGCAATGATGTGCTCCGGCATTGTCTGTTATGATTATCTCCCTGAGGATATCAGGACCAAATTCAAATACGAAGATATGATGAACTCAAAAAGTATTCTTGATAACACAAGTACATTTGGAGAGGCTCTTGAAAAATCAGGCTTTAAGGGTGATAAAAAATACCGTTTAAGTCCTGAAAATTATCTTTATATGTTTGAAACACATATTGAGCAGGGACCTATTCTTGAAGATGCCGGAAATGACATAGGTGTTGTTGACTGTGTACTCGGAATGTTTAATTACAGACTGAAATTCTATGGACAGACAACACACGCAGGAACATTTCCTATGCCAAAAAGAAAGGATGCCTTCCTTGCGGCGTCACAGGCACTCTGCTATTTACATGAGGAGATTGATAAGCTCGGATATCCGGAACTTGTATATACTACGGGTGAGGTTGTCTGCCATCCGTGTGTACATACCTGTGTCCCTGATTTTTTTGAATTTTCCTTTGATGCAAGACATGTGGAAGCAGAGGTACTTGAAAAGGTGCTTAATATTGTCAAAAGCTGTGCAGACAGGACATGGGCAGGCTGTACCTGTGAGGTTGTAAAGGCATGGAACAGGGATACTGTTTACTGGGATAAAAAACTTGTATCCTATGTAAAAGAAGCTGCTGAGGAATTGGGTGTAAGCCATCAGTACATTCATTCCGGTGCAGGGCACGATGCACAGTTTGCTGCATATATGCTTCCGACAACAATGATTTTTGTACAGTCAAAGGATGGACTTTCACATTGTGAGCCGGAGTATTCTAAACCGGAGCATTGTACTGAAGGTGCAACCGTAATGCTTAATGCAGTATTAAAAGCTGATTCGGAATAAGTTTAGAAGGGAGAGCTTGTTATGAATAATTATGTAATTACCATAGCAAGAGGCTTTGGCAGTGGTGGTAAGGAAATCGCAACAAGGCTTGGAGAACGCCTTGGAATACCCTGCTATGAAAGACAGATTCTTACAATGGCGTCTGATAAGAGCGGAATTGACGAAAGCCTGTTTGTTGAGACGGATGAAAAATTAAGGGGCAGCAGGATTGCAAAGCTTATGCATAAAATTCCCAAGGAAGAACTGATTGAACCACAGGATAAAAAATTCATTTCTGATGACAATCTTTTTAATATTCAGGCGGAAATTATAAGAACCCTTGCCAGAACGGAAAGCTGTATTATTGTCGGAAAATGTGCGGATTATGTGCTTAAGGATTTTGACAATGTCATAAGTGTCTACATTGAGGCGCCCCGTGCCGCCTGTGTTAAATCGGTAATGAGTAAAATGTATATTCCGGAAGCAAGAGCCCATAAGCTGATTGAGGCAACGGATAAATACAGGGCGGACTATTATAATTATTATACCGGAGGCGGCTACTGGACAAATCCTGTTAATTACGATATGACGTTAAACAGTGACAGAGTCGGCAGGGACAGATGTGTTGAGGTCATAATGGAATATTTAAAAATCAGGTTTTCGTAATAATATTGCCCTTAAAATCAATAAAAAAGAAATCATCACATATTTCTTGAAAAGTTAATAATCTTGATGTAGAATGGATTTTAACGTATTAGAAGATGGTTTTGAGGTGAAATTGTGTTAAACAATAAGGAAATGATGGAATTAAAGCCTGAGCTTAACAATCAGTTTGAAGAACTTGTTAATTATTGTAAGGCTTCAGGTGAAATAGATGCTAATCTTTACATCGAATATGATGTTAAAAGAGGTCTTCGTGACAGCAACGGAAAGGGTGTCCTTACAGGTCTTACAGAGATTTCGGACGTTGTGGCGTTTGATACTGTTGACGGTGAAAGAGTTCCTTGTGAGGGCAGACTTTATTTTCAGGGCTATAATGTTTACGATTTAATAGAAAAAGGTGACCATAGAAGATTTGCTTTTGAGGAGGCTACATATCTTCTGTTGTTTGGTTCGCTTCCGACAAGGGAGCAGTTAAGACAGTTCATAGATATTCTCGGAGACATCAGGGATTTGTCAGGTCAGTTTGTTCGTGACGTCATTATGAAAGCACCAAGCGATAATATTATGAATGCACTTGAGAAGAGTATTCTTACCCTGTATTCATACGATGAGCATGCAGAGGATATTTCTGTTGACAATGTTTTAAGACAGTCATTACAGCTGATAGCCAAGATGCCGGTAATTTCTGTTTTTGCATATCAGTCATATATGCATTTTAAGAAGGACGATGTACTTATTATCCGTAACCCTGACCCGAAATGCTCTACGGCAGAGAATATTCTCAGAATGTTAAGAGCGGACGGTAAATATACTGAGCTTGAGGCAAAGGTACTTGATGTTGCACTGGTACTTCATGCAGAGCATGGCGGCGGTAATAACTCAACATTTACAACTCACGTTGTTACATCTTCAGGAACAGATACCTATTCAGCCGTTGCAGCTTCAATTGCTTCTCTTAAGGGACCCAGACATGGCGGTGCGAACCTTAAGGTTAAGAAGATGTTTGATGATATTATGAAGAATGTTTCCAACTGGGAGGATGAGGAAGAGCTCAAGGCTTATCTTCAGAAAATTCTTAATAAGGAAGCTTTTGATAAGGCAGGACTTATCTACGGAGTCGGACATGCTGTTTACACAATTTCCGACCCTCGTGAGGTTATTCTTAAACATTATGCAAAGCTGCTTTCAGAGGAGAAGGGACTTACAAGAGAATTTGAACTTCTTGACAGAATCGAAAAGGTTGCTAAGGAGCTTATTACACAGTCACGCAACACCCTGAAGCCTATTTGTGCGAATGTGGACTTCTACAGCGGATTTGTGTATACAATGCTTGGAATTCCTGATGAGCTGTTCACTCCTATTTTTGCCATTGCGCGAATTGCAGGCTGGAGTGCACACAGACTTGAAGAGCTTGTTAATAAGGGCAAAATCATCCGTCCTGCATACAAATATGTCGGACACCATAGGGATTATGCAGATTTGGATGAGCGTTAATTAATTGTATAATACAGGCAATTGCCAAATAAAAACCTCTCCGGAAGTAGTTACTTTTGGAGAGGTTTTGGCGTTAAAGAAAGCAAAAACTATTCTGATTAAAAAACTTTGGGTTGACATTTAATGGCAGGATAATTAAAATAGTCACTGTAAACGGCGTGTGGCTCAGCTTGGTAGAGCGCTTCGTTCGGGACGAAGAGGCCGCAGGTTCGAATCCTGTCACGCCGACTGGAGAAAAGCATTGATAGAAATCAGTGCTTTTTTATTTATCAGGAAATTTCTATGGAATTCCCCGGTAAATAGAAAACACTTCGTGAGGAGCGCACTGCGGCAAAGCAGTATTCTCTGTATAATTTATTTTAGAGGATTTTACCATGTCGGATGAATTAGTTAAAATGGACAAAAGAAAAAGAAACGGGAAGAAAGTCTGCAAAATTATCGGACGCGTTTTTGCAGTGTTAGGAGTAACATTTGCAATGGCAGTTGTCGGACTTTATGTAATTATGTGGATATGCACACACGGACCTTCTCCTGTGGCAAAGGATTTGTTTGTATTGTCAGTGCGTGAATCAAGCGCGGGCGGATTTTTGGCAAATCTTGTATGCAGCAAGGAAGAGATTGCAGAAATTGAGGAGCGTAATCAGGTTGCAGACACGGATGAGATAACAGATTCCACTCTTATACGTTTTGCCGACAAAGAAGATGACGACATGGATATTGAGATAGAAATCGAGGGCAGAAAACCTTATTTTGAAAAGGAAGGCATATTATTTTATGAAGTTTCGGGCTCAACCTATTCCGGTACGATGATTGTGGTAGAGGACCCTTCAAGAGTTTTTGTGGGAATTTCGGGAGATTATAATGGTGAACCGGGAATCAACGTACCCGCCATCTGTGAAAAATACGGAGCAGCCCTTGCTACCAATGCGGGAGGTTTTGAGGACATTGGCGGTGTCGGTGACGGCGGAACACCGCTTGGTGTTGTTTTCTCAGAAGGAGAAATGAAATACGGCAGTCCGGATGAAACATATAATTTAATAGGATTTGACAATAATAATGTTTTTGTTATAGGAACCATGACCGGGCAGCAGGCGATTGACCGGGGGATTAGGGATGCAGTTTCTTTCGGACCATTTCTTATCATGAATGGAACTCCGCTTGAAGTTTCGGGAATGGGCGGAGGACTCAACCCAAGAACGGCAATCGGACAAAGAAGTGATGGTGCAGTGCTGTTGTTAATTATTGACGGAAGGCAGACTCATAGCCTTGGTGCGTCAATGAATGATTTGATTAATGTTATGCTGGATTTTGGCGCAGTGAATGCCGCTAATCTGGATGGAGGCGGCTCCACGGTTTTGTATTATGATGGCGAAGTCCAAAATAAAATTTCATCAATTTACGGAGCCAGAGGAATACCTACGGCAATCTGTGTAAGGTAGGAGGCAGCGTATGAAGAAAGAAAAAGGATTTACTTTTAAGTGGGCGTTGTTAATTTACACTACACTTCTTGGTGCAGTAATCGCTGTCATTGCAGTTTTTGTGTGGAATGGACTTGAGAAATATCAGGCAGCATATAATGAGGCAAAAGCCGGTGGTAATCCACAAATTTATGCGGAGGAATTAATTAATAGCTGGAATTATGAAACCGTACTCGGATATGTGGAAGAATATGGTGCCGCAAATATAGGAAATTATAATACAAGCGGGCAGATTGCAGAGTATTTTACAACGCTTTTTGGGGAAATAACATATAAAGAGAACGAGAAATATACCAATGTTATGCCGGTATATGATATTTTGGCAGGAGATACGAGAATTGCGGTGGTATCTTTCAAAGCTGAAGGAAATAACGATGAATTCGGTTTTCATAAGTGGCAGATAAGGGATTTTGCATTTGATACGGACAGTGTAGATACCATGGAGTATTCTCTTTTGGCGTTAAGTGATTATACAATAACTGTAAATGGTACAGAACTTATAAGGGATGAGCTTTCAGAAGACAGTTATTTTGTAACTACGATTGAAGACGCTGTTTCATTAAAGGCAAAAGAACTTTCAGGCTCTGTTATAGAATATGTGACATATGACTTAGGTAATTGTCTTGTAAAACCGGAAATCACCGTAAAAGACATTGATGGCAATGAAATTACGGAATGTGTGGAGGACGAAGAAAAAATCAGTTATATATCCACTGCTTCAGAGAATTTTACCGAAAGTGTCAAAACAAGGGTTATTGATACATGTCACGCTTACATAATGAATATTTACAATAAGTTAAGTTTTTATCAGGTGAGTAAATATCTTGCTGCCGGTTCGGATGCATATGAAGTTGTTTGGGATGTGCAGAATTCAATTACATGGGGATGGCATCCGGATACGGTTGAAATAATTGAAGAAAGCGTATCGGACTATATAAAATACAGTGACACGCTTTTTTCTTGTAAATATTACGGAAAGATATACAAAGCCGATGAGGACGAGGCGTATGAAGAGATTTTTAACTATAATCTTTTATTCCAAAAGAGCGGCGAGGAATGGTATCTTACATATTTTGTTTTGGAATAGCTACTGTACAATGTTAATAAGCTTCATTCCGTGTTCATAAGCAAAAGCATTCTCAAGGGTTTCAACTGCAATTGCCTGCATTGCCTCCTTGGTAAAAAATCCCATATGGGAGGTAATGAGTACATTCGGAAGAGTGCATAAACGGGAAAGTGTATCGTCCTGCACGATTTCATTTGAAACGTCTTCATAAAAAACGCCGTCCTCTTCCTCGTATACATCCAGTGCAACAGCACCGATTTTACCTGATTTGAGGGCTTCAACAAGTGCCTGTGAATCAATCAGGGAACCTCTTGAGGTATTGGACAGAATAACTCCGGGCTTCATCTTTTCGATGGAGTCCTTGTTTATTATATGATGAGTCTCTTTTGTAAGCGGACAATGAAGTGAAATAACGTCAGATTTTTCAAAAAGCTCATCGAGTGAAACATATACGGCATCAAGGTTTTCGTTCGGATATAAATCATAAGCAAGAACTTTCATATGAAATCCGTTAAAAATATCAATCATGCATTGTCCGATTTTGCCGGTTCCGATTACACCTGCGGTTTTGCCGGTTAAATCCCTTCCCATAAGACCATTTATGCTCATGTTAAAATCGCGGGTTCTGCTGTATGCACGGTGTGTCTGGCGGTTAACCGTAAGAATTGCCGCCATCGAAAACTCTGCAACGGCAGCAGGTGAGTAGCTTGGGACTCTCAGTACGGTCATTCCCAATTCTTTTACAGCTTTTAAATCTATGTTGTTAAATCCCGCACATCGAAGAAGAATTAATTTAATGCCCATACCGGACAATTTCTCTGCAATGTTTTCTGTAATATAGTCATTAACAAAAACACAGACTGCGTTGCTGCCATTTGCAAGAATTACGGTGTCATCCGAAATACCGGATTCAATAAAATGAATATTACAGCCGTATTCCTTGGAAAGTGGCTCAAACCACAGTCTGTCATAAGGTTTTGTTCCAAAAAATGCGATGTCCATAATTAAGACTCCTTTGAATTTCTTTACCATAAAATTATGTCCGCATTTTTTATTTTTAATTCATAAAATTTAATTAATATGAGCATTTACCCAATTTAAAATATCCTTGTAAACCTCTTCCTTGTTAAGCTCAGAGATTATTTCGTGCCGGCAGTCTTTATAAAGCTTGAGAGTCACATCCTTGATTCCGAGGGCCTTATACTGCTCGCTTACCTTAACCGAATCCGCGCCATAATTGCCGACCGGGTCTTCCATACCTGACGTAACTAAAATAGGCATATCCTTGGAAATTTTGGTCAGATTTCTCGGGTTGCAAACGTATCTGATAAGCTTAAATAATGCTCTGTAGGCGTTGACGGTGAACTTAAATGTACATAACGGGTCATTGCGGTAATTTTTAATAACCTCCTCATCCCTTGTAAGCCAGTCGCTTGAGGTCTTAGAATCCGGTATTTTCTTAAGATATGAACCAAAAGCCAATTTGGTAATAAAACGGCTCTTATATCTGTCGCCCCTAAAAAGCTTTAACACCCTTGTCAGAAAAATTGCACTGCCGGTTACAAATGCAGGCTTGCAGCCCGTACCGGCAATGATTGCACCGGATATTCCTTTACCATACATTGCGAGATATTTTCGCAGGATAAAAGAACCCATACTGTGTCCCATGATAAAATAAGGAACTCCGGGATACTTCTCTTCAATTATTTTCTTAAGTCTGTGAGAGTCACGCACCAGAACGGTATCAGCGTCATGAGGTGTAAAATATCCCAAATCCTTATCGGTAGCAGCCGTTTTGCCATGTCCCAGATGGTCTTCACCCACTACAAGGAATCCGTTTTTTGCAAGAAAAATTGCAAATTCCTCATATCTTTCAACATATTCCTGCATTCCATGAATAATCTGAAATATTCCCCTGACATTGCCATCCTCCGGCATCCATGTATAGGCATGAATCTTATCAGTTCCATTACGGGAAGGAAATGTAAATTCGTTCTTAGTAATCATACGCATCAGCCTTTCCTGTTTATAAGATTATTTTATCATATTTCGAGACAGATTAAAGTAATTAATTGATGAAAACATCATATTTTTAGCATTAAAAAAATTTTTTTCGAATTTTTTTCAAAAAACGCAACAAAAGAAAATTTTTTCGTACTTATTATATAGAGGGGTATATATTAATGTGAGAGGAAAAATAATGAAGAGAACAAAGAAAACGATAAAAAGTATAATATTGGTAATTGCTATTGGTTTAATTGTATTCTTGTATGTAAGATTTCTTGCTTTACACGGAGTTGACAAGAGGAAGGGTGAGGAGAACGCTGAAAAAGCAAATGCAATAGCGACAGAGACTACGGAAGGCGAATTGGTTGATTTAAAACTGTCTGAGTCAGAACCTGTTACGGAGAATCAGGTAGACTTTAAAGTAGAACAAACAGAAGTAAATAAAACAGAGACTCCAACCTCAAAACAGCAGGAAGTGGATTCGCAGATGTCAGACGAGAGAAACGAACATCCGATATTAACCGAAAACGTGACCGAACCTGCAACTACGATAGAAAACGTGACGGAACAGCAAAAATCAGACGACATTGAGAAAACGCCGATAAACACATCACTGTATGGAATTGAACTGTCAAAGGATAAGCTTGAATATGACAGCGGAAATGATATGTATTATGTAGAAGAGGAACTTAAAGAAATTTCAGGAATAATAAAGCTGCCGAATGAAGCCGCGAGTGGAAGTATTATAATAACTAATGAAACAGGATATGAGGTGCTTGAACGTAAAATTGAATTGGAGGATAATTTTACGGTAGAGGATTTTGGACTTGTAATAGGAATAAATAATGTTAATGTTCAGGTAGAATATGAAAATGGTTATGTTTCAAATGAATATATCATTATTTATAATTACTGCGATAATAACATGCAGAATCTTGATATTGATTTTTCTGACTTTGATAATGATGGATTGAATAATTTCCTGGAAAAAATGTATGGAACCAATCCCGACAAGGCAGATAGTGACGAAGATGGATTATCGGATTATGAGGAGCTTGTTATTATAGGAACAAATCCAAATGAAAAGGATTCTGACTCAGATGGAATCTATGACGGAGAAGAGGATATTGATGGAGATGGACTTAGCAATGCTGAAGAGGAAGAATTCGGAACAGACAACTGCACCATGGATTCAGACGGGGATTTGCTAAAAGATTATGATGAGGTAAAAGTATATATGACCAATCCATTGAGTCGTGATACGGACGGAGATGGAATTAGTGACAAATGGGAAATAGAAAATAATACTGACCCTTTAACCTATAATTCTAATGTAGTTTATAAAAGCGAGTGTAAAGGATTCTATAATAAAGTAGAAATTGAACTGACGGCTTCGGGTAGCATTATTGAGAGTTTTACAATGGATGTACATAAAAGTGACAGCATTTATCTTAGCGTATCTCTCCCTGGATATATGGGAAAAGGGTTTGATTTCGGACTAGATGGAGATTTTGAAGAAGCTAAGATAAAATACTATTTTGATGAGAGTTATCTGAAACAGGAAAATCTGAATCCTACAATATATTATTTTAATGAGACAACAAAAGGGCTTGAAGAGATTGAGACTGATTGGGATGGTAGGAGTAATTATGTTACTGCAGAGTTGCCACATTTCTCGACATATATTCTTTTGGATAAGACTCAGATTGAAGAGATGTGGACAAATGACATAAGAAAGTCGTCAGATAACAAAGATTTTAATTCTAATTTAAAAATTGTATTCGTTGTAGATACTTCAGGTAGTATGCATGGAGACGCGATGAATTGTATTCGGGAGTCATTAAAAACATTTGTAGATTTAATGGGAGAAAATGATAAAGCATCTATTGTGGAATTTAATTTTAGTGGAACTGTATTATGTAATCTTACAAATGATAAGCAATTATTAAGGCGACGTATTGGGAATTTGGAAGTAGGAGGTGGAACAGCAATACATGACGGACTTAATAAAGGTATAAATGTTTTAATTGAAGACGATGAACCGGGAGAAGAAATAATTATATTGTTTACAGATGGCGTAGACCAACAGCCAACAACCTTTGAATTACATTATAAGCCGTTATTAGAAAAAGCAGAAGCTAATAATATAATGATTTATGCAATAGGATTAGGAAATGTTGATAATGGTATATTAAGTTCTTTAGCACAAGGGACAAATGGAAATTACTATCACATATTAAAATCAGAAGAAATTAAGAAGAAAATGGAAGTAATAAAAGAGCAGACAATAGATTACAAAGCAGATGACAATGATGATAATTTGTCTGATTACTATGCTAAATTAATATGCAGTGGGGAATTACGGCTTTATTCAGGTGATATTATACCGCAATTAATTGGAAGTTATGAGGAGTTTCAGAAAAATGATGATTTTGATGGAGATGGAATAAAAAATGGAGATGAAATAGAGATAAAAACAATTGGTCAAAGGGTATATATTGAAATGATTTCAAATCCTGCCAAAGCAGACACAGATGGTGACGGATTTAATGATAAAACAGAGCTTGATTGCGGAACAGACCCGCAGATTCAAAATATAAGAGCTAATGTGGTTAATAAGCTGATTGAAAACGATATGTACTGGTCTGCTGATTTTGTCAACGAATACAAGAATGACTGGTGGCTGAGAGCAAGGATTTATGGAGGTAATGTTATTGGAAATTTTAAAGTCTCTTATGTTAATGATTATAAGAAAGCCTTGTTGTCGTTTATGACTATATATAATGAAGCCGCATATGAAGCAATGATGTTACAGCAGACGATAGATTGTATGGAAGCAATAGAGTTGGATTTAATATATTATATTGCGGATTACATAATGGCAATACAACAAGTTGAGGAAGAAATTACGGACTATGATATTCTTGTGGCAGATTTGAAAGACTGCAAAGAAAAAACAGATAGACTAGGAGAATTAAGAAAAAAGCTTTTAGATTATGAAAAGCAACCAGATAATATTGGCTGGCAGAAAGAGCTTGGGGAAGTTAAAAATGATATATATAAATTAATTGATAGTCGAGATATAATTGATGGCAAAATAAAAGAAGTAAATGTTTTTGGAAACATGGAAGATAAACTCGGCAGGATAAGAAAAGCTTTTCCACAAAAAGTTGTTAAAGGAATAAATAAAATTTTTAATGGAATTTCATTGGCATTAGATACAGGAAAAATTGTATTAAATACAAGTGAGATAATAGAGTTGTATTCATCTGTAGAAATTGGCTTGCAACAGCAGGATGAATTACAAATACTATTACTTTATGTTTCATCTGCTGAATATAATAATGATTTTATGAAGGTGGCAGCATTGGATTTACATTCTGCAATGGATGATGCAAATAAACTCTATATTTCAGAGGCGGCAGCAATATTTGATGAGGTCAATAATGGAGCCGGGTATATGGTCGCAACACAGTTTTTGTCTAAAACACCAATAGGAAGAGTTATAGATATTGTATGGAGTATAAGTAATCTGATATTTCATACAGGAACTGTTAATGAGGAAAGCATATATCTTGTTGCATATGGAAGTTCAGCAATGAAATATGCACAGGAAATTGAAAATTTATTGGTGGATAATAAAGTATCAGAAGGATTTTATATAACAAACGATTTAGTAAACACATGGTTGCAGATTCTTGGACAGTTAAGAATTGTGGCAGAAGACCAGTTTGCAAAAACATACAGAGAAAATGGCTATATTATGAAATTAATAGATTATATTAAGGGATATGGTGTAAGCGATATTGACAGTATGTGTGCTGATGCCATTGATAGAGTTGTGGGTTTATGTAAAGCCAATGGTATAGTTGTAAAAGAAAATTTTTCAGGTGCATACCTTAACCAATAACGGAGGACAACTAATGTTAAAAATAAGACTCAAAAAAGAGCAGGAAGGACTCTATGGCATCAACATAGGACTGGCTGTATTTACACTAATTAGCCTTGGGATATTGATATACCAGTATCATCATGGAAATAATACAACAATGGGTGGAATACGTCTTTTTCTGGTAGTGCATATAGTATTACAATTAGTAGTCAGTTTATTGTGGCTTCCGTATGCAATAAAACGTAAGACCGCATTGAAAAAAGGGCGTGAAGTTGAGTGTCAGATTACGGATATAAAGTTTAAGAAGCGAAACTTTAAAAGTGCGATGAGAAGCTTACAGTTTAATTATAAATATCAGAATGTTTATTACATCAAGGTTAAATATGAACTTGACGGAGAGAAAAAACTGAGCATATTGGATGACTATGGAGATGACCCGTCAGATTATCTTCCGTATGATTACAGACAAAGAAAATACAAGCTGTACATATATG
>JBGVLM010000037.1:0-16061 GCA_045124255.1 Butyrivibrio sp. | reverse complement strand
ATTGGCGATGTGGAGAATATTATTGTACAGAAACCGGTTAAAGTAACCTACGATTCCAAGGGAGTAAGGTATGACGTTTATGTAGAAGATGACCAGAACCGGTTATATGATGCCGAGATGCAGAACCGGTCCCATGCTTCGGGGGAATTGCCTAAGCGCAGCAGATTTTATCAGGAAATGATAGATTTGAACGAGCTTGAAAAGGGTGACAGCTATACTGATTTGAAGGACAGCTATGTTATTTTTATCTGCACATTTGACCCGTTTGATAAGAATCTTTGTTACTATTCATTTGCAAATTTCTGTAAAGAGGATTATGACCTTCCGTTGGCAGACGGAAGAAACATTCTGTTCTTTAATACGAAAGGCTGCCGGGATAATGTTTCAAGTGAAATAGCAGAATTTCTTGATTATATCGAAACGGGAATTTCAAATGGAGAATTTACGGGCAGACTTGATAAGGCAGTTAAGAGGGCCCGGATGAACCGTGAATGGAAGGTGGAATATATGAAGGAAAGAGTTCTTTTTATGGATGCGAGAAGAGATGGCTATATTGAGGGGAAGAGAGAAGGCTTGGCAGATGGACGAGCAGAAGGCCTGGCTGAAGGGCGAGCAGAAGGTTTGGCTGAAGGACGAGCAGAAGGTCTGGCAGAAGGAGAAATACGTACTTTAAATGCATTAGTAGAGGATGGGATTATTTCGATTGATGCAGCTGCCTTAAGGGCAGGAATCAGTGTTGAAGAATTCCTTGATAAAGTTAAAGAAATAGCTGAGTAGAACATAAAAACAACCGTATGGTTATACAAAAGGAACCATACGGTTATTTTCATTGAAACATGAAATATACTGCACCTTATTTTTTATAAATTCATTTTATTAAATATCCAATCACATATCTTGCATAATCCATTATTAATTCATCATTGGAGTTGAAATCCTCCGTGAATTCAAAATATGTAATTTTATCATGGTAATCAATTTTAAAATATGGATTGATAATCTCTTCTGTCTGGGGCAGAAAATTACCGGTTTTACGGCTGTAGCAGTTGGCCGCTTTGGCTTTAACACGGAAGTTTTTGTCCACGTAGAAGGCAACGCTCTTATGTAATGCACAGTCCTCCTCTGGAAGGTAATAGTAATCCTTGTAATTAGGATAGAAGAATTTTAACTCATCCGTGTATACCTCTATACAAAGCTTAAGTACATCCTTAAAGGCTGTCATGTAGAAGAAGTCCTTGCCGGCAGATATTCTGACCGGGACAGGTTTGTCCAGCATAAGGGTAATTACGACCTCCTTGCGTGTTCCAAAAGCGGAGGTTGGGACTGTATTCAGCTCAATTGCTTTGAAGGAATAGGCATTTCCGGCAATGTGAGTATAATTCAGAATGGGAAGAATACCTGTCATTCCTATAATATCATCATGGTTGTGAAGCAGCAGAAGCTGTAATGCCTCATCAGTCGGGACATGGAGGTAATCCTGATAAATTTTAATAAGTTCACCGCCTGAATATGTATCGTCACGGTCAATATTAAGAAATTTCTCAATTGTTTTCTGCTTTAGGTTTTCTGTTTTGAGCAGAGCCTTGACAGGCTGTATTTCTTTATAAATATCAAGGCTGTTCAGATGTGAGAAATCACATCTGATTCCGTAAATATGGCATTTTTTGATTATATATGGTATGTCAAAGCCGCTTCCGTTGTAGTGGATAAGGGTTTTGTAATTGTCAAGAAAGTTAATAAAAGCCGTTAATAAATCTTTTTCTGAATCGGCGGTGTCAGCAAACCACTGTGTCATATAATAAGCTGAGTCCTTGTAATATATGCAGCCGATAAGATAGAGAATTGTATTTGCGGGTGCAAAGCCTGTTGTCTCAATATCAACGAAAAGCACGTCCTCAGGAGCAATTCCGTCAGGAAGTGTAATCGAAGTATTTAAATCTAATTGTTGTGTGTATTCCTTCATAAAGAATCCTCCTTGCGGCCGGAAAAATCCGGCTTGTATAAGTACAAATTCATGGCTCTTTGTTTCCACTTCATTATACACAAATAAAGCAAAAATTTGTAGCATTTTTTTGTGAAATGGAATACAATATAAACAGTATGTTTAAAAGGAAGTGAAAGAATTGAGTTTGTTGACTTTTAAGGGTGGAGCACATCCGTATGACGGCAAGGAGCTTTCATGTGATTCAGCTATAGAAGAATTGAAACCGCAGGGAGAACTGGTTTTTCCGTTGTCACAGCATATTGGTGCAATGGCTGAGCCTGTTGTAGCAGTCGGTGACAGAGTACTTATGGGTCAGCTTATTGCTAAGAAGGCAGGTTTTATTTCTGCCAATATTCATTCGTCTGTATCGGGTACGGTTAAGAAAATTGAGCCGAGACTTGTTGCTACGGGCGGTAAGGTGAACTCCATTATTATTGAGAATGATAATCTTTATGAGGAGGCAGAGGGACTTCATGATAAGAATCCCGAGGACATGTCACGTGAAGAGATTATCGGAGTGATTGAGGCGGCAGGTATTGTAGGTATGGGCGGTGCGGGTTTCCCGACCAATGTTAAACTGTCTCCAAAGGAGCCGGATAAGATTAATGCAATTATTGTAAATGGTGCGGAATGTGAGCCGTATCTTACCTCGGATTACAGAAGAATGATTGAACAGCCGCAGGAGCTTATTAAAGGACTTAAGGTTGTACTTCAGCTTTTTCCTGATGCAATGGGATATATCGGCATTGAAGATAATAAGCCGGAAGCAGTTAAGATATTAAGCGGGCTGACCAAGGATGAATCAAGAATTGAGGTTAAGAAGCTTAAGACCAAATATCCGCAGGGCGGAGAGAGAAGTCTCATCTATGCTGTTACAGGCAGAAAGATTAATTCCAAAATGCTTCCTGCTGACGCAGGCTGCATTGTACATAATGTTGACACAATTTATGCAATTTATCAGGCTGTACATGAGAAAAAGCCGCTTACTACCAGAATAGTTACGGTAACGGGAGAGGGAATTGTAAGCCCTAAGAATTTTCAGGTGTATATTGGAACAAATATGCAGGAGCTTGTTGATGCGGCAGGCGGATTTAACTGTGAGCCTGAGAAAATTATTTCAGGCGGTCCGATGATGGGTTTTGCATTTTTTGATTTGAATGTTCCGGTTGTCAAGGGCTCATCCTCAGTGCTTGTGTTTGCTAAGGATGATGTGTCTTCAAATACAGCATCACCTTGTATCAGATGCGGAAGATGTGCGCAGGCATGTCCTGAGCATTTATTGCCAATGAAATTAGCTGAGATGTCCGTTCATAATGATTCCGAGGGCTTTAAGAAATATTACGGAATGGAATGTGTTGAATGCGGCTGCTGTTCGTATGTATGTCCTGCCAAAAGACCGGTTACCCAGTCCGTAAGGTCTATGAAGAAGAAAATTATTGCGGCGTCAAGAAAGAACTAGGAGGATAAGATAAATGGAAAAATTATTAAATGTATCTTCGTCTCCTCATGTAAGGGACAAATCCTCAACAACAGGAATTATGCTTGATGTCTGCATTGCACTTTTGCCGGCATGTGCCTTCGGTATTTATAATTTCGGAATCAGGGCACTGCTTGTACTGGTGGTTGCAGTAGTTACATCTGTTTTGAGTGAATTTTTATATGAGAAAATAATGCATAAGCCTATTACAATCGGCGATTTAAGTGCTGTTGTTACAGGTCTTTTAATCGGTATGAATATGCCGTCAACAATTCCTCTGTGGATGGTTGCACTCGGAAGTATTTTTGCCATTGTAATTGTTAAACAGCTCTTTGGCGGACTTGGACAGAATTTTATGAATCCTGCGCTTGCAGCAAGATGTTTCCTGCTTATTTCTTTTGCAGGAAGAATGACAAGCTTTACTTATGACGGAGTAACCGGTGCGACACCTCTTGCAATTCTTAAACAGAATGGCGTTGGAGAAATTGATTTACTTGATATGTTCCTCGGAACCACCGGCGGCGTAATTGGTGAGACCTGTGTTCCCGCAATTCTTATCGGCGGACTGTATCTGATTATCCGCAGAGTTATTGCTCCGACAATTCCTGTTGTGTATATAGCAGCATTTTCGGTATTTATGCTTATTTTCGGAGGAGAAGGCTTTAATCTGACTTTCCTTGCGGCACATTTATGCGGTGGCGGTTTAATGCTCGGTGCATTCTTTATGGCAACGGATTATGTTACATCACCTGTAAGTACATCAGGCAAGGTCGTGTATGGAATCATTCTCGGTATTTTAACGGGTCTTTTCAGAGCGTTTGGAAATTCTGCCGAGGGCGTTTCCTATGCAATTATTTTTACCAATCTTTTAGTACCGATTATTGAGAAATTAACGGTTCCACGTGCCTTTGGCGTGACAAAAGAGCGTAAAATCAAGGCAAAGGAGGCGTCAAAATGAAAAAAATTTTGAAAGATACTCTTGTTCTTGCAATTATTACCATTGCAGCGGGACTTCTGCTTGGTTTAGTATACAGGATAACGAAGGAGCCTATTGCCAGACAGAATGAGAAAACAAAGCTTGCGGCATATAACAATGTGTTTGAAAATCTGGAATCATATAAAGAGTTAGACAACCTGGATGAAGCACAGAAGGCTGTTGGGAATGCCGGATATCAGGCGGTTGTTGTCAATGAGGTAGTAGAGGCCTTTGATAAGGATGGCAAGGCACTTGGTTTAATTATTACGGTAACGGATAAGGACGGCTATGGCGGAGATATCAGGATGACTGTCGGCATTGATACTGCCGGAACAATAACGGGTCTGGAAATTCTTGAAATTAGTGAAACCGCAGGCCTTGGAATGAAGGCTAAGGAGGCTGAATTCAGACAGCAGTTTGTCGGAATTAATGCCGATAAAGTTGAATACAGCAAGAGCGGCAAAGCAGCAGCCAATGAGATTGACGCAATAAGCAGTGCGACAATTACTACTTCGGCAGTGACGGACGGAGTAAACGGCTGTATTGCGGTATTTAAGGAGTTGGGAGGTGCAGAAGATGAATAAATACGTTGAGCGTCTTTATAACGGAATAATTAAGGAGAATCCTACTTTTGTACTTACCCTGGGAATGTGTCCGACACTTGCGGTAACAACCTCTGCGATTAACGGAGCAGGAATGGGACTTGCGTCAACGGTTGTCCTGACACTTTCTAATGTTATGATTTCAATGCTTAGAAAGGTTATTCCCGATAAAGTAAGAATGCCGGCATACATCGTAATTGTTGCTTCCTTTGTAACAATGGTTCAGTTCCTTATGCAGGGCTTTGTGCCTTCACTGTATGAATCGCTTGGAATTTATATTCCGCTTATCGTAGTTAACTGTATCATACTCGGAAGAGCTGAAGCATATGCGTCCAAGAATTCGCCTGTGCTGTCAATGTTTGACGGACTGGGAATGGGGCTTGGCTTTACAATTGCACTGACTCTTCTTGGAATGTTCAGAGAAATTCTCGGTGCAGGAACTGTTTTCGGCTACAGCTTTATACCGGCGAATAACCCGACATCATTTGAACCGATTTCTATTTTTGTAATGGCACCGGGGGCATTTTTTGTACTTGCATGTCTTGTTGCTGTTATGAATAAAGTCAAAATGAAGAAAGGAAAACCGATTAAGGATATGTGCAGGGATGAAAGCTGCATGGGCTGCAGCAATATTTCTTGTGCAGGCAGAAAAATAGCCATGGAAAAGGCAGAAGAAGCTAAGGAGGAGAACGCATGAAGACATTATTGTTAGTTGCAATCAGTTCGGCATTGGTTAACAATGTTGTACTCAGTCAGTTCCTTGGATTATGTCCATTCCTTGGAGTTTCAAAGAAAATAAAAACAGCAGCCGGAATGGGAGCGGCGGTAATTTTCGTAATTACGATTTCATCACTTTTAACAAGTCTGGTGTATAAATTTATACTGACTCCGCTAAAGCTTACATATCTCAATACAATTGTTTTTATCCTGCTTATAGCGGCATTGGTACAGTTCGTTGAAATGTTCTTAAAGAAGGCAAGTCCTTCACTTTATAAGGCACTTGGAGTTTATCTTCCTCTGATTACAACAAACTGTGCGGTACTTGGTGTTGCACTTACAAATGTATCAAAGGGATATGATATTTTAACATCAGTGGTTAACGGTTTCGGAACTGCTGTGGGATTTACGATTTCAATCGTAATACTTGCAGGAATACGAGAGCGTAATGAGCATAATGATGTTCCGGAAGCTTTTAAGGGAATGCCGATTACTCTTATTACGGCAGGTCTTATGGCGATTGCATTTATTGGTTTCTCCGGTATAATTTAGAAGGGCGGTAAGGAATATGACAGAGATTATAATTGCCGCTGCGATTGTTGGCGGAACCGGTATTTTAATTGGTCTGTTTCTCGGACTTTCCGGTGAAAAATTAAAAGTAGAAGTGAATGAGAAGGAGGTTGCCGTAAGAGAGGCACTTCCGGGTAATAACTGCGGCGGCTGCGGTTATGCGGGCTGTGACGGCCTTGCTGCTGCAATTGCCAAGGGAGAGGCTCCGGCTAACGGCTGTCCTGTAGGCGGTGAAGCGGTTGCGCAGCAGATTGCTGAGATTATGGGCGTTAAGCTTGAAGCAGGTGTCCGTAAGGCGGCTTTCGTTAAATGCTCAGGTAACTGTAATGTTGCAAAGAACGATTATATATATTCCGGTGCGGCGGACTGCCGGATGGCTTCAATGGTTACAAACGGCGGTGCAAAGGCATGTAATTACGGCTGCCTCGGACTCGGCTCCTGTGTCAAGGCATGTGAATTCGGTGCGATTTCCATTGTTGACGGAGTAGCAGTTGTTGATAGTAAGATATGTAAGGGCTGTGGCCAGTGCGTGGCTGCATGTCCGAAGAATCTTATTGAAATAAGACCGGTAACGGGCATTGCCAATGTTGTATGTTCTTCAAGAGAGAAGGGCAAGGCGGTAATGGATGTATGCAGTGTGGGCTGTATCGGCTGTACTCTCTGTGTTAAGCAGTGTGAGTCCGGTGCGATTACGATGGTTGACAATCTTCCCGTTATTGATTCAGCAAAATGTATAGGATGTGGTAAATGTGCAGAAAAATGTCCTAAAAAAATTATTAAAATGTCATAAATTTGATTTTATTTTAGGTGCAGCGCTGTTATTAGCAGCGTTGTGCCTGTTTCTTGTTTTTCGAAGTTTTGAAAAAGAGGGCGGCAGAATAATAGTTAAACAGGACAATGAAATTGTCGGAGAATATTCTCTTTCCGAGGACGGAGAATATGTTTTTGAGACCTTTTACAGTTCAAATACACTGGTGATAGAGGATGGAAGGGCTTATGTTAAGGATTCAACCTGTAAGGACCATATCTGTGAGGACACGGGTGCGGTTTCTAAGGTCGGAGAGACAATTATCTGCCTTCCGAATACGCTTTTTATCACTGTAACGGAGGGGGAGGAATCCTCCTATGACGCAATTGTCAGGTAGGTTTTGTTATGAATAAAGAGAAATTTATGCAAAGTGATGTGGCTTTGTATGGCATGCTGGTCAGTGCTGCACTGGTAGCAGGCTATATAGAGTCGATAATACCAATACCATATCCTGTGTATGGTATGAAAATAGGGCTCGCAAATATCGTAATTGTCTGGGTGCTTTATGCAATGGGAATTAAAGCGGCAGCAATAATAAGTATTGTGAGAGTGCTGTTATCAGGTTTTTTGTTCGGCAATTTCTATAGCATGCTTTTTAGCATTGTAGGAGCCGGACTCAGTCTCGGTGTAATGTTTTTGCTTAAAAAAACAAAGAAATTCTCAGTCGTCGGTGTCAGCATTGCCGGAGGTGTCTGTCATAATCTGGGACAGATTATTGTGGCAGCAATTGTACTTGAGAATATAAGAATTACATTTGTTTTTCCGGTATTGATTGTAAGCGGTGTAATTGCAGGTATTGCAATAGGCCTTCTGGGCGGATTATTATTCCGCAAAATAAAAATATTGCAAACAAATGTTCAGTCATGATAAACTGATATTTAAATAAAATACTGACCGAGGTTTAATATGATTACTTATGTTAAAGGTGAACTTACAGAAATATTTAATGCAAGCATTGTTGTGGAATGCTATGGAATAGGCTATGAGATTATGGTGCCGGCGTCCATTGTACCGCAGCTTCCGTCAACCGGTAATGAGGTTAAGATATATACTTACCAGTATGTAAGGGAAGATTCCCTGGATTTATATGGTTTCCTGACAAGCGATGATTTATATGTGTTCAAGCTGCTTATAACCGTTAACGGAATCGGACCAAAGGGAGCACTTAATATTTTATCAGCAATAACTCCTGATGAATTGCGGCTTGCAGTGCTGTCGGATGATGTCAGGGCAATTCAGAGGGCACCGGGAATCGGAGGCAAAACTGCACAGAAGCTGATTATTGAACTTAAGGATAAATTATCACTTGATGATGTGTTAACACACAAAACAGAAGTAAAGAGTAATATTACTCTGGAAGCTTCTGCAAGGGATGAGGCTATTGAGGCACTGGTATCACTCGGATATTCCTCATCTGAATCAATCAGGGCAGTTAGAAGTATTGAGAATGCTGATTCTATGGACAGTGAAGCACTCCTTAAGGCAGCATTGAAGAAACTGGCTTTCATGTAGGAGTCGCGGTATGGATAGAAGAATTATAACTACGGAATTTACTTCCGAGGATTGTACAATAGAGAATAATTTAAGACCTGAGACATTAATGGATTATGTCGGACAGGAGAAGATTAAACAGAATCTTAAGGTATTTATAGAAGCTGCCAAGAGCAGGGGAGAGGCTTTGGACCACTGCCTTTTCTATGGACCTCCGGGGCTTGGAAAGACAACTCTTGCAGGCATTATTGCCAAGGAAATGGGCGTTAAGATTAAGATTACGTCAGGTCCTGCAATTGAGAAGCCGGGTGATTTGGCGTCAATTCTGTCATCATTACAGGAGGGGGACATTCTTTTTGTGGACGAGATTCACAGACTTAACAGACAGGTTGAGGAGGTTTTGTATCCTGCAATGGAGGATTTTGCCGTTGATATCGTTATCGGCAAGGGTCAGACCGTCAGGACGCTTCGTCTTGAACTGCCTCATTTTACATTAATCGGTGCAACTACAAGGGCGGGACTGCTTACGGCACCTTTAAGGGACAGGTTTGGTGTAATTAACAGACTTGAATATTATACTGTCGATGAGCTTAAGAAAATTATAATCCGTTCAGCCGGAGTTCTCAATGCTTCGATTGATGAGAAGGGAGCTTTGGAACTTGCAAGAAGAAGCAGGGGAACGCCAAGGCTTGCAAACAGGCTTCTTAAGAGAGTAAGGGATTTTGCACAGGTTAAGTTTGACGGTCATATTAACGGTGATGTGGCGGATTATGCTTTAAACCTTCTGGATGTGGATAAGGAAGGTCTTGATAAGAATGACCGTAATATTTTGTTCACGATTATTGAGAAATACGGCGGAGGACCGGTAGGCCTTGATACACTTGCTGCGTCACTCGGTGAGGATGCCGGAACGCTTGAAGATGTATATGAGCCATATCTGATTTTTAATGGATTTATTAACCGTACTCCGAGAGGAAGAGTTGTAACGGAGCATTGTTACAAACATTTTGGTTTGGAGTATACACAAAACTGAATTAGTGTGTTATAATTCTGGTTATTAAAGTATTTTACTTAAGAGATTGATGAGGAGTGTTGTTGTAATGTCTGCAAAGAATGAAACAGAGGTTGTTATTGGCGGTAAGACTTTGACCCTTAGCGGTTATGAGAGTGAAGAGTATCTTCAGAAGGTGGCAGCATATATTAATGCGAAAATTGCCGATTTTAAGAAATCGGACCAGTTTCGCAGACAGACAATTGATATGCAGGCTACAATGATTGAACTTAATATTGCCGATGATTATTTTAAGGCTAAGAAAATGGCTGATGAGCTTGAGAATACTCTTGAGGATAAGGATAAGGAGATTTATGACCTTAAGCATGAGCTTATTGCAGCACAGATTAAGCTTGATTCAGCGAATCAGGAGATTAATCAGATTAAGAGTGAGCTTAATGAGAATCAGAAGACAATAGTCAGGCTTGAAACAGAGCTTGAGGACATGCACAGATAATTTTGATTATATACCGCCGGAGTAGCCTAAGCTTCGGCGGTTTTTGAATAATAATTATATGAGGTTTGAAATGAAAAAAACGAGAGTTGAAATTCTGGCACCGGCAGGAAGTTATGAGACCTTTGCTGCCGTAATTAATGCAGGGGCGGACGCGGTATATCTTGGCGGAGCCATGTTCGGCGCAAGAGCCTATGCCGGAAACCTGAGTGAGGAAGAGGTAATTAATGCGATTAATTATGCCCATATTCACAAAAAAAGGGTATATCTTACAGTTAATACACTGCTTAAGAATAATGAATTATTTAATAATCTTTATCAGTATATCAGGCCTTTTTATGAGGCGGGGCTTGACGGGATAATTGTCCAGGATTACGGAGTAATGAAATTTATACACGATAATTTTCCTGATATGGAGCTTCATGCAAGCACCCAGATGACAATAACGGATTCTGCTTATTGTGATTTCCTTAAACAGTATAATGTTACAAGAATAGTTCCTGCAAGGGAGCTGTCACTTGAAGATATCAGGTTAATCCGCAGCAATACGGATTTGGATATTGAATGCTTTGTGCATGGTGCTTTGTGCTACTGTTATTCCGGAATGTGCCTTATGAGCAGCTTTATCGGGGGCAGAAGCGGCAACAGGGGACGCTGTGCCCAGCCGTGCAGACTGGAGTTTTCAGAGGGGAATATTTTAAGTCTTAAGGATTTGTGTACATTGGATATACTTCCTGATATTCTTGAAGCAGGTGTTTTTTCCCTGAAAATAGAGGGCAGAATGAAAAGTTCTGAATATGCGGCAGGTGTTACCGCAATTTACCGAAAATATGTTGACAGATATCTGCAAAACGGCAGAAATGGCTACAGGGTTGATGAAGCCGACAGGGAGAAGCTTCTTATGCTCTTTGACAGGGGAGGCATGACAAATGGCTATTATGTAATGCATAACGGCAGGGAAATGCTTGCCAATGCCAATAAATCATCAAAGTCCCTTGAGGCAAAGGAGAATTTTGAAAAAGAGATAAACGGCTTATATGTTAATAAGCAAATGAAAGAAAAAATTAATATATCCGTAACTCTTTTGAAAAACCGTAATGCTATTATGTGCATTGATGATGCTGAGGGGAACAGTGTGTGTGTAAGCGGAGGCATTGTTGAGGAGGCACGTAATAAGGGAATGTCTTATGAGGATGTCTTAAAGCAGATAACAAAATTCGGAAATACGGATTATTTACCTGATAAAACAGACATTATAATGGATGAGGATATTTTTATATCCAACAAGGTGCTTAATGAGCTTAGAAGACAGGCTGCTGCAGAACTTACAGAGCTCAGACTTTCAAAATACAAAAGAGTGGCATGTAAGGTTAATTATGACATTGACAATGAGAAATATTTTGGAAAAGAAATTACAGCCAGAGTTGTCAGTGTGTCCCAGGCCCATGCTGCAATAAAAGCAGGGGCTGACAGAATATGTATTGAATGCGAGCTTGTGTCAGCTGAGGATATCGAACATATAATTGAAGCGTGTCATAGAAATAATGTCATGTGCTTCTATGGTATGCCGCGTATATTTAAGAATGGCTTCAAAGGAATTCTTGATGAGCCCCAAAAGCTTCGCAAAATGGCTTTTGATGGTTTTTATATCAGAAATATGTCCGAACTTCAATATTTGAAAGATAACCGGATTGAAGGAATCAGGGTCGGAGATTACAGTGTATACGGTTTTAATGATTTGGCGGTTAATGTGCTTATGGAACAGGGCTTTGACGGGCTTACCTATCCTGTGGAGCTTAATGAAAAGGAATTGCTGCACCTTAAGAATCCGCAGGGTGAATTAATTATATATGGACGAATACCTTTGATGGTTTCTGCAAACTGTATTGATAAGAGCTGTGGAAAATGCCACAAACCTGATTCATCAATCGGAACAATAACGGACAGAAAGGGTGCAGTTCTGCCGTATATTGCCGGCTGTCAGTACTGCTATAATGTAATATATAACAGTGTTCCTGTTTTCCTTCAGGACAAAATAACGGCACTGAAGAAGATAAGGCCTGCAAGGGCTGCATTATGCTTTACCGACGAGACGGATGAAATGGTTTATAAGTATGTTTCGGATTACAAGGCGCTGCTTGAAGGTGAAATATCAGAAATTAATCCACCCGGGGAATTTACGAGAGGGCATTTTACAAGAGGAGTTGAATAATGTCAGAAATACTTTTAAATATTTCAAGATATATTATGATATTTATTATGCTGTTTTATGTATATTTCAGCTTCAGAATCAGGGAGAACCGGATTGTAAGCAATGTACAGAATGTTTTTACGGCAGTCTTTTTTACAATATGCAGTGCTATAGTGCTGTATAACACAGAAAATCTCAGCTTTTTTGTCATAATACTGCTTGAGATTATTTACGGGGCGGCAACAATTGCATTGTACAGAACAATATATCCGCAATGCTCAAATCTGCTGCTTAATAATATGATAATGCTTTTATCGGTTGGTTTTATAATGGCATTCAGGCTGGCACCCAATAATGCCCTGAAGCAGTTTATTATAGTTGTAATTGCAACGGCTGCGTCATTTTTCGTTCCGCATATTATGAAGCACAAAAGATTTTTTACCGGGTCAAGATATATAATGGCGGTGACAGGAGTCCTGCTTCTTGGTGTTACGCTGATTCTTGGCAAAACCTCATTTGGTGCCAATCTGTCAATTACGGTAGGCTTATTTTCAATTCAGCCGTCAGAATTTGTAAAGCTTTTATATGTGCTTTTTCTTGCGGGAATGCTGTCTAAAAGGGGCTTTGCAAATGTTGTGGTTTCGGCGGTTTTTGCGGCACTGCATGTTATTGTGCTGATTCTGTCAAATGACCTCGGGGCAGGACTTATTTTATTCGTTGTTTATATAATTATGCTGTTCATTGCAACAGGCAGGTTCAGATATCTTATTGCAGGATTTTTGTCAGGAAGTGCGGCTGCGGTTCTGGCATATAAGTTTGTCGGACATGTTAAGACAAGGGTTGTTGCGTGGCTTGACCCATGGTCAGTAATAGATGATAAGGGTTATCAGATAACCCAGTCCCTGTTTGCAATCGGAACCGGAGGACTGTTCGGCATAGGACTGTATGAGGGACTTCCTACCAGGATTCCGGTAGTTGCAAAGGATTTTGTGTTTGCGGCAATCGCGGAGGAATTCGGACTGATTTTTGCAATCTGCATTATACTTGTATGCTTCAGTTCGTTTATCGGAATTATGAGGGTTGCAGCGAGGGTTAAGGATGATTTTTATAAGCTTATAGCAGTGGGCTTTGGCGTATTATACATATTCCAGTGCTTTCTGACAATCGGAGGAGTGATTAAATTTATTCCGTCAACGGGCGTTACGCTTCCTTTTGTAAGCTATGGCGGAAGCTCTATAGTGAGCTCAATAATAATGTTTGCGATTGTTCAGGCGGTTTTTATTTTGGATTCAAAGACATCGGAAGCTGTGGAGGAAACGGTTGATGAAGCATAATACAATTAAAAATCCTACAAACAGAAATATTTTAATTGCTACATGTATGTTTCTTGCGGTATTTGTCGGAATGATAGCATATCTGATTCATTTTAGCATAACAAAGGGCAATGACATAATTAATAATTCCTACAACAAAAGACAGGAAATTCTTTCTAAAAAAGTTGTAAGGGGCTCTTTGCTTGCTTCGGACGGAAGTGTGCTTGCTGCAACGGTTACGGATGAGGAGGGCAATGAGACAAGATATTATCCTAATGATAATCTTTTATCCCATGTTATCGGTTATACGGGCAATGGCGGAAGCGGACTGGAGAATACGGCGGCATATTACATGCTTACCTCCAATGATAATATCTGGACCAGAATAAGTAATGATTTAACGGGCAAAAAGGACAGCGGGGACAATGTTGTCACAACACTGGATATTGAGTTGTCAAAGGCTGCCTATCAGGCTCTTGGCTCAAACATCGGTTCAGTGGTAATTATGGAGCCGTCAACGGGCAGGATACTTACAATGGTTTCAACACCTGACTATAATCCTAATACAATTGCTTCTGACTGGGAAAGTATCATTTCTGACAGCGAAAGCACCGTGCTTTTAAACAGGGCAGCACAGGGGCTGTATCCGCCGGGGTCAACTTTTAAGCTTGTTACAATGCTGGAATATATCAGGGAGAATCCGGATACCTATACGGATTACAGTTATAATTGTACCGGTAAATTCCTTCTTGGAGAAAATACAATTTCCTGCTCACAGGGACGTGTGCATGGCGAACAGAATCTGGTGCAGTCACTTGCGAATTCATGTAACGGTTCTTTTATTAATATAGGACTTGGACTTAATAAAACAAAATACAGGAATACGGCGGAGGAGCTGCTGTTTAATTCAAAACTGCCGTTGAATATGGAGTATAGCGAAAGCCAGTTTGTTCTGTCGGAGGATTCTTCGGAATGGGAGACTGCCCAGACTGCATTCGGTCAGGGTAAAACCCTTGTTACGCCGGTGCATCTTGCTCTTATATGCAGTGCCATTGCCAATGACGGCAAATTGATGTCACCGTATATGCTTGACAGTGTTGTAAGTGCTGATGGGAAGCTTGTAAAGCAGTTTAAAAGTAAGGCTTATGGTAATCTTATGACGGAGGAAGAGGCAAAGCTGATAGGAAGTGCAATGGAAAGTGTTGTTAATACAAGCTTTGACTGGCTGTTCGGAGACTCTGATTATTCCGTTGCCGCCAAATCCGGAACTGCACAGTACGGAACACAGGGATATGAGCATTCTCTTTTTGTCAGCTATTCGCCTGTAAAAAATCCTGAAATCGTGGTGGTCGTTGTGTTAGAGGGCGGTGCCGGACAGACTACCAATGCTGCCAGTGCAGCCAGGGAAATTTATGATTTCTATTATTCACGATAAGAAAAAATTTACATTGATATATCCTGTTATTAGGTGTATACTTTAAATTAGTCAATAGTGACACACCGAACAGGAGGAATTGCAATGGTTGAAGCAACGAGCTGTGGGGGTGTGGTAATTTTTCGAGGAAAAATCCTTCTATTATACAAGAATTTTAAGAATAAGTATGAAGGGTGGGTACTCCCAAAGGGAACGGTGGAGCCGGGTGAAGAATATAAGGAAACGGCTTTACGTGAGGTTAAGGAAGAATCCGGAGTTGAAGCTGAGATAATCAAGTATATTGGAAAGAGCCAGTATTCCTTTTCAATTCCTAATGATACTGTAGAGAAAGATGTCCACTGGTATCTGATGATGGCGGGCAGTTATTTCAGTAAACCGCAGAAGGAGGAATTCTTTGAGGATTCCGGGTTTTATAAGTACCATGAGGCGTATCATTTGCTTAAATTTGCCAATGAGCGTCAAATCTTAGAGAGAGCATACAGAGAATATCAGGAGCTTAAGAAAGCAGGGCTTTGGGGCAACAGGAAATATTATTAGCTGTATGCATGCCACGGAACATAGTGTGAATTAATACCGTAACGCAAAGTAATTTTGTGTTATGGTATTTTTACTTTATAGAAGGCGTGTACTGCTTTAAGCGGTTTGTTATAGAATGAAAAAACCGAAGACCAGTTATAAGGTCTTCGGTTATATAGTGCGGATGGTGGGACTTGAACCCACACGATGTCACCACCGGCAGATTTTGAGTCTGCTGCGTCTGCCATTCCGCCACATCCGCGTGCTTGATTATGTTAACACAATGTGGTTGGAATTGCAAGAGATTTTTTAGAACTTTACAAGGGCTTTTTTATTTTGAGTTTCCGCAAAATGCGAAAAATGTAAGCCGTGGAACATGTGATGCAACATATAAGCAAGAAAATGTATGATTTATAGAAAAAAAGATATCATTAATAAGCCTCGCAATAGCCAGACTTCAAAGAACAGTATTATAA
>JBGVLM010000036.1:0-36483 GCA_045124255.1 Butyrivibrio sp. | reverse complement strand
TTTCCTCTACAATAGTAATCATCATACAGTCTCCTTTACATGTTTTCTTGGTCGTTAACATCATAAAGAAAAACTGTATGACTGGGAAGAGGTATTTTGCTTCTTCCCTTTATTTTTGCCAATTAAAATTATACACTAACAATTGGTAAAAAAAATGACTTTAAAAGCAAAAAGCCTTTAAAGTCATTCTCCAAGCTACTAACGGGAATCGAACCCGTGACCTCCGCCTTACCAAGGCGACGCTCTACCGACTGAGCCATAGTAGCAAGTCCGAGATATAATCTACCATAAAAAACAGATTTCCGCAACTATTTTTTGGATTTTTTTATCTGCGGATTGAATTTATTTTATTTCTGATACGCTGAATCGCATTATCGACAGCCTTAGTGGTTTTATTAAGGCTTGCAGCGATTTCGGCATAACTCATACCCTCAACATATAATTCAAGAATCTGACGCTCCATTTTACTGAGGCTTTCAAAAACTCTCGTAATAAGCTGTCCCGACTGTTCCTTGGCAATAAACAGCTCCTCCGGATTGCGTTCATCCTCTGACGCAATAACATCCGACAGAACTGCGTCCTCGCCAAGCTCGTCCGTAACGGGAGTGTCAAGGGATATATATGTGTTGAGCGGTGCATTCTTCTGTCGGTTGTAGGAAGTAACAGCCGTCATTATCTGTCTGTTAATACACAATGACGCAAACACCATAAAAACAACGCCCTTGTCAGGGTTATAATCACGTATTGCCTTGTACAGTCCAATCATGCCCTCCTGAATCAAATCGTCATTATCGGCACCTACAAGAAAATATGCTCTTGCACGCATTCGCACAAGATTTTTATATTTCTCAACCAGATAATCCGCAGCAGCATTGTCCCCGTCATGGTAACGGAGAACAAGCTCTTCATCGGACATTTTATTGTATGTGTCTTTTTTGGACATTTAACACCTCTTATATCATTCTCTGCCTTACTATTTCATAAGCCAGTACGCCTGCAGCTACCGAAGCATTAAGAGAATCTATATCTCCCTTCATTGGAATTGAAGCCACAAAATCACATTTCTCCTTTACAAGGCGGCTTACGCCCTCTCCCTCATTGCCTATTACAAGACCGACAGGTCCCTTCAAATCAAGCTTATACATGGTTTCTCCGTCCATGTCTGCACATACAAACCAAAGACCCTCCTTCTTCAAGTCTTCAATCGTATTTGCAATATTAGTAACCTTGGCAACAGGAGTATAATTCAACGCACCGGCAGAAGTTCTTGCAACGGTTGCCGTAAGACCTACGGCACGTCTTTTCGGGATAATTACACCATGTGCTCCTGCAAGGTTTGCAGTTCTTATAATTGCCCCAAGGTTATGAGGGTCCTCAATTCCGTCAAGGATAAAAATAAACGGAGCCTCCCCCTTATCCCTTGCTGCATTCAGAATATCCTCAACCTCTGCATATTCATAGGCGGCAGCATTTGCAACAACGCCCTGATGATGTCCTGTCTGTGACATCTGGTCAAGCCTTTCCTTTGCAACAAACTGTATAAGCGTATTGCCTTTCTTCGCTTCTCTTATTATAGAAAGAACCGGGCCGTCCTTACATCCGTCAAGAACATACAGCCTGTCTATTGTTTTGCCGGAACGGAATGCTTCAAGAACTGCATTTCTTCCTTCAATTGTAAATTCAGTATATCTCATTTAATTTCACCTATAGCCTTAAATCCCATTTGTACAATTTCCATTATCCGCTCAAAACGCTTTTGCAGATACAGGTACCCGATAAGCGCTTCAAAGCCCGTTGCCTTACGGTATTCACTCGTTGTCGCATTTTTCGCCTTGGTAAAGGAATGAGCGTTTCTGCCGCGTCTGTAAGCAGCCTCTTCCTCTTCCGTGAGCTCAGACATAATGCTTTCTATCATATCTGCCTGTGTTTTTGCCTTGGCAAGGTCACTCGCCTTTTTATTAAGCTTATTAACCGGAGCATTCCCCTGATATACCAATCTGCTTCTGATTATCAGTTCATAAACGCAGTCTCCGATATATGCAAGGGTAAGCGGTGAATACTCCGAAACATTTACATCATTAAGGTCAAATGCCTTTGACATTTCATCAAACATTATTTTACAATCTCCCAAACCGTGCCTTCACGGGTATCCTTAATCTGGATTCCCTTTGCTGCAAGCTCATCCCTGATTGCGTCAGCCTTTGCAAAATCTTTTTCCTTCTTTGCTGCTTTTCTCTCCTCAATCTTTGCAAGGATATAGCTCTCAAGCTCTGAATCAACGGTTTCCTTCTCTTCGGTGAATGCTCTTGTAAGGTTAAGTGAGAGCACCTCGTCAAAACTCTTAACAAGTGCAAGCTTGGTAGCGTCATTCAAATCACTTCTTAATACATCATAGATTACGGTAATTGCAGATGAAGTATTGATATCATTGGCAAGTGCTGCTTCGAATTTCTCTCTGTATTCAGCAAAACCTTCATTATCAACATCTCCGTCCTCTTTAAGCTCACCAATCTTTTTAACAAGCTTGTTATATGCTGCTGCCATATTGTCCATTACTTCATAGGAGAATTCCAATGGTTTTCTGTAATGTGACTGGAGGCAGAAAAGACGATATACCAATGGGTCATAGCCCTTCTGTTCAAGAAGGGATACTGTTAAAAATTCCCCGTTCGACTTACTCATCTTGCCTGATTTGTCATTCAGATGATGAATATGGAACCAGTAATTGCACCATTTATGTCCAAGGTAGGACTCACTCTGTGCTATTTCATTGGTATGGTGAGGGAAAATATTATCCACACCGCCGCAGTGAATATCCATATATTCGCCCAAATGCTTCATACTGATACATGAACATTCAATATGCCAGCCCGGATATCCGACACCCCAAGGGCTTTCCCACTTCAGTTCCTGATTATCGAATTTGGATTTAGTAAACCAAAGTACAAAATCCGCTTTATTTTTCTTATTGGTGTCCTCGTTAACATCATCACGCACACCAACCATTAACTCCTTCTCACTCTGGCTTGAGAAAACATAGTAGTCCTGAAGCTTCGAGGTGTCAAAATACACATTGCCCCCTGCAACATAAGCATAACCCTTTTCAAGAAGTGTTTCTACCATATGGATAAATTCATCTATGCAGTTGGTTGCCGGCTCAACAACGTCAGGTCTTTTAATGTTAAGTTTTTCACAATCTAAGAAAAAAGCATCCGTATAGAACTGTGCAATTTCCATTACCGTCTTGTGCTCTCTTTTGGCACCCTTAAGCATTTTATCCTCGCCGGTGTCTGCATCACTTGTAAGATGCCCTACGTCAGTAATATTCATAACACGTTTTACATCATAGCCTACATAACGGAGTGTTTTTTCAAGAACATCCTCCATAATATAGCTTCTTAAATTTCCGATATGTGCAAAATGATATACTGTAGGTCCGCAGGTATACATTGCAACCTTGCCATCCTCATTCGGTATAAATTTTTCAACTTTTCTTGTAAGTGTATTAAATAAAGTTACTTTGTTTTCCATTGTATTTTACTCCTTTGCTTTCTCTTCACTTTCTATATGTTCTGCAATAATCTGCTTCAAATGCTCGTTTTCTTCCTTCAGCATATTGATATCATTCAATACAGGGTCAGGAAGATGAATCTGGTCAAGGTCTGCGTTCGGCATTCGAACATCATTACATTTAACAATTCGTCCCGGAATACCGACTACCGTTGAGTTAGGCGGTACTTCATCAAGAACTACCGAGCCGGCACCTATCTTGGAGCCTGCTCCGATTGTAAATGAGCCGAGAATCTTGGCTCCGGTACTTATCATAACATTATCCTCAATTGTCGGATGTCTTTTTCCGTGCTCCTTACCGGTTCCTCCCAGAGTCACGCCCTGATAGATTGTCACATTATCACCGATAATCGTTGTCTCTCCGATTACCACTCCATGACCATGGTCGATAAACAGCCCTTTGCCAATCGTAGCACCCGGATGAATCTCTATTCCGGTTTTCCTTGCTGCCCTTTGGGAAATTTTTCTTGCTTTATAAAATTTACCTTTTAAATAATACTTATGTGCTCTTTGATACTCCCATATTGCCCAGAAGCTCGGATACAGAAAAACCTCCTTATCCTCCTTCATCGCAGGGTCCCTGTCTTTAATCAGTTCGATTTGCTCTTTTACGAATTGTCTGAATTTCATGTCCGCCTCCCTAAAATGTCGCATTCGTTATACAACGCTTTGCGTAAAAAAAGGAAGATATGCCCCTTACAGAGGCGAATATCTTCCGCGGTTCCACTCTGATTCATCTTTCTATAGAAAAATCTCATAAACGTATAACGGCGCAACCCGTGGCAGAATACTGTAATTCCTCCGCCCGACTTAGGAGTGCATTTCCGGAAGTTCAACATCAGGAATACTCTCAGCCAACGATATTCCCTCTCTGAGACTGATTAAATCCGTACTTCTCTCCGTCACAGTCTTTATAAAAATCAATTATATATCTTAGAATATGCATTATTTCAAAATTTGTCAACAGGAAAAGTTTATCTTTTACCGCAGCCGTTACAGCCGCTACATTTGTCTGCTTCATTCATAACATCCGCATACACATAGTTCTCAACCGTTGTAAGCAGTGCAGCTGCCTGCACTGCTATGCCCTCACCTGCACCGGTGAAGCCAAGACCTTCCTCGGTAGTTGCTTTTACGCTCACCTGTGAAAGCTCAATTCCAAGTGCTTTTGCAATATTCTCGCGCATTGCCGGAATATATGCCATAAGCTTTGGTCTCTGCGCAATAATTGTACTGTCAATATTTTCTATTACATAATGCCCGTCTTCAAGCAGCTTTGCTACATGCTCAAGAAGCTTAACACTGGAAATGCCTTTATACTTCTCGTCACTGTCAGGAAAATGCTGCCCTATATCTCCAAGTGCCGCTGCGCCGAGAAGTGCATCCATAACTGCATGTATAAGAACGTCTGCGTCCGAATGGCCAAGCAGACCCTTTTCATACGGAATATTGACACCTCCTAGAATTAAATCCCTGCCCTCAACTAATTTATGAACATCATAACCTGTTCCGATTCGCATATATTACCTCCTATATAATTAAAAAACAACGAAATTTCCTATAAATTCAAAAACCTCAACATTATATGTTGAGGTTCTAACAGTAGCGGAGAAGGGACTTGAACCCCTGACACCACGGGTATGAACCGTGTGCTCTAGCCAGCTGAGCTACTCCGCCATATATAATTTTGAAAGATATGGGACCTACAGGGCTCGAACCTGTGACCCTCTGCTTGTAAGGCAGATGCTCTCCCAGCTGAGCTAAGATCCCATGTCACAAGCGGGCTTTTTTGCAACCCGCTTGACCATTATATTATTAAAACCCATGATTTGTCAACTACTTTTTTAAAATTTTTTTATTCTATTATTTTATCTATTATTTCCGTATTCCAAATCAATATTCTGCGGCCCTCTTTTGTGTCCGAAAGCTCAATTATAACATTATTGGTTTCGGTACAGAATTTAATATCTGAAATATCCTGCGAAGCATCAAGCGTCAGCATATTTTCCATAATACCCTTATCTATATTATACAGTCTTATTACTGTTTCCTTACTGCTTTCGACCTTGGTAACCAGATAAGATGTATCTTTAAATAAATGTATATCCTGCAGTTCTTTAACATCTTCAAGGTAGAACTCCTTAAGAAGTCTCGGCGTCATAGGGTTATAGATAACTATAGCTGCTTCCTTATCAACAGATGTATATACATATTCATCCCCGCTGTAAAGAATCTCACCCGTCATATCTTCAAGCGGACTCAACTCCTGCAGTTCAAGACTAAGGCTTGCATAACCTGAATAATTATCGGAATCGACTTTAACAATCAGAGTATTAGTACCTCCGACAACATATTTTACCTGAATACTGTCAACCAGGCCATATGCGTCGAATACAGAAATTCTGTTGCCCGTTTCCTTTGTATACTGATATACATTGCAGTCATCAGGCAAAGTATAGAAAACCTGCTCGCCCTCACCCATCACTGCAATACTGTCAGGTGTCTCTTCAAGTTCAATAACACTGCAGCTCTTGTCATGTAAATCCAGATATATTAAATTTCTGCCGGCGATATCCAAAATATATGCAAAATCCTCATTAACCGCATTTATGACCGCAGTATCCGACACGGTAATATCAGACATTTCAATATCAAGTTCCTCATCACCGTTTGAAATGTCAAAAGACTTAACTAACGCCCCTTTACCGGATGTATATACTGCAAGAAGCTCATTTTCATCATACGGACAGGCTGTAATAAGTGTATACTCCTCCTGCTTTAAAAGTCCGGTAAAATCAAACAACGAGTTTATTTCATTAACTGACTCTCCCGCAATAATATTGTCAAAAATACTCGGATTCGTCTGCTCCTCCTCAGTTGGCTCCGTGTTATCGGGATTATTCCCTGCTGACACATGTCCATTACAGCCATAAACGCACAAAGCAAGTGAGCCTATAACAACACAACCAAGAATTCGTTTTCTCATATAAATCCCTCCTGATATAATCAACTACCCCTTCAAATGGAAGGTTCTGTGTCCGTTAAATGCAATAATTGTTGCAGCAACAGACAACAGTACCGCAAAAACCAAGCCGGCCGCCAAAGTAAAGTACAATGCCGTTGTATTTATGAAAATACAGAAATAGCAGCCTACATACATTCCGATATTAACCACTCTGTACATGATTGAGCCTGCATTCGTGTCAACATGCTCCTCATTCTCAGAAAATGGCATGCATAAATAGTACATAAAAATATTATAAACAGAAAAAATCAGACTTAAAACTATAATTCCGACACATACGGATGCAACCGTGACTGCACTTTCCTCTCTTCCTGCAAGGAAACCTGCAATTAAATATACAAATGCAAGAAAAGCAGCAGGAATTAAATCAATCACTGCCATATATTTAAGTCTTGTTACAAAGCTTTGGAATATAAATTCCCTGTCCTTAAAGGCCCCCTTCTTCATCAGCTTATAATCACATTCATAGAAAAGTTCCCTGCACATAATCCTGCCTCTGGACATTGCATACATTATAAACACCATTACAGGCATTGAATAAGAAATTACTTTATAAATAATGTCCCTTTTGCCCATTGCGGCAGCCACTACAACAACAATTAAAACTCCGAGGATTATAAGAGAGCGTGTAATCATACCGTTTTTAATCAAGCCAGTATTCTTTGTAAAAAACATTTTACCGGCATAATCGGCGGCATTAACACCCACGGGTATGCTGTCAGTATCGTACTCCGCTTCCTTTACGGTCTCCTTAACACTTTCCTTAACCGTAAACGGCTCATTATCATCTACCTCAAAATATTTCTCAGTATAGACTCTTAATGCAATCTTGGCATAGCTGCGGTAATTCCATACATAATAAATCATCAGACTGCCGGCAATAAGGATAACCGGAAGCCACAGTGTACTGAACACAAGATTATAAGCCGCAGGAACACAGCCTCTTATATACGGAATAAAATAAGCCAGAATAAGAGAAGCCAGCATAACAAATACATTGGTTCCCCTCATATCCGAAAAAGACTTATGTGTAACCCTGAAAATAAGTATGTTAAGTGTCTCACCGGCAAATCTTCCGAGCATAATTACTATCGTCAGATAGAACGCCTTAAAGAAATTCATTCCGCATACCGAAAACGCAAGCCAGAATGCCGGAAATTCCAAAAGAACCCGTGAAAGCAGTCTCATTCTGAAATAAGCCTTCGGATTGGCATGCATTATTTTCAGCATTCCAAAGGAATGTTCATCATTATTGAACACCTCGGATTTTACAATTGAACCGCAGATTCCGCACAATACAATTCCAAAATACACATAGCAGTTCTCAAGCTCAAAGCCGGTCTTACCTGCTGTCATCCATTTTGAAAAAAGTAATTGCGGCACAAGCATAAATACGAGCACAAAAAGTATCTTTTTAATAAATTCAAATATATATTTCAATATAATATATGCTATACCAAAGCCTGTTTTAGACTTAGCATATGCTTCCTCATTAACACGCCTGTTAAATACCGGCATTTTACACAGAACACTGATTAATGTATTAGCACCCGTTATAAAGGACGCTTTATACATCTGACGAAGTGATTTAATCATTATTTTCCTCCAAACCGCACAGTACACCATCATTAAGAAACAGCACTTCATCGCAAAACGACTTTATTTTATCTGAATCAGACGATGAAATAATTATAATATGATTCTTTGCAAGTTCCTTAACCGGCTTTTTCAAATCATCAGCTTCGCTGCCCCTGACAGTCTCAAATGGTTCCTCCATAAGAATAATCGCGGGTCCCCATATATACATACATAATATCTGAAGCCTTTTTAAAAGTGCTCCTGAATAATCCCTTATCAGGCAGTCCCTTTCCTTTGACGGAAATCCAATCAGGTCCATAAGTTCATCAGCCCCTCTGTACTCACATTTATGGAGCTCCATATAATACCTGACAAATTCCCTTCCCGTCATCATCTCAATAAAAGGCGAGTTCTCATATAAGAGACAAACATCATTGTAGCCTATTTTATGTTCTGACGCTCCATTCCTGATGCGGATATATCCCCTGTCAAAACGCTCCTCTCCGCTGATACAGCGAAGCAGAACCGCCAGATGCGAAGCCTCCTTTGCACATATTCCATATATTTTACCGGCTTCAAACGAATATGAAGCCTTATTAAGAATCATTTCATTGGATATACTCTTAGTTAAATTTCTTATTATTAATCTCAAAACCGTATCTCCTTGCCTCTTATGTAACCTTAAAAACAATTTTAACTCACTGATGTTTTTTTGTAAACAATCAAAAAAATATAGGCAATACTTGTAAAAAAATAACTTGATGTGTTATAATCCCTAAAAATATATGAAAGGATTTTTTTATGAAAGCGTTTTTAAAAAAATGGGGACATGCCCTGTTAATTTTATATGGCTTCTTTTATATGCCATGCTTTAGTTATTTAGAAAGAACAATTAATGATTCCTACAATTATAATGTTATCCACTGTGCACTTGATGACAAAATACCGTTTTGTGAATATTTTATCATTCCGTATTATTTCTGGTTTATGTTTGTAGCACTTGCCGCAGCATGGTTTTTCTTCAAGTCACAGGGAGAATGTATACGAATGGGATTTTTCCTTATATTCGGAATAACCATTGCAGTTATCTGCTTTTCCGCATATCCTAACGGACTTGATAATCCGAGACCGACAGAATTTGCAAGAGATAACTTCTGTACCGACCTTGTTAAAATGCTCTACTCAAGTGATACCTCGACAAACGTGCTGCCAAGCCTGCATGTATTAAATACACTGATTGTTGTTATTGCGGTATTTGAATCCAAGACCTTTGGCAGATTCCATAACCCGGTGAAAATAATTGTTTCTGTAATAGGAGTAGTAATTATCTTATCAACACTGTTCCTTAAACAGCATTCAGTATATGACGTACTCATTTCTTTTGTAATTGCAGGAGTTATGTATCCGTTAATTTACAAGACAAAATGGCTGTATAACTTTAATGAATATACACCAAAGAACATCTGATAAATCATTCACTTAAAAATGGACTGTTGCAAAGTAAAATTTTGTAACAGTCCATTTTTCTAGTTAAATTTAAAAATTTTCTTACATACTCTGTAACCGGTAACCGCGATTTTACTTCCGCCCTTACCCGGAATATTCGTTCCGATACTTATTGCAGCATGCCTTACCTTACGATAAAGACGCTCGTCGCTCTCCTTAAGATACGCCCACAGCTCATCCTTCTTGCGAATCATTTCCTCATCTCCGGATATATGGGCAAGCACCGTTGAAACTGCCGTAATCATCTGGAGATAATTACGCATATACCGCTCACATTTCTTATGTTTAGGTACATCCTCACAATAAATATCAATAAGAAGCCGGTTTACCAATATCTGCTGGTCATATCTTTTAATCATAACATTTTCATGCACTGACTGGTCCTCACGACCGATAAAATACCAGTAAAAATTAACATCCGCATAATACATTACCTTGACAAATGGCAATGGCTGGAACACAAAAATACTGTCCACATAAAAAGTATGTGCAGGAAGCTTAAGTCCGCATTCCTTCAATAAAGCAGTACGGTAAATTACCGAATGCATTAAAATATTCTGTGACTGCAGGAAGCGGCCCGTATCATCCCACGTAAAATAAGTATCCACAGGAAGTACTGAAGTATATTTGATAATCTTCTTACGTTTCTCTCCCTGTTTATCATACACATAATTGGAAATAAGCATATCCAGCCTTTTTTTATTCTCAACTGTTCTGCGCATAATCTCCAACAGCTTCAAAAGTGCTTCCTTGCTTACCTTATCATCACTGTCCACAACCTTGAAAAAATGTCCTGTTGCGTTGGCAAGTCCAGTATTAACAGCCTCGCCGTGACCGCCGTTCTCCTGATGAACAACCTTACAGACATCCGGAAATCTCTCAGCATATGAATCTGCAATCTCTGCCGTGGAATCCGTTGAACCATCATCAACAATGATGATTTCCATTTCGTGCCCGCCCTCCAAAAGCGAATCGATACATTTTCTCATGTAATCCTGCGAATTATAGCAAGGTACTGCTACTGATAATAATTTCTTCATGCATTCTGCTCCTTAAAAATCTCTTCTGCCTTCTGTGGCTCAATTTCCTGTCTGTTAACCTTCTTCTCCAGTAATAATACCAAAAATAATACAACTGCCAGCTCAATTATCGTAACCAATACATAACCGTAGAGAGGAAGTCCTATTCCGTCCTCTCCCAGAATATAAGTAAAAAGAATTGAGAGCAGGTTTGCTCCTGCGTGGAAAATAATCGGTGCCCATATTGTTTTGAACTTCTCATAAATAAAAGCAACAATCAGTCCAATCAGAAATGCATATACAAACTGAACAATATTTCCATGTACCGCACCAAAAATCAATGAAGAGAAAATCATTGACGGAAGTATATTAAATTTTGTTCTCATTCTCTTATAAACAAGTCCTCGAAACAGCAGTTCCTCAGCAAAAGGTGCTCCTATACAGGTTGCAAGAATCTGTACAAACAGATTGCCTGAGTAGACAATTTCAGAGGTTTCATTAAAGCTCTTAAATAAATCTATATTGAACTCATTGCTTGCAACTGCCCTTAAAAGCCAGTTAATGAAATCCTGAAGCATCTCAAGTCCCATCATTACTACATGATTAAAAGAAAGTGCCGCAACAATTCCAAGAACCGGAAGCACTAAAAGGAACAGTTTGTTATAAGGTGTATATTCACTATATCTGCCGTATTTCTTATCCCTCTTAACATCCTTATTCATAAGTACAAAAAAGATTGGTACAACAATTACACTTCTTGCAATGGTTATATAAAGTGAATTTGCGTATGTGAAATTCATTATTTTCTCCGTAAGCTCCTGCGTTATCACCTTAAGGGCCTCCGAATCCAAATTAGCAAATGTGTCCATACCCATATTATAAATCTCATAACCCATATAACCATACATAACTATCGCCGTCAATAAGGTATCAACTCCGAGGAATATAAGCACTGGATACAATACTCTCCAAATCGTGATTCCGATACTTTCTTTCTTCATAACAATTCAATCCTCCCTATTATCTTCCGGTTATAGGCTCTAAATTAACCTCAATCGTATCAAAACCATCCACTCCGTCATCAGCCATTCTTGCCGCCTCAGGAATAATAGGCAGTCTCGCAATTATCTCTGTTCCCAAATCCGCTGCAAGCTCCTCAATATGACTTGTACCAAAAATATTATATCTCTTATTGCAGTCAGGACATTCAAAGTAGCTGTAGTTCTCAACCAGTCCAAGTACAGGAATATTCATCTTCTCAGCCATGTTGTATGCTTTCATTACAATCATCTGTACAAGTTCCTGAGGAGATGTAACAATAACGATACCTGTTACAGGCAGCGACTGATATACGGTTAACGGAACATCTCCCGTTCCCGGAGGCATGTCTACCAGAAGATAGTCAAGCTCTCCCCAGTTAACCTCATTCCAGAACTGGTTAATTGCCGAAGCAAGAATCGGGCCTCTGAATACTACAGGGTCTTCCTCATTGTCCAGCAGCAGGTTCATTGAAATAACCTTAATGCCCTCAACTGAAACGGCAGGCTCCATTCCGTAATTGGAAACCTCGATTGTTCCGCTAAGTCCAAACATCTTGGGAATTGAAGGTCCGGTGATGTCCCCGTCAAGGATTCCCACCTTATAGCCTGCATTTGCAAGTTTTCTTGCAATAAGCGCCGTTACGGTTGATTTACCTACACCGCCCTTACCGCTGACAATACCAATAACATTCTTTATATTATTGCAGTTCTCAAAATTAATATTCTCTTCTCTATTCTGATTGTGTGCACAATTCTTACAATCCTGTGACGTACAGCCGGATTTATTGCATTGTTTTTCTGACATTATACTCCTCCTATACCTTTTTCTGTAAAAATGCATATTTTGTATATTATAAAACGAAGCCGTTAATATTGCAAGTATGAGCATTACAATGAAATTGCATACAAATTTCTGTTGACACGAATTTTTTTTAGATGTACACTTCTTCTTGCTAGGGGAGCCTGATGAGTCAGGCTGAGAGGAAGCTTCCATAATGCTTCGACCCTTGAGACATTTTGTCTCGTACCTGATCCGGGTAATGCCGGCGTAGGGATGTATATAACCATAATATAAATATGGTGTATTTTCTATACAGCCTTACCAGCCTCGGATTTTCCGGGGCTTTTTTTCGCTTTAAAAGGCCTTATAAGCGAAATTTTTCACAGAGGAGCTTATTATGAACAAAAAATTTACCGGTAAAATCATATCAAAAGCTCTGCCGCCTTTTTTTGCAGTACTGTTTATAATACTTGTATGGCAGTTTCTGTCCGTATCGGGCATAATGCCATCGTATATGATGCCAAGTCCTGCAAAGGTATGGTGTGCACTAAGGGAGGACTTTACAATTCTGTGCAGGCACAGTCTTACTACCATTTATGAAGCGTCAGCAGGACTTGCAATCGGAATTGTCATAAGCTTTATAATTGCGATAGCAATGGATTCCTGCGCAATAATCCGTAACGGTATATATCCGCTGCTTGTTGTGTCACAGACAATTCCGTCAATCGCAATAGCGCCGCTTCTTCTGCTGTGGTTCGGCTATGGAGTCCTTCCGAAAATAATTCTGATTGTAATTACTACTTTTTTCCCTATTACAATCAGTCTGCTTGACGGTTTTTCCTCCGTGGATAAGGATTCACTTAAATTAATGAAATCCATGGGTGCAAATTCTTTTCAGCAGCTTATACACATAAAGCTCCCTGCTTCGTTAAGCCATTTTTTCGCAGGACTTAAGATTTCCGTTTCCTATTCAATTGTCGGGGCGGTAATTTCCGAATGGCTCGGCGGTACAAAGGGACTTGGAGTGTACATGACAAGGGTACGTAAATCTTTTGCTTATGACAAAATGTTTGCGGTAATATTTTTCATTGCCGCAGTAAGCTTACTGCTGATACTGCTTGTATCAGTCATTAAATGGCTTGTTATGCCATGGGAAAGGACTACTGATAATGAGAAAAAATAATTTAATTTTACTGGCTATGACGGGAGTTTTGCTTACATCCGCAGTATGCGGCTGCTCAAACAGCTCCTCTGAAAAAACAGATACTGCCAAAATCACCATTGCACTTGACTGGACACCTAATACCAACCACACCGGAATCTATGTTGCAGACAAACTCGGATATTTTGAGGACGCAGGAATCGAGGTTGAGATAATTGAGGCACTTGAATCAGGTGCTGAGGCAGTAGTCGGCTCAGGTACCGCACAGTTTGGTATCAGCTTTCAGGACTATCTTGTTCCTTTATTTGCCGCACCTGAGGACGAACAGCTTCCTATAACGGCAGTTGCAGCAATTATCCAGCACAATACCTCAGGAATTATTTCACCTAAGGCATTGGGAATAACCACACCTTCCGAATTATGCGGTCACAGCTATGCAACATGGGAGCTGCCTATTGAACAGGCAATTATGAAAAAAGTAATCACTGATGACAACGGAAACTGGGACGAGGTTGAATTAATTCCGCAGTATGTAGAGAATATTCAGGGTGCCTTTGACAGCGGTATTGATTCCGTATGGATTTACTACGGCTGGGACGGCGTCAACACAGAACTCGCGGGCGTTGAAACCAATTTTTTCTACTTTAAAGATTACGGCGATGAGTTGGATTACTACAGCCCAGTTATTATCGGCAACAGTGAATATATGTCAGAGAATTCAGATACCACAAAGAAATTCCTTGAAGCTGTAAAGAAGGGTTATGAATATTCCATTGAGAATCCCGAGGAAGCAGCCAAAATACTTGTGGAAGCCAATGAAGGACTGGATTTGGAACTTTGCACGGCAAGCCAGAAATGGTTAGCAGATAAATATCAGGATGACGCCGCAGAATGGGGCGTTATTGATTCAGAAAGATGGGATTCCTTCTTTGCATGGGTATATGAAAACGGACTCTGCGAAAGCGAAATTCCGGAGGGCTATGGCTTTACCAATGAATACCTTCCAAAATAGTTATTCTTTTATTGACGTCAGGAGTTAAAAATGGCATTATTAAAAGCGGAGAATATCTCTGTTCAATTTGATAACAGACAAATACTGAATAATGTATCCGTCACGCTTAATGAAGGCGAACTTGTAAGCATTCTCGGAGTCAGCGGAAGCGGCAAAACCACTCTTTTTAATGTTATTGCCGGACTTCTTGTTCCGGATTCCGGGACGGTTATACTTGATAACTGTGATATCACAGGACAGTCAGCTCATATGAGCTATATGCTTCAGAAGGATTTGCTGCTGCCCTACAAGACCATACTTGACAATGTGGCACTGCCGCTGATTATTAAGGGTATACCGCGTAAAGACGCAAGAAAGCAGGCTGATTCATATTTTGACGAATTCGGGCTTAACGGTACACAGAACAAATATCCGAACCAACTGTCAGGCGGAATGCGTCAGCGTGCCGCTCTTCTAAGAACCTACATGTTCTCTGACAGGGTTGCTCTGTTAGATGAACCGTTTTCTGCACTTGATACTTTAACAAAAAGTAATATGCACAGGTGGTATATGAATATAATGAAACAGATAAATCTCTCGACCCTGTTCATAACCCACGACATAGATGAGGCAATACTGCTCTCCGACAGAATTTATATTCTGAGTCAGAGTCCTGCTTCCGTAACGGAAGAGATAGTCATTGACCCTGCTGATGTGCGTAATGAGAACCTGTTATTGTCCGAGAATTTTCTCCGTTATAAAAAAAGAATTATTAATGCCATTGGAGAATAATTAATGATATATCTTTTTTCAGAGTATGAAAAAATAACACCTGAAATTGAGAAGGAACTTCTTGATAAGCTTCCGCCAAAACGCAGAGAAAAAGCACTCCGTTTCAGGCATAACGGCGGAAGAATTTCCTGTATACTCGGCTACCTGCTTTTTCTGTACGGTTTTCGGGGCATATACAGGGAGAGTGCTCTTCCTGATTTCAATATAACCGCTGACGGCAAGCCATATCTTATCGAGTATCCTGATATTCATTTTAATATCAGCCACTGCAACGGTGCCGTTGCCTGTATTTTCGGGGATATGTCAGTCGGCCTTGACATCCAGGATGTACGTGTTTCTTCAATAAACCATATTTCAAGGGTTTGCTCTGAAGAGGAGATAATGAAGATAACCAATTCTGCCGAGCCTGATTTGGAATTCTGCCGTATCTGGTCGGTTAAGGAGGCCCTTTCCAAGCTGAGCGGCAAAGGAATTGTTTTGAAGGATATCAAAACTCTTTCTCCGCGGGGTGTAAATATCAACTCTGTTTTCATTGAACCTAACAAATATATGACAAGTGCTTCTTATGATAAGAATGCCGATTTCTCTATACACAAATTAAGCCTCTCACAACTGTTAAAGCTGTGAGAGGCTTTATTACTTCGCAATCTCTGCTATTACATTCTTTCCGGTGCTTCAATTCCAAGTAAATCAATACAGGTAACAAGCACGTCCTTGGTTAAATTTATAAGGGCAATATAGCCTTCCTTCTTAACAGAATCGCTTTCTGAAAGAATCTTTGTCTCATGATAGAAATGATTAAATGCGTTGGACAAATCATAAATATATTTACAAATCTTATGCGGTGCAGTCTCATTAAATGCACTTTCAATAACATCACTGAGATTTGCAAGTGCAAGCATAAGACTTATCTCGCTCTCTGTCGCAGGATTGATAAGCTTACACTCTCTAGCATTACCGCCCTCTGCTTCAAATCTTTTAAGAATTGACTTAATTCTTACAATCGTATAAAGGATATATGGTCCGGTATCTCCCTCAAATGAAGTAAATCTGTCGATATCAAATACATAATCCTTGGACGCCTGATTGGATAAATCTCCGTATTTAAGTGCTGCAAGTCCTACAATCTTAGCCGTATCCCTTGCCTCCGATTCATCAACGGTACGATTCTCCATAATTCTCTCATATACCTTATCCTCAATCTCCTTAATAAGATATTCAAGACGAAGAACGCCTCCCTGTCTGGTCTTAAACGGCTTACCATCACTTCCGTTCATTGTACCAAAGCCGATAAATTTAAGGTCTGTGTCCGCTCCTACAATTCCGGACTTCTTTGCAACACGGAAGAACTGTGTATAATGTAAATCCTGTCTCTTATCTGCAAGATAAATATATGCCTTTGGAGAATAGAGCTCTTCTCTCTCAATCAATGTTGCAAGGTCCGAGGTCTCATAGTTAGCCGCACCGTCGGATTTACGGATAATACAAGGAGGAAATTCCTTGGAATCACCTTCCTCTGCTATATCAACTACAATTGCGCCCTGACTCTCATAAGCAATTCCCTTATCAATCATATTCTGAACCATGTCAGGAATGTACGGCTGTGCGTCACTTTCTCCCTTCCATAAGTCAAAATGAACATTCAGATTATCATAATTTTTCTTCAAATCAGTTACTGACACATTAATAATATGCTTCCATAATGCCATATAACCTCTTCTTCCGCTCTGAAGCTCATAGGTAGCCTGCTGTGCAGCCTTCTTAAACTCCTCATTCTCCTTGGACTTACCGCTTGCACATGGATAAATCTCCTCAAGCTCAGAGATTGTAAATGGTGCTTCCTCCGGGTATTCTCCGTCAAAGTTCTCATCAAAATAAGGAAGCATTGGCTTACGCTCCTTAAGTTCCATAATAATAAGTCCCATCTGGAGTCCCCAGTCACCCAAATGCACATCACCGACTGTCTTATATCCTGCAAAAGCGCATATTCTCTTTACGCTCTCGCCGATAACTGCAGAACGGAGATGTCCGATATGAAGAGGCTTGGCCACATTGGCTCCGCCGTAATCAATAAAAATAATATCGTCCTTAGCTTCACAGCCGCAGCCGAATTTCTCTTCCGCTTCCATGCCGCGTACATAATCTCCGATGAATTCATCGCTCATAACTATATTAATAAAGCCCGGCTTAACACACTCAATGCTTTTAAAAGCAGGATTGCCTGCAAGCTTAGCAACAATCTCATCACCAATCATAAAAGGTGCTTTGTGATATTCCTTCGCTGCCGCCATTGCACCATTACACTGAAACTGGCACAAATCAGGTCTGTTGGAGATTCCGATTCTGCCGTACTTCGTATCATACCCGCAGTCCGCAAAGGCACTGCTTACTATTTCCGTAATCTGTTCTAATATTTTCTTCATTACTACCTCGTATAAATGTTGTAAATTTGGGTTGATTATAGCACAAAAAAAATCCTCTGTCCATCGGTATCGGAAGATATAAAAGCCTATCTTCTTCTGTCTCTGAAATGTGTAATAAGTATTTTGACCTCCTGTCTGTCCTCATCACTCAAATCTGTCACATCATAATATATCTTTTTACTGTCCATAAGGATATAATCCGTGGACACATGAAAATATGCGGCATACTTTATCAGAACATCATATGAAGGTTTGCGTATATCTGATTCATACAGGCTTATTGTGCTGATTGTCACTCCAAACAGTTCTGCTACCTGTTTTTGTGTCAGATTTCTGTCCGTTCTAAGTTTTTTCAGTCTTTCACCAATATAAATCATACACTTTCGCCTCCATTTTTCTACTATTAGTGTAACGGCTTATGTTTCACTATTGGTAAAAACAGCAACTTATATTCATTAATGAAAATTTTTTTAAATTAATGACACAAAAATATCTGCTGCATATAATAATACGAATACATTTATGAGTCTGAGAGAATTAAATGAACAATTATCGAATCATGCAGGATAATGTTGACGAAGGAAATCTTCGTGTTGATATTACAGATGAAAGAGGAAGACCCGTAGAAGGAGCGGTTGCAGATATTTCATACACCGGAGCACCGGAAAGCGTACTGGAGGAGCTTACAACTGACTCAAACGGCCAGACTCCTACCATCACACTTCCCGCTCCCCCGTTAGAATACAGCAGCGAACCGGGAGTTGAACAGCCATTCTCCGAATATAACATTGTTATCAAGGCACCAGGTTTTGCTCCGTTCTCGGTAAGCGGTGCAGAATTATTTTCAGGCCAGACCTCCATACAGAACATCCGATTAACACCCTCAATTATTAATCCGGAAGCAACTGTTATTTTTATAGGTCCCAATACCCTGTTTGGCGATTATCCGCCAAAGATTCCCGAAAGCGAGGTTAAACCGACGAATATGTCCGGCGAAATCGTACTTAATAACGTTGTCGTTCCGGAACTTGTTGTAGTTCACGATGGTGTACCAAGCGATTCAAGTGCACCGAATTTCACGGTACGCTTTACTGACTATATCAAAAACGTGGCCTGCAGCGAAATCTATCCCACATGGCCGCGTGAAACACTTATCGCCAATATTATTGCAATTATTTCTTTTACACTTAACAGAGTATATACGGAATGGTACCGCAACAAAGGCTATGATTTCACGATAACCTCCTCCACCGCCTTCGACCATAAATGGACACGTGACCGGACCTTTTTTGAAGATATCTCCGCCGTGGTAGATGAGGTTTTTGCAGATTATGTTTCAAGGCCCAATGTAAGGCAGCCCATTCTGACGCAGTATTGCGACGGCAAGAGAACCACCTGCAGCGGAATGAGCCAGTGGGGGTCAAAATCACTTGGCGACAATGGTTATTCCGCATTACAGATTTTACGCACATATTACGGCAGCAATATATATATAAATACTGCCGAAGAGGTAAGCGGAATTCCTCTTTCCTTCCCTAATGAGGTTCTGACCATAGGTTCTGCCGGAACGGCAGTCAGAACGATTCAGGAGCAGTTAGTTGCAATAAGGGACACCTACAGCAATATTCCTCCGTTATCAATCGATGGTATTTACGGTGAAAGGACTGCCGACGCTGTTGAGGCTTTTCAACGAATTTTTGACCTTCCCGTTACCGGAAGTGTAAACTATCCGACCTGGTACAAAATCTCACAGCTTTATGTTGCGCTTGAAAGGCTTGCAGAACTGTAAACGCTTTTCTATAAAAAAGATTGCAGCAAAATTTCCTATAAAACAATAAAGAATGTCGCTTGCGGCATTCTCCGCCTGCGGCGGGTTGCGTAAGCAACATCTTCTTCTCCGCCGCAGTGCGCTCCTCACGGAGTGTTTTTTATTCTATAGGATAATTTCAACGAAATTTCCTATAGAATAAAAAAACCCGCATGAATCGGTTAAAATTCATGCGGGTTAAATTATGCTATTCAACTGTATACATTATGTATTCAGGATTAGGAATAATCCCATAATAAGAAAGTTCTCTAATTAAATTACTGGTCATCATTATTTTAACATCTGTACCATAACTCAATTTACCGTTATTAACAATTCTAAAACCACTTTCGTCTATTGTGTTCAAATCGCCTGTATACTCCAGATTAATGGTCGCACTGCCGTCTTCTCCCGTAACTGTAATAATTATATCATCAAAAATATTTTTCTCTTCCGGTTCCTCAAAGCCGTCAAGTGTTATCTCCACAGGATTAAAATTAAAGACAATTTCTTCATTTACATCATCCTCTGATTCATCGTCCAGACTATCAAGTTTTAATATTACTCTCTGTCCATTACACAGTGTTCCATTAATGCTTTTACCTGTTTCAATGTCATAGACACCAATATAACAATGAATACAGATATTCTCAACCTCTTTACGAACTGCAAGCGGAACATCCCCACTATATCCCATCGCTTTATAAATTTCTGACTGTATGTTTTCAAAATCGACTGCTACACCCAGGGTACCTGTTCCGGTAAAGCCGAAATAATCAATTCTTAAATCCTCCTTTGTTATTAAAAAGATTTTGGAATCATCCTCCGAATTATTATCGGACTTTATCAACTTTACAAAAATCAGTATTACTGCTGCAACCAATACCGCTGCTATTGCTATCGGAATAATAATTCTATGCTTTCCCGATTTGGCAGACTCAAAACCCTCCACTGAGAAATTCTCCGGCATTTCATAGTGTGGTCCCTTTTCTTCATTCATTACAATACCTCCATATAATTAATCATAAACTATTTCTTCATCATAAAATTTTGTAACAAGGCTGTCCGTATAATCCCTTGTAAAACAATATGTGTAAGGCTCGCTTGCATTTAACAGTTCTTCAATATCTCTGTAACCGCAGATGTATGCTCCAAGCTCTTCATCCAAATGCAGATTGCTTCTAAAGCTGATATCATTTCCCACTGTCTGTGTACCGTCAACATTATTGACAATGTCCTCAAAAATCACCGGAATATATATTGGAATGGTAACGCTGTCATCCACATTGTGTGCCACGGCACTATATACAATAACTGCCTTATTATATATACCTAAAGCTGCATTGTCATATTGACTTATGCTGTACAGAAATGTTCCGTAGTACTCCATATCACTGATAAATATCTTAGTCGGTGATAATTTAGACCATTCTTCAACCTTTTCAATGCCCGAGCGAATCATATATGACACGTTCTCTTCTGTAATGTCTTCTATTTCAACAACGTACTCCGGCTCCTGAACTGCTGTAAAAATACATGACTCTCTTTGAAGAATAACACCCTCATTACGATATAATTCATCGGCAAAATCTTCCCTGATTTCAACAAGTATTTCATCACCATAGCTGAAATTATCTCCATTCACCTTAAAATCAACACTGCTGACTGTGGAAAGCTCTCCGATATAGTAACAAAAAGCAGTAAGACCTCCGTTCTCTCCACGAAGCACAAGCTTGACATCCTCAAAAATATCCTTCTCAACAGACTTCATAAGACCGCTGCATACGGCATATACACCATCGCATTTAAAGATAATCTCATCTTCTTCCTGATTATCGCTGATATACTCCATTTTAATTAAAACCGTCTGGCCATTGTATAAATTATCGGCATAGCCCGTTCCATCAGCCGATGGGTTCATAACCCTGAAAAAATACTTATCACACAGCTGATATGCCTGCTCTTGTTTGGCAAGTCCCGGATTCTCGGGGTCCACCCCCATACATTCATAAATCTTAGGAAGAACCTCTTCATATTGCAGTTCTATACTGGCAGTACCTGCATAATCATATCCGTTGAAGCTGATAATCAAATCCTCCTCCGTAATTGTAACCACATTATTCCCTTTGATAATATCAGGAATAATTCTGGTCTTATCAAACCTCGTAACAATTATCAGAACAGCAGCTATTAAAGCTACTGCTGCAATAACAGCAATAATTACAGCCCCATGCTTTTTCTTTGGCTTAGCATCGGATTTATGTGATTTAACAGGCTTGTCAGCCCTATTCTTTTTAATTTTCTTCTCCGTATCGACAAAGCTCTTTTCATTCTCATTCTTTAAATTTTCGTCAAATACAAAATCATCAATATTTTCAAACGAAATACCCTTGGGCATTTCATATTGCGGTCCGTGGTCTTTACTCATACGGTCTCTCCATGCAAAAAACTTTTCATATATTTTACACCAAAACCTGTATATCGTCAAACCGCTTAATACACCTTCGCCACCTTAGTGTAACAAGGAATTCCCCAGCAAGAAAGAATGTCGCTTGTACGCTCCTCACGGAGTGTTTTTTATTCTATAGGATAATTTCAACGAAATTTACTTTAGAATAAAAAAACGGGTCAAATTAATGACCCGCTTAAAATATTACTCTGTAACCTCTTCGGTTGTCTCTTCTTCGATTGTTTCGTCTTCCTCGGTATCTTCCTCGGTTTCCTCTACTTCCTCGGTTTCCTCCTCAAAGTTCTCATCCTCTTCGGTATCATCCTCAGTTGTCTCATCCTCTATAGGAGTATCTGCTTCCTGTGAAAAATCCTTAACCTTTCCATCGAAGCTGTAAGCATATTTCTCTTCGTTATAATAGGTATCAAACATATCCTCTTCATCAAGGAAACCGTATACATATTCGTATGTTCCCTCAATTTTGTCATAGTTTGAATGGAATGAAACATAATCATCATATTCCTGTGTTCCGTCTGCTAATTCCATAATATAATAAACTCTTACAGGAAGATAAACCGTTACAGGATCAAACTTATCTTTCTTGCTTGATACAGTACCCTTGTAGATAAGGTATAACATATTATCATATGTACTCCATGAAGAATCAATTCCCTTAAGGAAATAAGCACCATAATATTCATATGAATCCAATGAAACATTCAAATAGCTTGTAGAATAGTAATCTTCAATCTCTTCTTCTGCAGCCTCTTTCATATCTTCAAGCAGACTTTCTGAAATCTCATCGAATTCAGAAAGATAATGGTCAGCACTTTCAACAGTATATGTCTTCTCTGTTTCTGTAACCATGATTCCATATCCATTAAGCAATGCCTCTACATAGTAATCATCAAGAGTAATTGTAATTGTATCACCAATACTTAAATCACTTGTCTTGCTGGCTTCAAATGAGTATGTTGATAAATAATCATTATCACCTACATATCTCCATGTAAACCATACATCACCGTCAACACCGCTTGTTGTAACCTCAATATCATCAAACGGATTATATTCCTCTACTTCTTCAAGTCCGCTTACGGTAAATGTAAACTCTACATCCTTAAAAATTACGTCAACATCATCAAGAACTTCCTCATCAACCGTAATCTTAACAGTAATCTCCTGATTATTGGATAAACCGGTCTTATCACTTACATCAATCGTGATTCCGTAAAGTAAATCAATATATTTATCAGAAGCCTTTGAACTCTTGCTGTCCTCTTCGTATCCCATTGCCTTGTATGCAACCGGCTTAAAATCAGTTCTGTCAATGGTAATACTTGCCTCACCATATCCGTCATAGCCGGAATACTCAATCTCAAGGAATTCCTCTGTAAACTTAATTGTCTTGGCAGCAATTTCCTTCTTGGTCTTAATCACATTTGCAATTATAACTACAGCTACTATTATAATGATTAATGCTAATGCAGCTGCTGCAATGATAATGATTAATTTCTTATTAACAGGTTTTTTCTCCTTCTTAACCTGCTGTGGCATTCCCTGTGGCATACCCTGAGGCATATCATAAGGAGATGGCTGAGGCATTCCCTGTGGCATCTCATACACAGGCGGCTGCTCAGGTGCCTGATTAACAGTGTTCTCAGTTACTTTTGGGGCAGCATTCTCAACTGTCTCTGTAACAGTATTCTCTGCCGGTACAGGTGCAGGCTCAACTACCGGTGCTGCTTCAACTTTGGTTCCGCATTTTGTACAGAACTTACCGCCTTCAGGCAATTCAGCTCCGCAATTATTACAAAAAGCCATTTATTATACCCTCCTAAGTAAAAAAATATTCAAATCACATTGTACACTATGCAAAAAATATCGTCAATAACACTTTTTGCCTAAAAATAGCAAAAATACATAGTTTTATGTTGTAATAAATGTATTAAACCTGTATCTTCTGAGCCTTCTTTCCATTTTAACGGCATTGTCAAGATTTCTGAATGCACCGACCTGAACTCTGTACACTCCGTCATCAAAAACAATAAATGCAGGAAAATCATTACCGAGAAGTGTTGCAAGCAGACGGTCCGCATTGTCCCTGTTCTTAAATGAACCGACCTGAACACGGTATAATTTCTCACAGGTACATCTGTCCTCATCCTCATCATACATTTCCTCGCCGGATTCCATATCGGCTGCAGCGGCATTAACCGTTGTGTCCTCATAGCCGGTTCCCTGCAAAATTCCATCGGCAATGGCCTGTGCAATTCTGTCGAAATCCGCGTCAAACTTCTCATTATCCGCAGCATTATTAATAAAGCCCGTTTCAATAAGGACCGCCGGCATCTGTGTACGCTTTAACACAACAAGATTCGGCCTTTCAATTATTCCTAAATCCTTAAAGCCCACATCAACGAGCTGATTCTGTATATCCGTTGCAAGCTGTTCAGCCTTTGTGCCCTTTTTGAAAATCAAATTCTGTACACCGCTTGCCGAATTAGGAGTTTCGCTGGAATTACGATGAAATGAAACAAAAAAATCCGCATTCGCAGCATTGGCGTCTGTTGCTTTTTTAAAAGGCGTTTCATAAATATCACTGTCACGGGTATATACAACATTAACACCCGCATTCTCCAATATTTTTCCTACTGCAAGAGCAAGCCTCAAATTGTCATCTTTTTCCTGTCTACCATTATATACAGCTCCCGGGTCGCTTCCTCCGTGACCTGCATCTAAAGCAATCAGCATATCTTACCTCGCTTCCGTGTGAATACACACTTTTAGTTATAGTGTAAGATATGCTGATTAATTTGTTTGGTTCTCTATTTTCTCTCGTATTTTACAAACTCATAAAGTAAATCAAAATAAGTTCTCTCGTCACTCGTTTCGGTTATCTTCCAGTTGTCATCCTTGTCAAGATTAGGAAAATACGCATCTGCCTGATATGTATAATCAATCTTGGTAATGTGTGCAACATCACATAATGGGAGCATCTGTCTGTAAATTGATTCTCCCCCGATTACATATACATCCTCGCTTGCAAAGCCCTCTGCCGCCTTTACGGCCTCCTCAACACTGTGAACAACAACAGCACCCTCAACCTTATAATTAACATCTTTGGTAATTACAATATTGGTTCTGTTCTTAAGCGGTGCCTTATTTGGAAAGCTCTCCAGGGTCTTACGTCCCATTATAACAACCTTGCCGGTTGTAGTTTCTCTGAACCATTTCTGGTCCTCAGGAATTCTGACCAGCAATGAATTCTGAAAACCGATTGCCCAGTTATTATCAACTGCTGCTATTAAATTCATGTTCCGCCTCCTAAATTGCCACAGGAATATCCGTAATCTGTGGACCTGTTATATAATTCTCCAATGATACATCATTTCTTGTAAACTGATAAAAATCCTTAATGTCAGGATTCAGCCTGAATACAGGTGCGTCATACACAGGTCTTTCAATCAGTTCCTTAACAAGAGGTATATGTCTGTCATAAATATGTGCGTCAGCTATTACATGTACCAGCTCACCCACATTCATATCACATACCTGTGCAAGCATATGAACAAGCACTGCATACTGAACCACATTCCAGTTATTGGCTGTAAGAATGTCCTGGGAACGCTGGTTAAGGATTGCATTAAGCGTAAGCCTGTCATCGCCCTTCTTCTGTGTTACATTAAAAGTCATGCTGTATGCACACGGATACAGATTCATCTCATGTAAATCCTGATGGACATATATATTAGTCATAATTCGTCTGCTGAACGGATTATTCTTCAAATCATATATTACCCTGTCAACCTGGTCCATCATACCCTCTTTGTATTGATGCTTCACACCCATCTGATATCCATACGCCTTACCGATTGAGCCATCTTCATCTGCCCATGAATCCCAGATATGGCTGTGCAAATCATTGACATTATTGGATTTCTGCTGCCATATCCACAAAAGCTCATCCGTAGCACTCTTTAACGCCGTCTTGCGGAGAGTCATAATAGGAAATTCCTTACTCAAATCGTAGCGGTTAACCACACCGAATTTCTTAATTGTATATGCACTTGTTCCGTCCTCCCAATGAGGTCTTACCTTCTCTCCCTCGGTACTTGTACCATTCTCAAGAATGTCCCTGCACATATCTATAAAAACCTTATCTGCGTAACTCATCATCTGCTCCTTATTTTACTTTATCATATATCTCCACAGGAACGTAAGCCTTAACCTCTATTCCGCTTCCGGTATACTCCTCTGAAATAAGCTGACCATATTTGCGGATTACTGCTATCTTGCCCGCCTCATCATACGAATACAGCTTTTCAAGATAAATCTTACTGTCCCTTAAAATCTCTTCAATTATATTCTTAAGTTCATCAAGTCCGTTTCCGTGTTTTGCACTGATACAAACCGTACGGTCGGCCCTAAAATCCCTTAAAATCTCTTCGCCGTTACATAAATCCTGCTTATTAAAGGCTGTGATAATCGGTTTGTCACCGACTCCAAGCTGTTCAAGAGTCTGATATACCACATGCATCTGTGTATCCATCTGAGGATTGGAGGCGTCCACAACATGAAGTATTATGTCAGCATACACAGCCTCCTCAAGTGTACTCTTAAAAGCCTCTACCAGCTGGTGTGGCAGTTTGCTGATAAAACCGACAGTATCCGTCATCAGAATCTGCTGACCGCTCTCCAGTTCAAGATTGCGTGTAGTCGGGTCAAGTGTTGCAAACAGCTTGTCCATTTCAAGAACACCTGCATCCGTAAGCGTGTTAAGCAGTGTTGACTTACCTGCATTAGTATAACCGACAATTGCCACCACAGGCATTCCGTTGCGGCTTCTCTGATTACGGGTAAGTTCCCTGTGCGTCACAACATCCTCAAGCTCACGCTTAAGCTGACTGATTCTCTCATGGATGATTCGTCTGTCCATTTCAAGCTTTGTCTCTCCGGGACCCCTTGTACCGATTCCGCCGCCAAGTCTTGACAATGAACTTCTGAGTCCGACAAGTCTTGATGACTGATATTTAAGCTGTGCAAGCTCAACCTGAATCTTGCCCTCATTAGTATTGGCCCTCGCTGCAAAAATATCAAGAATTACAAGTGTACGGTCCATTATTTTAACCTGCAATTCCTCCTGCAGATTATTCATCTGTGCCGGAGTCAATTCATCGTCGCATACAATTCCCGTTGCCTGAAGTTCATCAATCAGAACTCTTAATTCTTCAAGCTTTCCTTTGCCAACATATGTTGCAGAATGAAAGTTTTCCCTGTTCTGAATAACCTTTGCAACCGTAACTGCCCCCGCAGTCTCAACTAACTCCTCTAATTCTTCAATTGACTCTTCCGTATTATCCCTGTCATTTCTCTTAACTGCAACAAGGATAACTTTTTCAATTAAATCACCTGTCTCTATCATGCTAACCCCACTATCTGCTTGAGAGGAAATCCAACTCTTTCCTGGCTGCCTTATCATCAGGATACTTACTTACATAATCATTAAAAAGCTCATACGCCTTATCATAATCATGAATATATTCATAGCAGACCGCCTGATTAAATAATAATTCCTTCTGTTCGTCTCCCTTGGCAAGTCCAAGTCCTGTCTCAATATATACAAGGGCATTATTATAGTCTCCCCTGTTAATCAGATATGCTCCGTACTGATTATAAATACCATAATCATTCGGATGTGCACTCATAAATGACTGATATAATTTGTCGGCATTGATATAATCAGACTTCTTCTCGTAGGTCATTGCAAGATAATAAGCAGCCTCCTTATTACCTCCGTCATACGCCTCAAGCAGGTACTTCTCTGCCTCTGAATAATTCTCAAGAATATAGTATGTCTTTCCCTTAAGATATGCATCTGCATCCTCAGCCTGTATTATTCTCTTTAAATATGATTCCGCTCTGTCCTGATAGCCTGCTTCCTTAAAATTATAATACATATTACTGCATAAATTATAATCCTCGCCGTTTATATCAATCGACTTCTCATAATCAAGTGCAGCATTGTTCTCATCATTAAGCTTAATGTATGTTGTTCCCCTAAGATAATAAAGCTGGTATAATTCACTGCTGTCCTTACTGTCAGTATTGCCAATTACCTCCGTATATAAATCCACTGCCGATTCATAGTCACCGGTCACATAATAACCGGAAGCAAGATATTTCATTGCGTCAAGCTTAATGCTGTCCGTTTTCTTACTTAACTCAATAACCCTGTTAAATGCCTCAATGGCCTTGTCCGCCATGTCGTTGTTAAGATATGCAATACCGAGTCCCCTGTAAGCGTCCCTGTTGGAATTATCCACCGCCGTAACCGCTTCAAAGGTCGTTAACGCACTTGCGTAATCCCCTGTCTCCAGCAGTGACATTCCCAGATAAACATTATAAGATATATTATCCGTATCGTTCTCAACTGCCTTCTGAAAGCACTCCACAGCCTTGCTGTAATCAGATTCCTTGTAATAGGTTAATCCATCCTGATAATAATCCTCTCCCGTTGCCTTGCAGCCCGTCATAACAGCTGCAGCAATTGCTCCTGCACACAATAAATCTATAATAAAATATTTCTTCATAATAATCTCCATTCAACCAATCCGGTGTTAAAATATAATAATACAGATAGATTGTAACATAGTATTTTGTCCACAACAAGCAAAAGAAAAAACTTATATATAAATATTTTCATCTTCAAGACATTTTTTCAGTTCCTGTCTCATTCTGAGTAACATCATCTTTACCTTACTCGGTGACATTCCGTACTTATCTGAAATTTCTTTTATTGACCTGGAATTACTGTATTTTTCAATAAAAATGATTTGTTTCTCTGCCGGCAGCCCCAGAATGAATTTTTGAAATGCCGCAGCAATACATGCACGCTCGATATGCACCTCTATATTATCTCCGATTGCCGGAATACTATTCTCATCAAGCAGTTTCTCACACTGCCTGTCACGCTTTGCTGCATTATAATAATCCATTCTCCCTAGTGCAACATGATAGGCAATTGTATGAATATAGGCAGGCAATGAGTGCGGACGGTTCATTGGAATTCTTCTCCATAAAATAAAAAGACTGTCATTGAGACATTCCTCCGCATCTTCATGCCTGCCTGTAATGTAAAGGCAAATATAATAAATATATCTTCCGTATTTCTTCATAGTTTCCGAAATCGCCCGCTCTGATTTACAGCAAAATAATTCCACGATTTCTCTATCATCCATTACTGCCCCCTCTTTCATGTATCATTTTCATACACATTGCAGTGTATTATCTTCCTACATATATAGAGGGAATTTAAATCAAACGGTCACTATGAAATTATAAATAATTTTTATTTTTAATCTTTATTTGCAACTCTTTCTGCCATTCTGAGTGCTGATATAATCGGTACAATCAGAATTCCGCAGACAAAATTTCCTATTCCATGTACAACATCCCATGGCAGACCTGCAATTATCCATGCAACCATTCCCTTAAAGCTCAGGCCAAACATAATTGCCTGTGCCGGTGCATAAAGAGTTCCGTAGCAGATTCCGTGAAGTCCGCATACAAGCATATAAACTATCGGGCGGACTGCTTTGGGCATTTTCTGAGGAAGAAGCATCGTCACTCCCCACAAAACCGTCCATATATACAGATACGGCAGCCACCATCCTGCAAAGCCCGCATATATTCCTGTTAAAAACACAAAAATATAAATCGGAAACAGTGCCTTGCCCCTGTAGACAACAGTCAGTGCAACTGTGAAAACGCCTATCAGATGTATATTCGGAAGCACCTCCATTATCAGCTTTGACGCATACATAAGTGCACCAAGCATTCCAAAAATGGTGATTTCCTTTACATTAAGCTTCATTATTTCTCAACCTTAAACGTATACTCACTTCCTGCTGTAATCTCAGTAGTATCAACACCGCTCATTGCATACTCGCCGTTAATATAGAAAGCCCAGTATACACCATCGGTATCATAATCAGCCTTAATGCCGTTAACCTCTTTAACATACAGACCATACTGGCTGTCTTCTCCTGCAATTAAATTAAGCTCTAAAAGTGCTTCACCAACAGTTGTCTTGTCCGTATGAATCTCAAAACATGCCTCATTGCCGTCCTTATCCACAACGGTAAATGCAAACTCTGTCTCACCCTCACCAAGCACGGTTATATCATCCGCCTGTGACTCGGTTTCGGTCTGTGACTCTGTTTCAGTCTGTGACTCTGTCGGTGCTTCGGTTTCGCTGCTGTTTGTTTTATTGTCGCTGCAACCCACTGTATTAAATGCCATTGCCGCAATAAGCATTAAACAGAGAATTAACGAAAATAAACTCTTTGAATTATGTTTTTTTCTCATATTAAATTTCTCCTTAAGAATTTTTTACCCATTAACCGGTACCCGCGGTATTATACTGGGCATTCTGACTGTTCAAATATTTCGACTTAACGCTTTATTAACCGCCTTCTCGGATAATCCAATGGCTTGTCCCCGTCTGCGGCAACGGGTAGATTAATAAAATAACTGCGTCTCACGGCGACGGGCTCGTACAGGATTTGCACCTGTTTCCTTGAGCAGTCAACGCATTATAGCACATTCTTAAGAAATCTTCAATTATCGTGAAGCAATATTTATTTCACTTTTTATTTTGCTGCAGTAGTCCTCATACCTGCTGTTCCATTCCTGATAGTAAGAATCTTTTCTATGGTCAGCCAGCTTATAATTTGCCCTGAGGTAATCTGACATAAAGCCAGAAACCTTCTCGGCACCATAATAATTAACATGGTTGCCGCCGTCCCTTGTATCAGTTTCCCAGTTGATGGCAAGCTCATCGTCCATAAGATTCAAATCCAGAAAATCCACATCATTATCACCCGCCCATTTTGAAACCGCATTATGTCTTTCATACGTCCAGCAGTCCGGTGACGGTGCACTTATTAAAGCAAATTCAATATTATGCTCATCACAAAAAGCCTTGATTTTCTCAAGATAATCTATATTACTTTCTGCAATATCCTCAACCATATCGGTTTTATGCATCCACTCGCCCTCGGTATACGGTTTTGAATCAAAACGAAGCCGGAAGCCCTTGTAGTTTCTCTCCTCTTCCGAATATTCCGAAGCTGATTTGCCCGGAACAAATTCTTTCCATCTTGAATGATATTTCAGCACCGGAAAAATATCGCTTGCCTTATTCATAACATAATCTTCATCATCAGAGTTATAGGTTGAAGAATCGCGGTACAGACAGTTGGTTTCCAGCATTACAAGCTTAATATCCTGATTCTCAACGGAACGCTTTAACAGCTCATATGTATCACATAAACGCTGTGCCGAAACCCCCATTACATACGAGGTAATACCCGTTTCATTCCAGATATGTAACGGAGAAAAATTAGCATAGCTTTCGCTGTCTCCGAGAAAAATTACATCAAGACTGTTTTCTTTTTCTAATTTAAAAGACTTTGTTTTATTCTCAACTGCATTTGAATTATATACATCTGCCTCCGGTCTTATTGCAAACGAGCAGACCTTCAATATAAGAAAAAGACCAAGCAGAAAGCACAGTGCTTTTACTATTTTTTTTACTTTAACTTTCATATTGTGCCTCCTAATATCCTGCATAAATCAAATCAACAGCGGTGTAGCCCAGACCATAGGCACCTAAGAATATTACCGCAAGTATTCCGGCATACCAGAACACCCAGCGGACAGGAAGTGACATCCGGGATATTTTATCTCTTACGGATATACCTTTTTCATTAAAGTAACCGACAACGGATACAATCACAACTCCGACACCGACAATTATCCAGTCATAATACTCAAGACCGAGTCGTGCATAATCCTCTGCAAAATTTGAAATTCCGAAATCCGTAAACACTCTTCCGAGCATCATAAATCCATCCTTAACCGTTGCCGCACGAAAGAACATCTCTCCGACTGCAACGATAAGCATAAGCTTCACACTCTGAAATGCTCTGTACCCCTTAGATTCCCTGTTAATATGAAGCCTGTCAGTAAGCTTCTTAACCGGCTCCTCGGTTATGTTTTCTATAAAAATCAATACAAAATAATATATTCCGTAGAATATAAACGTCCACTTTGCTCCATGCCATAAGCCGTTACAGCTCCATACACAGAACAAAGCTATTGTCGGTGCAACAAACTTACTTACGTTTCTGCCGAAGCGGTTCTTGACCTTTTTCGCAAAATTTTTAACAGGCTTGGCAAGTGCCACGGTATTAAAAATATAATCCTTAAACCATGTTCCGAGCGTTATATGCCAACGTCTCCAGAATTCCGACGCACTCTTTGCAAAAAATGGCTGTCTGAAATTCTCAGGAAGCGTAATTCCGAAAATTTCTCCGGTTCCCATTATAATATCCATACAGCCAGAGAATTCCATATAAAGCTGACAGGTGTATGTAAATGCACCTATTATTACAAATACTCCTCCCATTGAGCTGTATTCGTCAAAAATAACCGTTACCGCAGATACAAGTCTGTCCGCAATGACTATTTTCTTAAAAAGTCCCCAAAGTATCCTCTGATAGCCTCTTTTAAGATTACTGTAGTGTATTTCCTCTCCCTCATACAGTTTATCAGCCGTCTGACTGAAACGACATATCGGGCCCTCCATTATCTGTGGAAAAAAGCTTAAAAACAATGCCGTTTTTGCAAGATTATGTTCTGCCTTCTGTGTATTTCTGTACACATCCGTAAGATAACCAATAGCCTCCAGTGTATAGTATGATATACCTATAGGTACCATAAAATTAACCGGATTAAAGGTAACTTTACCTCCGAAGAAATTAATAAGTCCTGCAATATTAATTCCGGCAAAATTAAAATATTTAAGTACTATCAGGATTCCGAGACTCGTCACAATACCAACTGCAAGAATCCTTCTTTTCTTAAGGGTAAGCGCCTTTGCATCCGCCGCCCCTGCCCTGTCTGCCTTTTCAAGCCACAGCCCGACAAAATGCGTAATCAGGGTTGTGCCAATCAGATATAACACAAGCCATTTGCTGCACAGAAAGAAGAAAACATAATCCGCCGCGAGCATGACAATAAACCTGAATTTCTTTGGAACCAGCTGATACGCTATAATTACAATAGGTAAAAATAAAGCAAAATATTTTACCAAATGGTAAGACATTTTTTATTCCCCTTTCAATCTTGTAATCATACTCCAAAGTGCCTTAGCTGAATTAAAATTCTCTGCTACAAGCTCTGACGGAGCGATTTCCACATCAAACGCATCCTCAATCTCTGATACAAGCTGCAATATACCGAAAGAGTCAAGAATCTGGTCATCAATCAAGGTTGTGCAGTTCTCATAGTCAACTCCCGGTAAAATCTCCTCTAAAATTTCAATTAATTCGTTCATTCTTCATTCCTCCTGATTCGTATTTAAAATGTATGTATCTAACGTTTTTCTTAATCTTTTTATGCCTTCACCTTCGGAATAGGTATATATTTCCGGCAGGTCTCGGCTTAAGAATAACGACATACCCTCTGTTACGGAATATGCTCCGCAGTTTTCAAAAATAAGATAATCCCCTGCTTCAAGCTTAGGAAGTTCCTTCTCCTTAACCAGAACATCACTTACGGTACATAATGAGCCGCAAAGATTGTATTTCACAAGTGGTGTACTGTTACGGGTCACGGCTTTAATCACAGGAATTTTCATACCCATAAGCTGCCCGTAATAATTAAGCTGATGTATTCCGCCGTCAAGTATGCAGTAATTAATATCATAGTTCTTCTTAACATCTATTACATTGGTTACAAATAAACCGCATTCTGCCGCAATAAATCTTCCCATTTCAATGTTAACCCTATCATATGCGGTTATTTTATCTATACATCCCTTCAAATTCACAAGCTGTTCTTTTGGAGATACCGGCTTATCCCCTTCAAAATATGAAACAGAAAGTCCCGGTCCGTATTCAAGAAGCTTTGGCTTAATATTGTACTTCTCCTGTATTGTGCCGCCAAGACATTCCAACATCTCCAGCTCAGTTTCTATTTTGGACATTTTCTTCTGTGTGCCTGAATAAAAATGAATTCCGTAAAATTCAATATTGCCGCCGCAAAAAATATCCTCCAGCACCTCAAACATTGTGTCCGAATCCATTCCGAACTGATTGCCGCTTGACAGACGGAGAATCACTTTAATATGTATATCCCGCTCTTTGCAAAGCGCCTTTAATATTTCATAATGGCTTCTGGACTCCACCGTAAAGATTCCCTTACCATTCCCAAGGCTCATAATCCTTGCCATTGACTCCCTCGTCTTATTGACTCCGGAAATAATTATTTTGGTCGGGTCAACGCTTCGCTCTGAACATATCTCATATTCTCCCGGAGAACATACCTCAAAATAATCCGTATGATTTTTAAGACTGTCAACATGAAACGGATTGGCTTTCATTGCATAGCACACTCCGACTCCTGCACCAAGCTCATCATGTATAAGCCTGATTCTCTCATAAAGACGGTCAATCATGAACAGATAAAATGAGCTGTGACAGGATTTTTTAATCTCTGTTATAATTTCCTGCTGCATTTCATCCCTTCCTTTCCCTGTAGTATTCCTTCAGGACATTTCTGTCCGTTTTGCCGTTTTTGTTAAGCGGCATTTCATCAATCGGAAGCATAACATTTGGCACCATCCAGTCCGGAATCGAGTTCTTCAGTGCCGCTTTTAAGTCCTTTGGTTCAATGCTCCCCTCGTATATGCATATTATTTTGTTCTTAATTTCGTCAAAGAAACAGAGGCTTCTGTCAATTCCTTCAACCCCGTTAACCGCGCTGTCAATCTCCTCTAATTCAATGCGGTGTCCCATATGCTTTATCTGGAAATCCTTTCTTCCTGCAAAATAAAGCTTTCCGTCCGCACCATAATACCCTAAATCCCCGGTGCAGTAAATTCTCTCATAATACAACTTATTCATCGGATTGGCAATGAAAGCTTTCGCATTGGCAGCTTCGTTATTATAGTAGCCAAGTGCAAGACACCTTCCTGCAACACAGATTTCGCCCGTTATGTCAGGTTCATTTATATAAGTATTATCCTCCGACATCAGGAATACCTTCTCATTGTCAAATGCCCTTCCAATCGGAAGCCTGCCGCTGTCTTCGTACTCTCTGTCAATAACCTCATAGGTACAGTTACAGGTAATTTCCGTAGGTCCGTAGAGGTTTACAAAAACCGCCTCCGGATAATATTCCCTCCATTGGTTGAGCTGTTTAACAGGCATTGCCTCTCCGCTGAAAAGCACCTTGTTAAGTTCATTGAGTCTCTTATATTTCAGTCCGTGAAGTCTGTTTAGAAGACATAATGCCGAAACCGCCCATATAAGCGTTGTAACCCGATTCTCCTCAAGCCAGTCCATAACCGCATTAGGAAACATAAAATATGACTTCGGGATAATTACAAGCGTTGCGCCTGTTTTCAGACATGAATATATATCCTTAACGGACACATCGAAATCAAACGGTGCCTGATTTCCCAAAACATCCTTATCCGTAATATTAAAGGTCCCGGTAAACACATTAATAAAATCAATTACCGAGCTGTGAGCCACAAGCACACATTTCGGAACACCTGTTGAGCCCGAGGTAAAAATACCATACAGCGGGTCTGTTTCCGTCATGCCCCTTCTGACATTATTAAGTCCGTCCATATCAATTCCCGCAAAAGCATCCTCTTCAAGCACCACGCTGCCGCCATACACAGTTTCTTTAAGCTTGTCTGCATATTCATTAAGCGTTACAACACAAACCGGATTAAGAACCTCCAATATTCTGTTTATTCTTTCAATCGGAAAATTAGGGTCTATAAGAACATAAAAATTACCCGAATATGCAATTCCCATAAAAAGCTCCAGCGTCCTGACACTTTTCTCCATAAATACCGCAATCGGTTTTCTTACGCAATTATATTTTAGGAAAAAAGAACCCCTATGCATTGCATTATTCCTAAGCTCTGCAAAGGTATCTGACACTTCCGGGTCTCTTACCGCAATTTTGTCCGGATATTTTAAAGCTGATTCTTCAAGAAATTCTAAAACACTTTTCATTAGTACTACCTCTTGCACATCTGTACTATCTAACATAGTACACCTACAAGCATATAATAACATTCATTTTAATTTATGTCAACATCGATATTATCATTTTTGTTATTAACTTATGATAATGTCACCTTATGATTCTCTTGAGATAATGTCACTTTTCATTAAACTATAAAACTATGAAAGAAGGATTAATTACATTGTCTCAAGAACAATTAAAAACATTTAAGGTCATTAACAGTTT
>JBGVLM010000035.1:0-46049 GCA_045124255.1 Butyrivibrio sp. | reverse complement strand
CAGTAATGTGTGCAGCTGACTGATACTAATAGGTCGAGGGCTTGACCAGATGGTTAGGAAGAAGAGGAAAAGTTATTCACAGAGATAATTGATGTTAAGAAATGTTTTAGTGTGTGGTTTTGAAGGAACAGTCCTTTGAATATTCCCTGATAGCTCAATGGTAGAGCACACGGCTGTTAACCGTGGTGTTGTAGGTTCGAGCCCTACTCGGGGAGCTCAGTGTATTACACTTTTAATTAAATATGGCCCCATGGTCAAGCGGTTAAGACATCGCCCTTTCACGGCGGTAACACGAGTTCGAATCTCGTTGGGGTCACTTAAGACGGCTCAACTTGTATAGCAGATTTGTATTATTTTGTTATATTTGAGCTTTGCTTATTAAATTGACAGCTTATCGGTTCAAGTCCGATTGTCGCAATTTGGACCTTTAGCTCAGTTGGTTAGAGCAACCGGCTCATAACCGGTCGGTCCTGGGTTCGAGTCCCCGAAGGTCCACTAACTGATTAAATTCAAATGACATTTTGGCCTGGTGGCTCAGCTGGTTAGAGCGCCGCCCTGTCACGGCGGAGGTCGTGGGTTCGAACCCCATCCGGGTCGCTTTCTGGGATCTTAGCTCAGCTGGGAGAGCATCTGCCTTACAAGCAGAGGGTCACAGGTTCGAGCCCTGTAGGTCCCATTTAAACTTAATAATTATCATGCCGGCGTGGCGGAATTGGCAGACGCCCGGGACTTAAAATCCCGTGGGATTAACTTCCCGTACCGGTTCGACTCCGGTCGCCGGCATTACCTTTTGAATAGCTCAAATTCGTGTGTGGATTTGAGCTGTTTTTGTATGGTATTTTTGAATTTATGTATAATGGATATACTGAAAAATAAATTATTTATATATTATAATGTGAAAAAAATAACAAGTCTGTCTTGAAACGTAAAAAAATTACGATTTGTATTGAAGGGCTTGGGAAAAAGGTGTATTATGATTAGAGTTAGGAGGAAGTAGGATGTTAACAAAAATGGTTTTAGAAAATTTTTACTCATTTAAAGAACGTACGGAAATAGATTTTAGAAAAACAAGTTATACAATTTGTCCGGAAAATGTAAGTGAATCCAAAATATTAAAAGGAGCTATATTTGTTGGAGCAAATGGTAGTGGAAAAACTAATGTAATTAAAGGAATAAAATATTTGCTTCAATGGTTATTTGCAGATACTGATAAAACGAGTATGTATAAACTTGCTCCATGTTTATTTGGAAAACAAGATGAGTACAATCTTGAATATTATTTTGATATTGATAATAATGAAATAATATATAAAATAGGTGTGTGTTTTAAGAATAGAACCATTTTAGAGAAACTATATATAAATCAGGCAATCTACTTGGAAAGAGTGGGAAATAAGGCAGTAATAAATTATAATGAAAATGAAAAGAAAGAGTACAGTAGTGATGTGCCTGAAAATGGAAGTTTTTTACGAGCAGTATATTTTAATACAAGATTTGCCGGAAATACAGTATTAATCGAATGGATGGATTTTTTAAGGAATTCAATATATTGTGATATGTTTTTAAATAAATTGTTTGGAGAACGTAGAGAAGAAATTAGCTTACATGAATATTTAGATAGCAAGGGAACGGATAGAATTAATAAGTTTTTTGAGGAGTATAACTTTAAGCAAAGAATAGAATATGAAAATGAAGCAAAAGGCAACCATTTTGATATTAGTGCAGAAGAGAAACTTGTTATGTTCAGAAGAGATTCATTGAATGACCCGATTCCATTTATGATGGAGTCTTTAGGCAATCAATTAACTTTAAAATTATTACCGGTTATTTTTATGGTTATGGATAACGGTGGAATGTTAGCTATAGATGAATTTTCAAGTGGATTTCATAATCAGTTAGAAGAAATGCTGGTTAAGTATTTTATGAAAAATTCAAAAAACAGTCAGTTGTTTTTAGTGAGTCATTCAACAAATCTGCTTAAAAATACGGTGTTTAGACCTGATCAGGAATATGCAATATATTTTGACGGTGAAAATGGAAGTAAATTGAAAAGATTTTCAGATGAACAACCAAGAAATGCTCAAAACATTGAAAAAATGTACAATGCAGGTATTTTTGGAGGTTTGCCAGATTACGAGGTGTTGTAAGAATGGTAATAAATAAAAATAAAAGCATTGGTACAGTTATATTTGTAGTAGAAGGACAGCAATTTGAATTTTCTATCATTGATAGAGTATTTACGAAAATATTTAATTATGAATATCATGAAAAAAGACGTGGTAAGAGTAAATATTTTAGTAAGGGATTAAATCCCAAATCAAGAGTATTTGTCCTGAATGCAGAAAGCAGCAATTTGGATTCTCTAACTAATGAAACATATTTAGACGAGCTTTATGTAGAATTAAGTAAAGAGTTTAATGTGAACATTGATGATGCTGCTATATTTTTTATATTTGACAGAGACCCTATATCAAATAGAAAAATTGATGCAGATAACAATGAAGATAAATATTTAAAATTGCATGCATATTATGCAAATCCATGGGAAAATGCTGATAATCGTATAGGTGGACAACTATTATTAAGTTATCCTTCTTTTGAAAGTTACGAGATAAGCAATTTTGTTGATGCATCATATAAACTTGAATATAGACTTGGCAAGGATTTGAAAACTTTTATTGGTTCTAAGGAAAATAATAATATTCAACTCAATAAGATGTCATTTGATACTATAGAACACGCTACAAGAGAATTTATTGACTTTATTAATGAGCAGAATATTAAAGTTGATGTTGATAATTTATCTAATGTATGTTTGGATGTGTATAATTTTGAAGAGAATTATTATGAACAGCATGAGGTTTATAAGGTATTAAGTCTGCTGACTATAGCATTTATACAATTGGGAATAGTAGTTTTCGAAGACGGAGATATTAACAATCATATAATTAAAGAATTTTAAAAGTCGCTTTTACAGCGGCTTTTTTGAATTAAAGAATTATATTTAGGAATAATCTGACAGATAAAGCCTCATATTAATTATATGTTTTTCAGAACATAATCAGAAAGTGTGAGGTATTGAAATGAATAATGACAGTATTGAATTGTTAAAAGAATGTAACAGCGGCTGCAAGAATGCAACAAACAGCATGGAGCAGGTTCTTCCCTATGTCAAAGATGACAAACTGAGAAAAATCATTGAGGATTATAATAAAAAACATATAAAACTGGGGGATGAATGTCATAATCTGCTTAATGAAGCAGGAGAGGATGAGAAGGACCCTGGCAGTTTCAGCCAGGCAATGGCGTCAATTGGAACAGAGGTTAAGCTGCTTGTGAATGACGGAACGGATAAAATTGCCGAGCTTATGGTGGACGGATGCAATATGGGAATTAAATCAATAAGCAGGTGTGTTAACAAATTCAGGGGTGCAGAAAGTAAGGTAAAGGATATTTCTTTTGAAATAATAAGCATTGAACAGGATTTTATGAATGAACTGTTAGCATTTCTCTGATAAAAAGCATATTCAGGTCAGCTCTGTTTAATTGACATTCTTATAAAATAAGTATACTATGTAAAAAAGAAAGAAGGACAAATGATATGGGTAATTTTGTAGAAGACAGCAGAAATCTTACTATGCTGATGGATTTTTATGAGCTTACTATGAGCAACGGATATTTTGTAAAGGGGCTTAAGGAACAGAAGGTTGTTTTTGATATGTTTTACAGGAAAAATCCGGATGATGGTGGCTTCGTTATTTTTGCGGGACTGGAGCAATTTGTAAAATATGTTCAGAACCTTTCTTTTTCAGATAAGGATATCGAATATCTGAGAAGCAAGAAAATGTTTAATGAGGAGTTTTTGGAATATCTCAGGAATTTCAAATTTAAGGGCGATATTTATGCGGTGCCGGAAGGAACGGTTGTGTATCCGAACACTCCTTTAGTTACGGTTGTTGCACCATTAATTGATGCACAGCTTATAGAGACCATGCTTCTTCTGACGGTTAATCATCAGTCTTTAATTGCAACTAAGGCAAACAGAATAGTTCGTGCCGCAGGAAAAGCAGCGGTTATGGAGTTTGGTGCAAGACGTGCGCAGGGAAGCGATGGTGCAATATATGGTTCAAGAGCGTGTTACATCGGTGGTGTAGGTTCAACTGCTACGGTTATTGCGGACGAGATGTTTGGAGTTCCGGCAGTCGGAACAATGGCACATTCTTTTGTACAGTTTTTTGAGAGCGAGTATGAGGCGTTTAAAAGCTATGCAGAGGTATATCCTGACGCTTGTGTACTGCTTATTGATACCTATAATGTCCTTGAGAGCGGTGTAATCAATGCGATAAGAGTTGCCAAGGAGGTTCTTGAGCCAATGGGTAAGAGGCTTAAGGGAGTAAGAATTGACAGTGGTGACCTGGCTTATCTGACCAAGAAGGTCAGGAAGATTCTTGACGCGGCAGGATGTGAGGACTGCAGTATAGTTGTTTCAAACAGCATTGATGAGTATACTATTGCGTCTCTTAACGAACAGGGAGCAAGAATTGATTCCTATGGCGTAGGCGAGAGAATGATTACGGCTAAATCCCAGCCGGTTTTCGGCGGTGTATATAAACTGGCCGCAGTTGAGAAGGAGAATGGCGTTTACGAGCCTAAAATCAAGATTTCAGAGAATGTCGAGAAAATAACAACACCGGGTTTTAAGACTTTGTGGAGAATTTATGATAAGACAAGCGGTTATGGAATTGCAGATGTAATTACTTTTGCTGATGAGACAATAGATGATTCACAGCCTTATCCGTATATGGATGAGAAAAAACCTTGGAAGAGAAGGTCATTTATAAACTTTACCTGTGAAAAATTACAAAAACAGATTTTTAAGGATGGAGAGCTTGTGTATGAGCTTCCGGATATTAAGGATATACAGAAGAGAGTGAAGCTCCAGATGGAAACTACAGTATGGCCTGAGGAGCAGCGATTTGAGAATCCGCATATTCATTATGTTGATTTATCCATGAAATTATATCAGACTAAACAGCAGCTTTTGGAGAAATTTTCATAATAAATTTTAGAATTTGATTTTTAGGGGTTGACAAGAAGAGGTTAACATTGTAGAATTATCAAGGTCGTTGATGATTCTACGATGAATGCGCTGGTAGCTCAGCTGGATAGAGCACATGGCTACGGACCATGGTGTCGGGGGTTCGAATCCTCTCTGGCGCGCTTTGAAACCTGTCAATAATTTGACAGGTTTTTTGCTTTATGTGAAGGACTTGTATTAAATTTGTTATTTGTATTTGAGACGAGAGGGAACAATGTCACAAAAGAAAAAGAAAGTAATTAAAATTATCGTACAAATTGTTATAATCCTTGCGATGATAGGAATTCTGTGTTATATGTTCAAAGATTCTTATAAAGAGATTTTTCATCAGATAGGACTGATGGATAAGGGGATTTTTATAATTGCACTTATTTTGGGCAACTGCTACTATCTGATAGACGCTTTTGTGTACTGGACGCTGCTTAATAAGAACGGTTATAAAATAAACTATCTCAGATGTATTGCACTTGCGTATATGAGCATATTTTTTAATGTTACTACATTTGGTGTCGGAATTAAGCCGGCACAGGTCGCATATCTTCACAGAAAGAAGGTTGACCCTGGTGCAGCAATCGGAATTCTTATCAGCCCGTATGTTTTTACCAAGACGACAATTGTGGTTTATGCACTGATAATGCTTGCTTTTAATAATAAATTTGTTATTAATAATTTTTCTGACACATTCGGATATATTTATGCAGGTGTCGGATTAAGTATTGTAATTATAACTGCACTGATTCTGGTGTGCGGGGCAAAATGGTTTCACAGACTTATCTGCAAAATAGCGGACGCGGTTTTGGGAAGAGGCAGGCTTGCAAAATACAATCTTAATGAGAAAATAAAGGCACAGATATCCGTTCTTCATGACGCAAGCTGTAAAATCATAAGAAAGCCCGTTGAATGGCTCAGATTTGTTGCTCTTAATGCACTCAGACAGAGCTGCTGGTATTTTATTCCCGTTATAGCAATTTTTGCATTAGGAGGCAACCTGGGAGATATTACAATCGGAGAAGCATTGACCGTAACGGCACTTATGCAGCTTTTAATGGGTGTAATTCCGACCTCCGGCGGTGTCGGCTCGCTTGAAGTAGTATTTTCTCTTCTTTTTGCGGCAATTTTCGGAAAAATAACTGCCGGCTCATGCATGATTGTTTACCGCCTTTCTACTTATTATATTCCGTTTATAATAAGCATGATAATTATGCTTGCACTCGAATTTGATTTGAGAAAAGTGCCCGAACCCGAATAATGAAAAAAAATTTGAACATAATAGCTTTTGTAACCTTAATTAATGGTTCTATAAGGAGGCTGTTATGGCAAAAAATAATACAAACAAAACTAATAATTCAACAATGGATTATTCTAACGCAACTGAAAGCAACAAGACAAATAAGAAAAATTCTACAAAAGACAGCAGCAATACAAAAAATTCTTCAAATGAGAAATCAGGAACTGTTGACTGTAAATAATTTTTTGGCAGACCAATGGTCTGCCTTTTTTGTGTCGGAACGGGCCTGTTTGGAATAAAATAAAATATAGGGAAGGAAAAGAGGATTAGTATGCTGAGATTTGAAATGATATCATCACAGGAAATAGATAAGTATGTATCAAGCAAAAGGGCATTGATAATCGATGTAAGAGATGAAAAATCATACAGAAAAGAGCATATAGAAAATGCAATTAATATTCCATTTGAAAAACTGGAGCGTGAATACAATAAAATGCCAAAGGATTTAATGCTGATACTGTATTGTGAGAGGGGCGGAAGCAGTATGCTTGCCGCAAAGGAGCTTTTTGACAGGGGTTATGTTGTTAAAGCGTTAATCGGCGGAATCAAAGGGTACAGTGGGAAATATCTGGAGTCTTAAAAATATATTTGACACTTTCATCAAAAAAAAATATAGTATACTTATTAAAGTTAGTGAGGCTGCAAATGAAAACATTTCCAATTGTGCTCCCATGCCATTTTGGGCTGGAAGCTGTTTTAAAAAAAGAGGTATATGATTTAGGATATGAGATAGAGGAGGTAACGGACGGAAGGGTTACTTTTATCGGTGACGCAGACGCAGTGTGCCGCAGTAATATTTTTATAAGAACGGCGGAGAGAGTACTTATCAGTGTTGGTAAATTTAAGGCGGAAACATATGATGAACTGTTCGAAAAAGTAAAGGCATGTCCGTGGGAGGAGTTTATTCCCGAAAACGGGCGTTTCTGGGTAACTAAGGCCAATACCGTCAACAGTAAATTATTCAGTCCCTCCGATATCCAGTCCATCGTAAAAAAGGCGATGGTGGAGAGCCTGAAAAAGCATTATGACGTGGACTGGTTTTTGGAGGACGGAGCTGATTATCCGGTAAGGGTTTTTATTAATAAGGATGAGGTTTCGGTTTGTCTTGATACGACGGGTGATTCCTTACATAAGAGGGGCTACAGAACAAAGGCAGGCAAGGCCCCTATTTCTGAGACTCTGGCGGCGGCACTTATAATGCTTACTCCGTGGAAGAAGGACAGAATTCTTGTTGACCCGTTCTGCGGAAGCGGAACCTTTGTCATTGAAGCTGCCATGCTGGCTGCGAATATTGCTCCCGGTATGAACAGACAGTTTACTGCTGAGAAATGGACTAATTTCATTGACAGACAGCTCTGGTATGACGCAGTGGACGAGGCACAGGAGAATATTGATAAGAATGTCACAACTCATATTGAGGGCTATGACATAGATGAAGAGATGATAAGGATTGCCGTGGAAAATGCAAAAAGAGCAGGTGTGTCCGAATTAGTTACATTCAGACAGCGAAGTGTAAGCGAACTGAGCCACGACGGCAGCTACGGTTTTATTATTACGAATCCGCCTTATGGAGAGAGACTTGAGGAGAAAAAAGCACTTCCTGCAATTTACAGTGCCTTTGGACGACAGCAGAAAAAGCTTGATACATGGTCATCATATCTGATTACATCTTATGAGGATACAGAGAAATACATTGGCCGTAAAGCTGACAGAAACAGAAAGATTTACAACGGAATGTTAAAGACAACATATTATCAGTATATCGGTCCGAAACCACCTAAGTTTGACAAAGAGGTAAAATAATTGAGAAACAGTACCAAAATAATTTTAGCTGTAATTATCCTTGTTATGGCGGCTGCCGGAATTAAATTTTATCAGTCATATAATAATGCCGAAACCGTTAAAGGCATTAATTCGATGAAAGTAAGCGATGAATGGGATTCGCTGATTGCTGAGGCGGTTAACAAAAGCCATATTTCGATTGTCGTGGACGGCAACAATATCTCCATAGACAAGGATTCGCTGTATTTTGATGATAATCGTACACTGCTGATAAAAACGGCTCTGTTAAGGGATATTTTTAGCTGTGCGGTTAATATAGGCAAGAAAGAGGACGTAATCATTGAGAAAAGCAATACCAAAATCGTTATGAGTGCTTCAGACGGCAGTACAACCGTTAACGGCAGGAACACGGACGAGGTTCTGGTTAAGCATAATGGAGAGTATTATGTTCCGCTTTCTTTGTTTGAGGATTATCTGTCATATAATTATAAATGGGATTATCAGCAGAATATTGCAGAGTTAACAAATACCAGACCGGATGAGAAAATCTATCCGGTTGCATACGACTACAGAGATTACGGAAGAATCCTCAGGGTCAAGAATCAGGGGGATTTGGGTACATGCTGGGCTTTTGCGTCAATTATGGCAATGGAGACATCTCTAATGCCTCAGAATGAGTATGATTTCTCCGAGGACCATATGTGCTGGCATAACGGCTATAATCTGACACAGGCAGAGGGCGGAGAGTATAATATGGCAATGGCATATCTCGCTTCATGGAAGGGACCGGTGCTTGAAATTGATGACCCGTATGGTGACGGAGAGTCACCGGACAATCTGTCGGGTGTTGTTCACGTGCAGGAGATGCAGATTATTGCGAGTAAGGACCTCGATGGCATAAAAAGGGCCGTATTCCTCTATGGAGGGGTTCAGAGCTCATTATATATGTCAACTCATGACAGTGATGGTAATGATTCGGCAGCATATAATTCAGCCAATTCAGCATACTGCTATATCGGAAAAGAAAAGTCCAACCATGATGTTGTTATTGTAGGTTGGGATGATTCATATCCTGCGGAGAATTTTTCAACCAAACCGGATGGAGATGGTGCTTTTATCTGTGTAAACAGCTGGGGTGATGAATTTGGTGAGGATGGTTATTTTTATGTGTCATATTATGACAGCGGAATAGGCGTTCATAATCTTGTATATACGGGAATAGAAAAAACAAATAATTATGATAAAATATATCAGAGCGATTTATGCGGCTGGATTGGGCAGCTTGGTTATAACAGGGAATATGCATATTTTGCAAATGTATATACAACAACTGAGCAGGAGGAGCTTAAGGCAGTTGGTTTTTATGCAACGAATCCTGCAACAAGCTACGAGGTATATGTTGTGGAGGATTTTGTTGATGAGAGCTCATTCAGAAACAAAAAGCTTGCAGCATCAGGCAGTGTTGTGAATGCCGGATATTATACGGTGGATTTGACTGAGAAAGTATATCTGCCGGCAGCGACGGACTATGCTGTTATCGTATATATTAATTCTCCGGGTTCCAAAAAGCCCGTGGCGATTGAATATAACGGCGGAGCTTCTACTGCAACCGTGGATATTTCGGATGGAAGAGGTTATATCAGTCTTCATGGCGGAATTTGGGAGCATGTTGAAGAAACACAGAACTGTAATATATGTTTAAAGGCATATACCAATAAAATAATAGCAACGGAAGGATAAAACAATGATTTTTGCAACAGGAAATGAAGGTAAATTAAAAGAAATAAGAGATATTCTCGGAGATATCGGAGAAGAAATTATCTCAATGAAGGAAGCCGGAATTGATATTGATATAGAAGAAAACGGTACAACCTTTGAGGAAAACGCCATAATCAAGGCTAAGGCAATTATGGAAATGACCGGACAGCTGGTGCTTGCTGATGATTCAGGTCTTGAGGTTGACGCACTTAACAAGGAGCCGGGAATTTATTCTGCAAGATATCTTGGCAAGGACACCTCGTATGATATTAAGAATCAGAATATTATCGACAGGTTAGAGGGCGTTGAAGGCAGTGACAGAAGTGCAAGATTCGTATGTGCGATTGCTGCGGCTTTTCCTGACGGAGAGGTTATCGTTACAAGGGGTACCATTGAGGGTGTGATTGCACATAAGCCTGCCGGAACGAATGGCTTTGGCTTTGACCCGATTGTCTATGTTCCTGAATACGGAATGACAACCGGAGAGATGGAACCTGACGCAAAGAATCTGATAAGTCACAGAGGCAAAGCACTCAGAGAAATGAAAAAAATACTTGAGGAGAGAAAAATAATAAAATGAAGGTTTTGATTGTCAGTGATACTCACGGAAGGGACAAAAATCTTTTAAAAATACTTGAAGAGAATAAAGCATACGATTTCATGGTTCATCTGGGTGATATCGGCAGACTGGAGGATTATATTGAGGAAGTTACCGGTCTGGCATGCTTTGCCGTACGTGGAAATAATGATTTGGGTTCAATGCTTCCGGGCGAAAGTATAATAATGCTGGGTAAACACAAAACCTTTATTACGCATGGGCATAATTTTAATGTATATCATTCCACTTCAGAGCTTAGAAGGTATGCACAGGGACTTGGGTGTGACATAGCAATGTATGGTCACACTCATATTCCGGAGGTAGATATGGTTAATGGGATTACAGTGGTTAATCCAGGCAGTCTTGCATATCCCAGACAGGGCAATCGTCTGCCAAGTTATATTGTGGCAGATATTAATAAGGATGGCGAAGTGGATTTTCAAATAAAATACATTGAATAAATCGAAAAAAATTTCAAAAAAATTCAAAAAAAGTGTTGACATTCGATTAACTCTACCGTATAATAACACTTGCGTCTGACAGAGACGAAACAGAATAAATTGAACGGGGTGTGGCTCAGCTTGGCTAGAGCGCCTGATTTGGGATCAGGAGGTCGCAGGTTCGAATCCTGTCACCCCGACTTTGCGGGTGTAGTTCAATGGTAGAACACTAGCCTTCCAAGCTAGATACGTGGGTTCGATTCCCATCACCCGCTTTATATTCGCAAAAATGTGAATATAAGATTTTATATGTGTCCATAGCTCAGCTGGATAGAGCAACGGCCTTCTAAGCCGTGGGTCGGGGGTTCGAATCCCTTTGGGCACACTTCGCTTTGCGAAACCGCGCCAAGCGACAGTTATGGTGGGTATGGCGCAGTTGGTTAGCGCGCCAGATTGTGGCTCTGGAGGTCAAGGGTTCGAATCCCTTTATCCACCCTCAGTAATCTTTGGGCTATCGCCAAGCGGTAAGGCACAGCACTTTGACTGCTGCACTCGTTGGTTCGAATCCAACTAGCCCAGTTGGGCAGTTGATAAGATTTGCCGGCATAATTTTATATGGGCCATTAGCTCAGGTGGTAGAGCACTTGACTTTTAATCAAGTTGTCCGGGGTTCGAGTCCCCGATGGCTCACTGATAATAAGACCGAAATCCTAAGGTGAATAAGGATTTCGGTCTTTTTCGTTGTATTGGCTTAGTTGTGGTAAAATTACACAAAAAAATAGTTTGTAACATATTTTTAAGCAGAGAATTAAATAGATAGTAGAAATAAAAATTGGGGATGAGTAACAGAAAATGAGCAGGGTATTAAAAACAGGTGATATAGTTATCACCAATTCTTATGAGAACCACAAGGGCTGGAGCCATGGTGTGGATGTCAGGAAAAAGTCAGGGGATAAAACCGCAATAGAAGATATTGTGGCACATACGGAAGGTGAAGTAATCAAAGTTGTGGATTATATGACGGGAACCAATGGACAGCCTGACAAAGAGGCAATGGGCTACGGTAATTACGTTATGATATTACATGATAACAAATATCTGAATAAATATGTAGTTACCAATTATGCACATCTTGCGTATGTCGCTGCTGATATTAAGAGCGGAGTGCGGGTTTTGACGGCACATTTCCTTGGCGGCATGGGAAATACAGGAAACAGCTACGGGGAACATCTGCATTTTGAAATCAGATTGTACCATGAAAAGCCACAGACTGACTCGCTGCATGATATAAGCAAATTTGAATGGCTTGACCCGACGCCGTATCTGAATGCTGACCTGCCTAAGGACGAAACTGTACCACTGCAGCTTGAAAGAGTTCAGATTGGAGCATTCGGAGTATTAAATAACGCAGTAAGACAGGCGAAAGCCGTTACGGGTAAAGGTTATGCAGCCATTATAAAAAAATACAATGACATTTATCGTGTTCAGGTGGGAGCGTATTCCAATCATGCCAATGCGGTTAATATGCTTAACAAAATGAAAAGCCTGGGATACGATGACGCTTATATCACAACGGAGAGCGGTGTGGACGTGGAATTTGGTTAAAAATAATTTCTTAAATTGAAGCTTTTACAGATTCCACTGCTGATATTGACAAAATTTTAATTATTTTTTTGCACAATATAAATTCTATGCTATAATTTCAATTGAATTAATCAGCAGGGGAATATTATGAGATTAAAAACTATTTTAATAATTTTGGGGCTAATTGTGATACTGACCGGCTGTGAGGCCGCAGAAACAGACATAGAGAAAACGGATGTGGAGACTGAAACCTCAGAAGCAGGGACTGTGCCCACTGAACCGGAAACAACTACGGACGAGTGCAGTAATGAGCCGGATAATGCGGAGTATGAGCTGAATTACACCGGATATCCATTGTATGATGAGTTAATTGAGAATATTATGTCCATTTATTACACAAGTGAAGACAAGCAGGCGGCGGTTAGCGAGTTGGGACTTTCATATATTTATGCATGGTATAAGCTTGATGAATCCTACGGCTATGCACTGATGGATTTGGACGGAGATGGTACGCAGGAGCTTTTGTTAGGAAACATCAAACTTCCGGAATATGTTGCCAGTATTTTTACAATTAAAAACAATGAGCTGATTGAAGTGTGTGAGACTGATTCGCCGAAAATGGAACTTTCTTTATGTGAGGGTGGCATTGTATTTAAAATGTTCAGTTATAATAGTGATTATTGGTGGTGCTGTTATGATAAATATACTGACGGACAATTAAATACAATTGAGTCAATATGTGAAAATTATGACCAGGCGGAAAGCCATATGGATGAAATTATGGGAAAATATCAGAAGATAGAGATTGATTATACACCTTTGGTTAAAAATGTGGTACAATGATAAATATTTTTTTAGAGGTATGAAATGAATAAGCTGGTTAGTGTTTGTATTCCTGCATACAATAGCGGGGCATACATTAAAAATACAATTGATTCAATACTCAGGCAGACATACAGCAATATAGAAGTGGTTGTTGTAGATGACTGCTCCGGGGATAATACCGTTGAGGTGGTTAAGTCCATTAAGGATACAAGAGTCAGACTTATATGCAATGAACAGAATCTCGGTATGACGGACAACTGGAACAAGTGCATAAGGGAATCAAGGGGAGAATATGTAAAGCTCATTCCCGGAGATGATTTTATATATGAAGAATGTATTGAACGAAGTGTGCAGATTCTTGATGAGCACGCAGAGGTTTCTCTTGCAATTGTCGGCTGTGACCTTGTGGATAATGACAATAAAGTAATCGGTGCTTATGCACACTGGCCGAAGGAAGGAATTTTTCCGGGAGGCAGGATTGCGAAAAAGTCCGTCATGTGGAATAATTTTTTTGGGAATCCGGTATGCGCCATGTTTAGAAGAGCAGATTTTGATAAGACGGGCGGGTTCGACCCGGTGATACCATATATATTGGATTTCGATTTGTGGCTTGGTTTATCAACGCTTGGAAGTGTTGCGGTAATTAAACGTAAATTAAGTGCATTCAGGGTAAGAAAGGATTCCAATACCGGTGTTTTAATCGGAAGCAAGGGCAGGGATTACACTGCGGAGCATGTAAGGCTTCTGGACAAGCATATTGCACTTAAGACATTTAAAATGAACCGCTTTGAAAGAAGGGTTTCAATTATCTGGAGAGCACTTAGGAATAATCTGATTGCGATATATATTAAGATAAAAAGCTGACATTTAAGGAGAAAAAGACTATGAAGATAAGTGAAATTTTGGCAAGTGACAGTGTAACATTATCATTTGAGGTTTTTCCGCCTAAGATGGATACCAATTATGAGTCCGTTGAAAGGGCTGCACTGGATGTTGCGGCACTTAAACCGGATTATATGAGTGTTACTTATGGTGCAGGCGGAAGTACAAGGTCTAATACCGTTAAAATTGCATCCGGCATACAGAATAAATTCGGAATAGATACGATTGCACATCTTACCTGTGTTGGTGCAACAAGGGAGGAGATGAGAGGCACTCTTACTAAAATGCGTGAGGCAGGAATTGAAAATGTACTTGCACTCAGAGGAGACAAGCCTAAGGACTACGAGGGAGAGCCTTTTATTGATTATAAATATGCGTCAGAACTCGTGGCTGAGATTAAAGAGTACGGCGGTTTCTGCATAGGCGGTGCCTGCTATCCGGAAGGACATGTGGACGCTGTTAATAAGAAGGAAGATATTTTGAATCTTAAGAAAAAAGTAGATGCCGGCTGTGAATTTCTTACAACACAGATGTTTTTTGACAATAATATATTTTTTAATTTCTTATACAGAATAAGAGAGAAGGGAATTACGGTGCCGGTAATCCCGGGAATTATGCCTATTACAAGGGCAGCTCAGGTAGGCACAGCAGTAAAATTATCAGGAACTAACGTGCCTGAGAGATTCCGTAATCTCGTGGACCACTTTGGCGATAACCCTGCCGCAATGCAGCAGGCAGGAATCGCTTATGCAACCGACCAGATTATTGACCTTGTTGCAAACGGAATACGTCATATTCATGTATATTCAATGAATAAGCCGGAGGTTGCACAGGGCATAATGCAGAATCTTTCGGAGATTATTAAATGATTAACGAAAAAGAAATAATACGATATCTTGGATATGGAAGGAATACACCTGATTCTGAGACAATGGATTTAATAAGGGAATGTTATTCAGAGCTTGAAAAAGCTGCTGCACCAAAGCATATTTATCGGAGAGTTCCCGTGGAGGTAACACCGGATAATATGATAATTGCTGAGGAACTCAAAATGCACAGTGCTGCACTTGCAAAGAATCTCCTTGGCTGCGGCGAGATTATTCTTTTTGCTGCAACTTTGGGGAATGGCACGGATATGCTTATGAATAAATACAGCCGCCTTGCAATCAGCAGGGCAGCCATACTGCAGGCATGCGGTGCGGCCATGATTGAGGATTACTGCAATGAATGTCAACGTAACATTGAGAAAACGCTGGCTAAGGAAGGCCTGTATGTAAGGCCGCGTTTTAGTCCGGGATATGGTGATTTGTCACTTGCGCATCAAAAGAAATTTCTGGATTCCCTGAATGCCCGTAAGAGTATAGGAATTTATTTATCTGAGGGAGATGTTATGATTCCTGAGAAATCTGTTACGGCGATTATGGGAATTTCGGGAGAAAATACAAGATGTCATATTGAGGGCTGTGAAGCCTGTAATAAAATAAATTGTGCTTTCCGAAGGGACAGCTAAGAGGAATGAGTTATGGATATTCTTAATGAACTTGGAAAAAGAATAATATTTTTTGATGGTGGAATGGGAACACTCCTTCAGGAGGCGGGACTTAAGGCAGGCGAGCTTCCTGAACTGTGGAACATTAATAATCCTGAGCCGGTAATTAATATTCACAAGGAATATATTGAAGCAGGAGCGGACATTATTCTTGCCAATACCTTTGGTGCAAACCGCTTCAAATATGAGGATTCACTTGAGGAAATTATTACGGCAGGAATTAATAATGTAAGAAAGGCAGCAAAACTTGCAGGCAGGGATGTTTGTGTTGCGTTGGATATGGGACCGACGGGCAAACTGCTTCGTCCGATGGGAACATTGGATTTTGAGGAGGCAGTAGCTGTTTTTGGAGAGATTGCCGAAATCGGCGAGGCAGCAGGAGCAGATTTGATTCTTATTGAGACAATGAGTGATTCCTATGAATTGAAGGCAGCAGTACTTGGTGCGAAGGAGAAATCAAGTCTTCCGGTAATGGCGACGGTTATTTTTGACGAGAATCATAAAATGCTGACAGGAGCGTCACCGAAGAATGTTGTTGCACTTCTTGAGGGTCTTTCGGTTGACGCAATAGGAATGAACTGCGGGCTTGGTCCTGTGCAGATGAAGGATATTTTTGCCGAAATGGCAGAATATGCTTCCGTACCGCTTATTATAAATCCTAATGCAGGGCTTCCGAGAAGTGAAAACGGACAGACTGTTTTTGACGTGGCTCCAAAGGAGTTTGCAGAAACAATGTATGATATTGTCAGCGGCGGAGCATGGCTTGCGGGAGGCTGCTGCGGAACGACGCCGGCACATATAAAAGCACTTGTTGACAAATGCAGGGATATAGTGCCAAAGCCTCTGACAGAGAAAAAGCATACTGTTGTAACATCCGGTTCAATGGCTGTAGAGCTTGGGGGTGCACCTGTAATTATAGGAGAGAGAATTAACCCTACAGGTAAGTCCAAATTTAAACAGGCACTGCGTGACCACAATATGGAATACATTCTTGAAGAAGGCGTTAAGCAGGCAGATTCGGGTGCACATATTTTAGATGTGAATGTCGGTCTTCCTGAGATTGATGAACCTGCAATGATGAAGGATACGGTATATGAGCTTCAGAGTATCCTGCCTCTTCCGCTGCAGATAGACACAACTAATATTGAGGCAATGGAAAATGCACTCCGCATATATAACGGTAAGGCTATGGTCAATTCGGTAAACGGCAAAGCCGAGGTTATGGAGGCAATATTCCCGATTGTAAAAAAATACGGCGGAGTGGTTGTCGGTCTTACTTTGGACGAGGACGGAATTCCTGATTCGATAGAGGGAAGACTTGCAATCGCAGATAAAATATATGCAAAGGCAGCAGAATACGGAATTAAGGCAAAAGATATTGTAATAGACGCACTTACAATGACTATGAGTACGGATGCCAATGCTGCAAAAATAACACTTGGAACAGTAAAAAAACTGACCGGACAGGGCAGGAGAACCGTACTTGGCGTATCCAATATTTCTTTCGGATTACCGCAGCGAGAGGTTATCAATGCTGCTTTTTATACAATGGCAATGCAGTCAGGACTTTCAGCAGGAATTATCAATCCGAATTCCAAGGCAATGCTGCAGTCGTATGATACCTACAGAGTGTTATCGGGCTATGATGAGCAGTGTGCCGGTTATGTAAGCAAATATGCAGTAACGGATTCTACACCGGCTGCAGCTGCGGATACAGGAGTTTTAGGCCTTAAGGACTGCATTGTTAAAGGTCTTAAGGAGCCTGCATATAAGGCAACACAGGAACAGCTTAAGACAATGGAGCCGATGGAGGTTATTAATAATGTTCTGGTTCCGGCCTTGGATATTGTAGGTAAGGGCTTTGAGAAGGGAACTATTTTCCTTCCGCAGCTGTTAATGAGTGCCGAGGCTGCAAAGGCAGGTTTTGAGGCAATTAAAGAATTTGTTCAGAGTAACGGAAATGCCCAGGAGAAAAAGGCAACAATCGTAATTGCGACGGTAAAGGGCGATATACATGATATAGGCAAAAATATCGTTAAGGTTCTTTTGGAAAATTACGGCTATGATGTCATTGATTTGGGCAAGGATGTTCCGGTTGAAACAGTGGTTGAGACTGTGGTCAGAACAAAGGCTCCATTAGTGGGCCTGAGTGCCCTTATGACGACGACAGTTGTCAGTATGGAGGAAACAATCAAGGAACTCAGAAAAACCGCTCCTTGGTGCAAAATAATGGTCGGAGGGGCAGTTCTTACACAGGAATATGCCGATATGATTGGTGCGGACTTCTACGGTAAGGACGCAATGCAGTCGGTATATTATGCAGAGGGGCTGCTTAATAAATAGCTTGACAGTCAGAACTTTCTTACTATATTATAGTAAGGAAGTTTTTGCGGATATGGCGGAATTGGCAGACGCGCCAGATTTAGGTTCTGGTGTCAACAGACGTGCAGGTTCAACTCCTGTTATCCGCATTTGATGAACAGGTCCTGTTAACTGATTGAAAGATTGGTTAATGGGACCTTTATTTTTAATTTGTTGGTTGAATCCACAGGGGTATATGTCGTATAATCTAAATAGAATTATTTTAGTTATACGGGAGGTTACTATGGACAATAATATGTCGGAGAGACTGCTTAATGATTTCCTCAGCGGAACATCAGTGGAAGCGTATAAATATCTGGGGTCGCATGTTGAGGGCAATTCGGTAGTATTCAGAGTGTGGGCACCGAATGCCGCTTCAGTTTCGGTTGTCGGAGATTTTAATAACTGGGACTGCAATGCACATTATATGAACAGAATTAATGAATCAGGGGTATGGGAACTTCGTATTGAGAATGTCGCACAGGGAGCGTGTTATAAGTACTGTGTTGAATCAAGCTGGAACGAGAAGTTTATGAAGACGGACCCTTATGCATTCAACTGTGAGATGAGACCGAACAATGCATCAAGAGTATATGATATGGGCGGTTTTGAGTGGAGTGATGATAATTGGCTTGATTATAAGAGGAATAATAATCACCGCCATTTGCCTATGAATATCTATGAAATCAATGCAGGCTCATGGAGAAAGCATGATGACGGCAGTTTCTACAATTATAGGGAACTGGCGGATGAACTTGTTAAATATGTTTCTGATATGGGTTATACCCATATTGAGTTTATGCCACTTACTGAGTTTCCGTATGACGGAAGCTGGGGATATCAGGTAACGGGTTATTATTCAGCAACCTCAAGATATGGAACACCGGATGATTTAAGATATTTGGTTAATGAATGCCATAAGAATGGAATCGGGGTTATTCTTGACTGGGTTCCTGCACATTTTCCTAAGGACGCACACGGACTTGCACGTTTTGACGGTACGGGCTGCTATGAATATGAGGACTGGAGACTCGGAGAACATAAGGAATGGGGAACCTATATTTTTAACTATGGAAGATATGAGGTTTCAAGCTTTTTAATTTCCTCCGCAATTTTCTGGCTCAGGGAATATCATTTTGACGGAATCCGTGTTGACGCAGTTGCATCAATGCTCTATCTTGATTACAATCGTAAGGATGGAGAGTGGATTGCCAATGAATATGGCGGAAGAGAGAATCTTGTTGCCGTTGAATTTTTAAGAAAACTTAACAGACTTGTACATGAGAACTGTCCGGAAGCAATTATGATTGCTGAGGAAAGTACTGCATGGCCTCAGGTAACAGGCGAATCAGATAATGCACTTGCACTTGGATTTGATTATAAGTGGAACATGGGCTGGATGAATGATATGCTTTCATACATATCCAGAGACCCGCTTTGGAGAAATTATCATCAGAATCAGCTTACCTTTAGTCTGATGTATGCTTTTTCAGAGAATTTTATTTTACCTATTTCGCATGACGAGGTCGTTTACGGTAAGTGCTCATTACTCAACAAAATGCCGGGCGATGAGTGGAATAAATTCTCAGGCGTCAGAAACTTTGTCTCATATACAATGGCTCATCCGGGCAAGAAACTTATGTTCATGGGTTCTGAAATCGGACAGGCCAATGAATGGAATGCAAATACACAGTTAGAGTGGAATCTTCTGTATCATCGTGAGTATAACTATAAGCTTAACAAATTTTTTAAGGCTGTTAACAGATTTTACAGGGATACTCCTGCAATGCATGAGAATGATTATGACTGGGAAGGCTTTAAGTGGGTTGCACTTGATGACAGTGCCAACAGCGTTATTGCATTCAGAAGAATTGCATATAACGGTGAAGAGATAATCTGTGTATGTAACTTCCAGCCGGTTATGCGTGAGAATTATTCAATCGGAGTACCTGTTTACGGAATCTATGAAGAGGTATTCAATTCCGAGGCACTTGATTTTGGAGGCTGCGGAATCGGTAATTACGGAGAGCTTAAGGCACTTAATGAAGCTAAGAATGATTTGGATTATTCACTTAAGCTTACACTTCCTCCGCTTGGAGTAACCTATTATAAGCTGGTTAAGAAACTTGAAGCACCTAAGAAAGAAGAAAATGAAGCTTAATAGAAGAAATTCACAAATGTAATAACAAGGGGACTGCTGCAAAATTTTTATTTTGCTGCAGTCTCTTTTTAGAAAAAAACACTATAAAAAATTAACATTTTGTTAATAGTCTGTCCATTTATTTCCGTTGTGAACAAATGCTTTTTTTGATATAATAATAAAGTATATTGTTAATGCATATACATAGGAGAATGAAAAAGGGAATGGTTATTTTTACATACTATGAGGAGGTATTGTAAGAATATGCACAAATCTAACAAAGTTAAAATTGCAGGTATGATATCTGCTGTCGGAATATTTTTTTTGGTTATTGCAGTTTTTGTTTTGGCGTATTCCAATATAGATGATGATAAGAGCTTTTCTGAGAGAGGAATTAAACGTAATCTCAGCAGTCAGGATGACAGCAGCGAATTTGATATTCCGGATATAGCGGCTACGGATGTACTTGGGGATATATGTAATTGTATGACTCCTCAGGGTATTTGTGTTGCAAATGATTATATTCTGATTACAGCATACTGCAATGTGGAGAATTATAAGGAGGACCTGGAGGCCAATTCATATATGTCCGTGAATCAGGAGAGAATGATATCCGAGGAAGGACATGAGAGACATAATTCGGTTGTATATGTGCTCTCTAAGGAGACAAAGGAGCATATTGGTACGCTCGTTTTTGATGATAAGAGCCATGTCGGAGGAATTACGTTCGACGGGGAGTATATCTGGGTTGCAAAGGGCGGCAACTGCATAATAGAAGCATATGCCTATAATGATTTTAAAAAGCATATCGAAGATGAAGAAGAAAGCTGTGCACTTGCGGAGCCGGTTTATGAAGTTGTATGTGATTATGCGGCTTCTTTTATAACATATTATAAAGGTTCGTTATGGGTCGGAACCTTTAATTCCGATATGACACAGAAGGGCGTTCTCAGTGAATACTGTATTTCCTATGAGCGAGGAGTAAGATGTCTGGATTCCGGCAGAGTGCTTGAGATTCCTTCGCAGGCAAACGGAGCGGTATTTGTGGAGAATGCAGGAGATATCTATCTGGCAGTCACTACCTCGTATGGAAGAAATAATCCTTCAAAGCTTTATTTTTATAAGCTGGAGAATTCGGAGGAAATGCTGACGGAGCTTGTGGAATATAAGGCACTGACGCTTCCGCCGATGGCAGAAGAGATATGTCTGAATAATGACAATATGTATTTTTTGTTTGAATCGGCAGCTACGTCATACAGTAATGTAGAGAATAATAAATGCCATGATGTTGTGAATAAGGTCAGAGTGAATAATGTTTTGGAACTGCTATATGGCAGATGGGGATTATAAACATATAAGACTGCTGACAGTGTTCGACAGCGTTCGGCTAAACTAGACAGGACAGGTACGAAAAATATCTGTCTTTTCTTTTTGCGTTGTGATAGTATATTGATGGCGATTTTAATTTACGGAGGATAATATGAAAATTTTAAAGCAGTTCGGAATAATTCTGCTTGTTTCGGCTGTCGGAGAGCTTATGAATTATTTTATTCCGCTTCCGATTCCGGCAAGCATTTATGGAATAGTAATAATGTTTGTATGTCTTATGACAGGAATAATCAGACTTGATTCGGTTAAGGAAGCAGCACATTTTCTTGTAGAAATAATGCCGGTTATGTTTATCTCACCGGCTGTTGCAATCATGGAATCGTGGAATCTGATTAAAGCTGACTGGGTACCTTATATATGCATAACGGTAATAAGTACAGTTGTGGTTATGGGCATTTCAGGCAGAGTTACCCAATGGGTAATACGATTGAAACAGAAGAAGAGGACGAACAAATGAAAGAATATATACAGAATTCAGTTTATTTTGGCGCAATGATAAGTCTTCTTGCATATTGGATTGGAACTCTTTTGAAGAAAAAATTCAAGCTTGCAATATTTAATCCGCTGCTTATTGCAGTAGTTCTGACCATTGGCGTATTGTGTCTGTCCGGAATTAAATATGACGTGTATGCAAAAGGAGCCTCATATATAAGCTATCTGCTTACACCTGCCACGGTAAGCCTTGCAATTCCGCTGTATGAGCAGATACAGGTACTAAAAAAGAATATTCTTGCAATATTATTGGGAATTGGTTCGGGAGTGCTTGCGAGTCTCGGAACGATTCTGCTGCTTGCAAGACTGTTCAGAATGAGCCATGAGGGCTATGTTACACTGCTTCCGAAATCGATTACGACAGCAATCGGAATGGGAGTGTCGGAAGAGCTTGGAGGCTATGTATCGATTACGGTCGCGGTTATTGTTATAACGGGAATTCTGGGAAATGTTCTGGCAGAGCTTGTTTTACGGCTTTTTGGAATTACGGAACCGGTAGCTAAGGGAATAAGTCTCGGAACCGCATCCCATGCAATCGGAACGTCGAAGGCAATGGAGCTTGGCGAGATAGAAGGTGCAATGAGCAGTCTTTCAATTGTGATTTCGGGAATACTTACAGTTGCCGGTGCAGGCATTTTTGCACAATTATATTAGGGGTGGTACAATTTTATGCAGAACATAATGGACAAATTATTTACGGGTCAGGTGCATGTTGATTTAGCAGAGGATTCCTGTATGTGTGAGGGAGAGAACTTAAGAATAAATCAGATAACAACCTTCACAGAATATCTGAGATACTTAGTAGCATATATAGTGTATTCGGATGACGCTGATGAATTCCTGTTTAAATGCTCAATGGACTATATTAAATCACAGCTGAGGAATGAGAATGATTTCTATTGCTTTGATTACAGAAGAAGAAACGGCGAAATATACAATTGGAACAGGCTGCATATAATTGCAGAGAAAATGAATTCGAATTGTGTCCCGGTTAAAATAATTCTGGTCAATATGGATATCGATAAAATAAAGAAAAGTGAATATGCCGTTCACGAGAAGATGGTTAAAGCGAATCAGGCAAAAAGTGATTTTCTGTCGAATGTAAGCCATGATTTAAGAACTCCGATGAATGCAATTATGGGTTTTATAACCCTGCTGGAGCATGATGTCGACAAGCCTGACAGGCTTCGTAATGACATTCGCAAATTACAGGCGTCAAGCAGACATATGCTAAGTGTAATTAATGATGTGCTTGACATGAATAAAATAGAGAACAGAGTTGTTACAATCAATAATGTTGAATTTGAATTAAGCAGCTTTTTAGAGGACGTAAATATAGTTACCCTGCAGCTTACAAAGGACAAAAGACAGAATTTTATAATGGAGCTGAAAGATGTCAGAAATAACTGGATTGTGGGAGATAAAGACCGTTTGAGCCAGATTTTAATGAATATTTTATCAAATGCAGTCAAATATACACCTGAAAGTGGGGAGATTAAACTAATTATCAGCCAAAGCAGCAATACAGAGGAGGCACAGCTGCAATTTGAGGTACGCGATAACGGAATAGGAATGGAGCCGGAATTTATTGACAGGATTTTTGAACCTTTTGCAAGAGAAGAGCACCGAATTTCACCGGATGTAATGGGAACGGGATTAGGAATGTCGATAACCAGAAGTCTTATTGATCTTATGGACGGCGAAATATATGTAAAAAGTAAAGTTAATGAAGGTTCTTCATTTATTGTCAGAATTAATTTTGAAATCGGAGAGAACCATAATTATGAAAGTCTTAAAACTGAAAACTGTGTAAGAGAACCCGGTGTTTTAAAAGGAATGAATTTTCTTGTGGCAGAGGATAATGCCACTAATGGTGATATTATAAAAGGGCTTATGGAAATTGAGGGAGCATATACAACTGTTTGCGGAGATGGCAGGGAGACTGTGGACACATTTATAAAGTCACCGCCATATACCTTCGATATGATACTAATGGATATAAGAATGCCGAAGATGAATGGCTATGAAGCAGCCAAAGCAATCAGAAGCAGTGGAATAGACGGTTCGGACATAATACCGATTCTTGCTATGACAGCCAATGTATTTTCAGAGGATATTGAAGAGGCGATAAAGGCAGGCATGAACGGTCATATACCTAAACCGATAGATTTTGAAGTGCTTAAATCAACAATTAAGAAAAATAAACTTACGGATTAAATAAAAGAGTGCCGTGTGACAGATTTATCAGATAATAATCTGTCCTGCGGCACTCTTTGTTAGTTAAAAATAGTCATCATCATTATTAGTGTTAATCTCCCTGAGATATTTCGGAACCTTGACAATATTTGAAACTCCCATTGGCTCACGTTCGGTATCTTCCACCTTCTGCTGTGAAAAAATCGCACGAAGCATTTCCTTCTGCGTTGAAGTCTTTTTGCCGTAAACTGCTTTAACGATAAAATAAGTGACAGTTATTCCGATAATTGCTGCCAGCAGAGCACTGGTTACAAGCTTCATCGGAGCAGACAGTTCCTTATTAAAGAAGAAAAAACGTGTTTCCGCAATAAAATTATCGGCACAGGCATAATAATCGCCGGCAGTAGCGTATCCGGCAATTTCTGCGGTAATGTCACGCAACGCCTGAGAGTCAAGCTCCTGTGCTAATTCTCCATGACAATGTATATTCATTGCAGACTGCTTGGTCTCAATAAAGAGTATAACTCCGTCTGTATCACCAAAGGTATCCGTATATAAATCATTCATTATATTAAAGGTTAAACCCTCGAATGAAACAAGCGTTGTTATGCAGACATTACCATGCTCGCACAGAGAGGACATTTCGGAAAGCAGTGCTTCCTCCTGCTCATCAGTGAAGACATCGGTATTGTCGATTATTATTGCAGTATATTCACTTTCCATACTGATATCAGGCATTGTCGTCTCCTCCCTTTTTATCGAACTGAGGTATTTTTCTTGTTGAAAGCTCGTTGTATTTAAAAATAATGCTTAAATTCAAAAATAAAACCATTACTAATGAGAAAAGCATCGCCCCATAATAAATCAGAATTGAACGGGGACTGAAAACAGTAATGGCAAAGGATATCAGAATTGCGATTATACTGAATGCAAATCCAAAGGATTTAACCTTTGCTTTGAGCTTTCTGATTGTATGCGTTCCTATAGCGGTACTGACTATTGAGCCTACCAGTGAAAGGCTTATTATCGTCGGCTGCACATAAGGAGAAATCTTCAACTCTGAATTATGCAGTACAAATGAAAATCCGAAAACTATTATCATAAATACTATATATAAGCATGTGCCTCCGAACGCAAACTTTTGCCGGATTTTGTGGGAGGCAAATTCCTTATGAACCTTTTTTCTTTTTTTGCGCATATATCCGCTGTCATCCGCCAGAGTGTCCTTCTTGGCTATCCGGATTATGTTAATTGAATAAGTAATGGAAGACAGCAGTGCAATAATGCTTGTAACAACCATGGTAAAGCCTGCGGAAAAATTAAAAAAGTTGTAAAATAATAAAAATAGCGGTATGGCAATTAATAAAGCACATAAAAGGTATTTTCCGACTGAAATAGGAAAATCGGCAGTTGCTTTTCCGGTCTGACCGTTTACAACGGCATAAGCAACTCGCTTTCCCTTTCTGTAGGACATAAACCAGACAGGGTACATTGCACTGTTGATTTCTTTAACTTTTGTATGAAATATGGCACTTCTCTCCATCAATGATTCCGGTGTGGAAATAGTTATTCCGTTAAAATCAAACTGCTTTGACAAATTGTCGAGAGTGGCATTACAGCAGTAGTTTCGGGCGTCATTGACATAGGTAGTTGCCGGAATGTCTGCGATATCTGCATAGAAACCGCTTAACAGAGCCGGGTGGAATTTATGCATGCCCATAACGTTGAAGGGTGCAATCGCATTGCTTATACTGTCATAAAAAGAAGAAGAGGCGTCATATGAAAGTCCCTTGTAGTAATTGTCAATAGTACAGTGAAGCCGGTAATCACGCTTGTCAAGGCTTCCGCCTGAGTCGGTGATTCGGCTTCCGTTAAGTTTTAACGGGCCCCTCTGCTCGATATGATATGCCCAATAAGGCATATAAATTCCTCTGAAGCTGTCTATATATTTAGGGTTCTTAAATTCCTTCGGTGCAAAAAAAGAACGGCCCACATAGCGTTTGTACGCCTCCTTACATTGTTCCTTGGTTATGGAAAATGGAATTATGTAGTCCGGTCTTTTATTACGGCTTAAACGGCTTGCAAGCACTGTGGAGGCACCACAGAAGCTGCAGAACTCCGTTGCGGAGTTCTCAGTACTGTAAATTTCACCGCCACAGTGTGGGCAGGTGAATACATTAACATCATAATATTCATTCTGCCCGGCACCGTTGAAGGTTTCAGAATCCAAAGAATACGGGTCAAATGATGACTGACAGCTGCCGCACAGCATTCTCTGTGAATTAATATCAAATTTAAGGCCGCCGCCGCAGTTTAAGCATTGATACATTTCTTTTCTCCTGAATTATAAATTGTGGTGTGGTGGTTAGAAGCTGTGACCGCCGCCACCGCCTCCTCCACCGCCGCCATGGCCGCCGCCACCTCCGCCTCCGGAGGAGCTGCTTGGTGGTGAGTAGCGTGAAGTCTGGTAGGTAAATTGTGCGTATGGATCAATAACGTCACATTTTGTAAATATGGCATTGAGCACTTCAGAATCCTTAGGTGCACGTTTTCTGGATGATGACTTAACAATAAAAAATGTGATTGTAAAGCCTATAATCAATGAAAGCAGTCCGTTACAGATGTATTTCATTGGCTGGGGAATCGTACCGCCTTGGAGAATCTGATAAATCTGCTTGTATGCAGTGCTTGCACATTTGTAATAATCGCCGTCACTTGCATATTCATACACATTATCCGTAATTGTGTTGGCATAGGCGGTGTCAACCGTTTTGTAAATTCTTCCGTTGCTGTGGATATAAATTACACGATTGTCCATATCAATAAGGAAAACCGTACCGCTGGAGCTTCCGAAAAAAGTAGCATATACATCTTTGGCATAAGCAGCGGTTGTACCGACTGTGTTGACATCAATTGATACGAAGGCAACACCTCCGTACTGGGTAATCGGCTCCATATCCTCAGCAAGCCGTGCCTCTTCTGAGTCGGTTAACAGGTCTGCGTCGTCATAAATTAATACTTCATATCCGTTGTCAGGGTTTACATATTCAACTCCGGCAAAGCAGATTGAACTTTGGCAGAGTATTATTGAGGCTGCCGTCATACAGATAAGAGCGGCTTTTATAATTAATGCTTTAAGTCTATGCACGGTCATCACCTCCGCTTCTGGAGAATTGTGGAAGCCTGCGGGTTGCAAGTACATTATATTTTCTGATTATTCCTATATTAAGAAGAATAATCATCAACAGTGAGAAAAATACAACTGCGTAATAATATACGTCCGAAACCGGGTTTATAACTGCAATCAGAAATGAAACTGCGAGAGCGGAAATACTGCATATAAAGCCCGGAGCTTTGGCCCTCATGCCGCGCTTCTTAGCTGAGTTGTTTCCGCATACGGTAGCTATAATTGTTCCGCCAAGCATAATCAGCACAAGGATTGGCGATACACTCATGGAAGAGGAAAACTCTGATAATATTCCTATAAATATCGGGGCAACTACAAACATTATGGCTGCAACGATTATGATGGACATCACCCTTGAAGTCGCACGCTTTTCTGATTTGCGTACATTTCCCTTGTCGGTCTCGGCAGGCCTGCGTCTTTTGAACATAATGCCCTCGTCCTCAACCATGGAATCCTTTTTGGCAATCTGTGTGATTTCCGAAGCATAAATAATGCTCGAAACCAACGAAAGAATACAGGTAATACTGAGTGTTGACGTTGCCTTAATCGTAAACAAAAGTGTAAATAATAAAAATATAGGTATCGATATGCAGAGAGAGCACAGTATGTATTTAAAAATTGACACAGGAAAATCTGCGGCAACCTTTCCGGTCTGACCGTTTACTGTTGCATAGGCAACACGGTTTCCCTTCCTGTAGGACATGAACCAAACCGGAAATAATGTACTGTCAATCTGACGGCACTGTGTTTTAAAAACCTCACTGCCTTGTGTACGTGCATTAGGCTTCTTGCATGAGATACCTGAGAATTCACGAATCCTTTTGACCGTATTAAAGGTGGTCTCATTCGCATATATAAGTGCGTCATCCAGATATACCGATGAATCGACATCCGACGTATCAGCATAGAAGCCGCTGATTACGGCAGGATGGAAGGCACGCATATCCTTGACATCAAAAGGTGCAATTGCCTGACTGATATTGTCATAAAAGGACGAGGAGGCGTCATAGGAAAGTCCCTTATAATAGCTGTCAATTGTAAAATTAAGATTAAAATGGTCAGTTATAATATAATCACCTGAGCGGTGTGATGTCTCACCCATCAGATAGGTCGGTCCTTCCTGAACGATATAATATGTCCAGTATGGCATATAAATTCCTCTGAAACTGTCTATGAATTCAGGGTTCTTTAACTGGGACGGGGCAAAAAAAGATTTGCCGATAAATTTACGGTATGCCTCCTTACATTCTTCCTTGGTAACCTTAAAAGGAATAATATAGTTGGGCTTTCGTTCATGCCGTATACGACTGTTAAGTACCGTTGATGCGCCGCAGAAACTGCAAAATTCAGCAGCAGAGGTTTCAGTGCTCAGAATCTCACCGCCGCAGTGCGGACAGCTGAAAACAGTAACATCATAGAAACCTATCTCTTCAGCACCGATGTTGGATGCATTGGCGTCAAGAGAGTACGGGTCAACCAGTGTCTCGCAGTGTGTACATTTTAATTTCTGTGATGGGATATCGAATTTAAGTCCGCCACCACAATTTTGACATTGGTACATTGCATACCTCCTCACAATCATTTTGTATATTTTATTTTAATATTAAAGAAAAAATATGTAAATACGAAAAAACAAAAAGATGATATAATGTAGCCATTAATAAAAAGAATGGATTAATAATATGAAAGAAATTGCATACATAAAAACAGATTTTCCCGATAAGTTCGGAATACCGCGTCAGAGCGGACTTGTGCCTGAGTTAAAGGGCGAGGTTATTTTTAACGGAGAGTACAGTAATGAGGCAGCAGTGAAGGGACTTTCCGGCTATTCGCATATATGGCTTTTATGGAAATTCAGTAAGGCAGAACGTGACACATGGTCTCCTACGGTAAGACCTCCGAGACTCGGCGGAGATGTGAGAATGGGTGTGTTTGCAACACGTTCTCCGTTCAGACCCAATCCAATCGGACTGTCGGTGGTAAAGCTGGATTATATTGAGCTTCGTGAGGGTGTCGGACCCGTATTGCATGTGTCAGGTGCGGATTTAATGGACAAAACTCCAATTTATGATATAAAGCCATACCTTCCGCATATTGATTCAATTCCTGACGCGGGAGGAGGTTTTGCAGAGCAGTTTGCAGATTATGCTCTTTGTGTGGAAATTCCGGATGAGTTGTTAATGCTTGTGCCGGAGGATAAAAGAACCGCATTATATAAAGTCCTTTCCAATGACCCGAGACCTTCCTATCATAATGATGAGGACAGGGTGTATGGAATGTATTTTTCGGGCCTGAATATTAAATTTTCAGTAAAAAATAATACGGTTTTTGTAAAAGATATCAATATTTTTTAAATTATTCTTGCATTTTTTAAAAATATGGACTATAGTAACGTTTGTATGTAGAATTTTATAAATTCGGAAAAGTTGTGTGTTTTTTAAGGAGGGCAATAACATGGCTAAGAAAGCAAACGAAACAGTTATTGAGACAGCTCAGGTTGAGACCGTAGCAGCAGCTGAGACTGCTGAAGTTAAGAAAGAAACTAAGAAGGCAGCAGCTAAGAAAGCAGAGCCTAAGAAAGAAACAGCTAAGAAGGAGACAGCTAAGAAGACAACAGCTAAGAAGGAAACTTCAGTTGATGTTTATGTTGAATTCTCAGGAAATCAGGTTTCAGAAAAGGATGTTGCAGAACGCGTAAAGGCTGCATACGTTGAAGGAGGACACAGAGCTTCTTCAATCAAGAGCCTTAGAATTTATATTAAACCGGAAGAGAATGCAGCATACTATGTTATCAATGATGATAATGTAGGAAAAGTAGATCTTTTTGTATAATATTTAAAGATGTACATATTTTAATGAGAGTATCGCGAGGTAGAGAATTTTATGATTTTCTATTAGCGGTACTTTTTTATGCAGTTGGGAAAATTATTTGTGGAAGGAAGCAGAGTATGGAAGAGAAAAAAGGTACGAGAAATATGACGGTGGGAAATCCCAAATGGCAGATAGTTGCTTTTGCGGTTCCTGTTTTTTTGAGTCAGTTATTTCAGACATTATATAACTCCGTGGATTCCATGATAGTGGGCAGATATCTCGGTAAGGAAGCACTGGCAGCCGTAAGCTCTGCCGGAAATCTTATTTTCTTAATTACAAGCTTCTTCACCGGAACGGCAATGGGAGCAGGTGTTATTATTTCACGTTATTTCGGTGCAAAGGAATATGACAGAATGTCCAAGGCTATTCACACCAACGTGGCTTTTGGTCTTGTGGCAGGTGTGTTTCTGACCTTTTTCGGAATTTTTGCAACACCGACCATTCTTAAATGGATGAATACCGACCCGACTGTTATGCCGGATTCGGTTACATATTTCAGATATTATTTTGTCGGTGCCATTGCCATTGTAATGTACAATATTTTTACGGGAATTATGAACGCGGTCGGGGACAGCAAAAGTCCGTTGATATTCCTGATAATATCTTCCGTTATAAATGTTATACTGGATTATCTTTTTATCGGCGGACTGGGCTTTGGAGTAGGCTCGGCAGCACTTGCAACAACAATTGCACAGGTAATCAGTGTTATTCTGTGTATTATTTCACTGACACGCAAGGACAGGGTTTATAGAATCGAATTTAAGAAAATACGTTTTCATAAGCCGATGCTTGTGGAGATTATCAGGTACGGACTGCCGACCGGTGTCCAGAATTCAGTTATCGGCCTGGCAAATGTTATCGTGCAGTCCAACATCAATACCTTCGGAGCGGACGCAATGGCAGGCTATGGTGCTTATATTAAGATAGAAGGTTTTGGTTTTCTGCCGATAACCTGTTTCTCAATGGCAATGGCAACCTTTATAAGCCAGAATCTCGGAGCCGGATTGTATGACAGAGTAAAGAAGGGAGCGAGGTTTGGAATAACCACATCGATTATACTTGCAGAGCTTGTCGGAATTGTTATTTTCATCTGTATACCTTTTTTCATGCGTGCCTTTAGTGATGAGCCCGAGGTAATACGTTACGGTGTGCTGCAGGGCAGGGTCGAGTCGCTGTTTTATCTGTTTCTTGCATACGCACATTGTATAGCCGGTGTATGCAGGGGAGCAGGCAAGGCGGTATCTCCGATGGTAATAATGCTGTCTATATGGTGCGTTCTGAGAATTACATATATTACGGCTGCAATGCATATCTGTCATGATATAAGACTGATTTATCTTGCATATCCGATTACATGGTGCATAAGCTCGGTTATATTTTTTATCTATTATAAAAAATCTGACTGGATACATGGTTTTGATAATAAAAAGGCGGTCAGCGAATGAACAGTAAAGTAAAAAATCTTGTCATGACAGGTTTGTTTACCGCATTGCTATGTGTGCTTGCACCGATATCAATTCCAATGCCCGGAGGTGTGGGAGTGTCACTTGCGACATTTATCATACTTCTGATTACTTACGCGGCAGGGATGAAACGTGCCCTGATATGCTGTCTGCTCTATCTCATTATTGGAGCGGCAGGACTTCCCGTGTTCTCGGGATTTTTGGGTGGCGTGGGCAGATTAATCGGAGCAACGGGCGGTTATCTTGCCGGCTATATTGTTATAGTTATTGTTGCGGGTCTTTTTATGAAAATCGGAAAAAACAGGAGATTTTTTGTATTCTTAGGCGGGCTGCTGGGATTTTTATGCTGCTATGTTCTGGGAAATCTGTGGTATATGTACATAATGAATGTAAGCTTTGGTCAGGCGCTGTTGGTGTGTGTTCTGCCGTTTGCTGCTTTTGATATTATAAAAATTGCACTTGTATGCATAATCGGACCGATAATTAAAAAACATATAAAATGGGATGAGGGAGAATGATTAATGTCATTCTCTTTTTTTGGGACTTCCATTTTGTAGTGGTTTTGTGTTATCATTAAAATGTTTGATAACATTTGAAGATAAGAAAGGGATTGAAATGGATTTTTTTGATGTATTATCGATGATTGGAGGACTTGCATTATTCCTTTTCGGAATGCATGTCATGAGTGACAGCCTTGCCAAGCTTTCAGGCGGTAAGATGGAAAGGATTCTTGAAAAACTGACTTCTAATAAAATTAAAGGAGTTGCATTGGGTGCGGGAGTAACGGCAGTTATTCAGTCCTCATCTGCAACCACGGTAATGGTGGTTGGTTTTGTAAACTCCGGAATTATGAAGCTGTCACAGGCGGTCGGAATAATTTTCGGTGCCAATATCGGTACCACAATTACTTCCTGGATTCTCAGCTTAACGGGAATCGAGGGCTCAAGCTTCTGGATACAGATGTTGAAGCCGACTTCTTTTTCTCCGATTCTTGCAATTATCGGAGCAGCACTTTTGTTATTTGCAAAGAAGGACAAGTATAAGGATATAGGAACCATTCTCGTAAGCTTTGCGGTTCTTATGTTCGGTATGGATATGATGAGCAATGCGGTTGCTCCTTTGAAGGACAGCCCGGCGTTTACCAGCTTCTTTACTCTGTTTTCAAATCCTGTTTTGGGATTGCTTGCAGGTGCAATACTTACGGCGATTATTCAGAGCTCTTCTGCGTCAGTCGGTATTTTACAGGCATTGTGCAGCACCGGAGCAATCGGATATTCAAGTGCACTTCCGATTATTCTCGGACAGAATATCGGTACCTGTGTAACTGCACTTATTTCAAGTATCGGTGCAAGTAAGAATGCCAAGAGAGCTGCTTTTGTTCATTTGTATTTTAATATAATCGGTACAATTGTATTTATGGCGCTGTTCTACGGAATTAATGCATTTGTACATTTTGAATTCCTTGACGGACAGGCTACAGAGCTTGGAATTGCGATAATTCATACAGTATTCAATGTAGTGGCAACTGCCGTACTGCTTCCGTTCTCTAAGGGACTTGAGAAGCTTGCATGTCTTACAATCAGGGATAAGAAGATTGAAGTAACAGCTGTTGCAAGGGACAAGGAGTTTAAGCTTCTTGACACACGTTTCCTTGAAAGACCTGCTTTTGCAGTTGAGCAGTGTATTAAGACTGCCAATAACATGGCAGAGACAGTCAGAAAATCAATTTTCATGGCAATGGATTTGATGAATAATTATGACGCTGACAGGGAAAAGGAAGTCGTTGATATGGAAGCGCTTGTTGACCAGTATGAGGACGAGCTTGGAATATATCTTGTTACCCTGAGCACAAAGAACCTAAGTGAGGAGGATTCAAGAACCGTTTCAGAGCTTCTTCATACAATTGGTGATTTGGAGAGAATGTCCGACCATGCACTCAATCTTGTTGAAGCGGGAAGGGAAATGCGTGAGAAGAATATGGAATTCTCTGAGAAAGCCAAGAATGAGCTCCAGATATTTACAGAGGCTGTTAAGAGAATCATTGATGAAGCAACAGATTCCTTTATTAATAATGACAGAAGTCTCGCACGTATGGTTGAGCCTTTGGAAGAGGTTATCGACGGTATGAACAACGAGCTTAAGGAACGCCATATAAGACGACTCAGAGAGGGAAAATGCACAATAGAGCTTGGTTTTGTATTATCAGATATAACAACTAATTATGAGAGAATTGCAGACCACTGCTCCAATATTGCAATCAGCGTATTGCAGGTTAAACAGACCAATCTGGAGAGTCATGAGTATCTTGGAAAACTGAAATCGGATGACCCGGATTTCAAGAAGCATTATGGAGATTTCCTTAGAATTTACAGATTACCTTAACTTAAATTCGGATAGCTTTTTTAAAAGATGTGCATAATACTATTATGCTTATGTGAAAGGGATGAAAAATTATGGCAGTAACAGAACTTAATGCAGAACAGTTCGCAGCGGCAGTTGCCGAGGGAACCTGTATTGTGGATTTCTATGCATCATGGTGCGGTCCCTGCAAAATGATGGCACCTGTGATTGATTCTGCTGCGATGAGCATGCCGCAGATTAATTTCTACAAGGTGGATGTTGACAAGGCAGCAAATCTTGCAATGGAATATAAGATTGTCAATGTCCCGACAATTATGATTTTCAAAGACGGACAGCCGTCAGAGAGAATCGTCGGAATGGTATCAAAGGCAGAACTTTTAGAGAAAATTAATAATTAAAAATTTAGGAACTGGGATTGTGACTCTCAGTTCCTTTTTAAAAATCGTAGTATTATTTCAAACAATCTGTATTTATACCGGCTTCACATTCATTCCGTTAATCTCAATATTATCCGTTAATTCGATGAGGAGGAAGGTTCTTCCGTCAATTACCCTTGTCTCAACGAGGTCGGTGCGGTCGGGTGAAACCTTGATGACAACATCGGGTGCCTTGATTTCAAATGAGCGGTTGTTAACAACATTTGCAGCCATGAAATTAGCTTTCTCTCCGGCGGTATCAGCAAAATTATTTTCAAATTTAGTTATTTTCTCATTGGAAACACCGCTGTTCTCAAGAACACGCTTTACCTCCGTCTTGCCAAAGGAAACAGGTTCCGGCTCTTCCTTGCGTTCTTCGATATACGCCGTAAGGCTTTCGTGAATATTCTTAACCGTTTCAAAATTGCAGTCTTCACCAAGACTCTCTTCAATGATTTCCGAAAATGTGGATTTCTGCGTCTTGCAGGTCATTGGCGTTACACAGCCGAGTACACCGTCGATAAATTCCGGCTGTATCTCTTCGCTGTTCTTGGAGTAATACAGAATATTATGTATGTCCGTATTGCGGTCATTAAATGCAGGGAACAGAAAGCCGTGTGCAGGAACATCAACAAGCCAGTCGCGGATTCGATTCTCAATCATATTGGTCTCGGCATTGTAGCAGAGTCCTTCCTTGGATAATTTAACAGGGCATATACTGCATAAAATATGTTCATATACATAATCGGACGCGTCATCCATTCCAAGGTTGTCGGATGCCTTGCCGGGAACGTCATAGGCAGCGTCAATAAGAAGTATCAGATAATTCTCACCGTATAAATAGTTATCGATAACCTTGTTGTAGAAGACTTCAAGCAGGTCATCATCCTTAAGATGACTGTCGCTTAACTGCATGAGAAACTCCTGTGTTCCGCCTTCTGTTTCTGTTTCCAAAGGAAATTCCATGTTTAACATATTCTTGCCGATTGTACCGGAAAGAGTGGAGCGGAAGATTTTGAAATATTTAAAAATCTCCTCATCCTGAAGTGACAGGAATGCGTCCTTAAAGGTCATAACCTTATTCTTGTTGCCGTCCACATAGCAGCCGCAGATTCGCTGTATACAGCATTTATCATTAGTAAATAATTTCTTGATTTCAAGTATTTCTTTTTTGTTCATAAGTACAGGCTCCTTCAAATGATTACTTTAGATTATATTATTTTTTTTATACAAATGGCAAGGTTAATTTCAAGATATTTTGACCGATATATGTAGTGATTGATTTGTGCGGCTCGCCTTTGTTATTTAACAACGCAAGGAGAGATATTTATGAAGATTGGAACAAGCAGTATTGCAATGGAGTCGGTGAGGACATATTCTGAGAAGAGTACCACCCTGTATGCGTCATACATGGGGCGCAAGGGTTCGCAGATAGAGCTGGATATGTCGGATGACAAAAGTCTTTTTGAGCAGATGAAGGAATCACAGAAGGCGATATCATTAGAGGCTCAGAAGGAGGCACTTGAAGCAGGGGCTGTAATTTCAAGACCGTCATATAACGGGGAAGGATTGAAGACGGTTACTTCAATTCAGGAATTAAAGGCAAGGGTGCTTGAACAGATGATTAACTCAATGGAGCGCAGGGGAATGCTTCATGGAGGTACAAAGGACTGGCTTTCCAAAATGCTTAATGAGGAGAAGCTTAAGGTTAATAAACTTAATGCGGATGTAATTGCATCGGGAAGTAATGCGATAGTTGAGAATTCAGGCAAATATATTTTGCAGAAGGTGCAGTCGGAATTCTATTCTGAGACGGAGGTAACGGCATTTCGGACTCAGGGAACCGTTACAACGGAGGACGGAAGGGAATTTAACATTAAGTTCTCTTTTGAAATGTCAAGAAGCTTTGCTCAGAGTGTGGAGCTGTATACGGAGCAGGAGATAATGCTGTGTGACCCACTTGTGCTTAATTTCAAGGGTGACGTGACAGAGCTGTCAGACCAGAAATTCCTGTTTGATTTGGATTGCGACGGCAGGGAAGAGGAAATATCTTATTTTGACGGCAACAGCGGTTTTCTGGCACTTGATTTGAATAATGACGGGAAAATTAATGACGGCAGTGAACTTTTCGGAACTAAGTCCGGCAACGGCTTCTCGGATTTGGCACAGTATGATTCGGATAATAACGGCTGGATTGATGAGAATGATAGAATTTTTGACAGACTGAAGGTATGGACTAAAGATTCAAAAGGTAAGGATGTACTGATGACACTTAAGGAGTCGGGTGTGGGTGCAATATATCTCGGAACCGCGAATACACGTTTCAGTCTTAACAGTATTACCGATAATACAACAAACGGAATAATTAAGCAGAGTGGAATCTTTTTAATGGAAAGCGGAGAGGTGAACACAATCCAGCATGTGGATTTTGCGGTTTAAAATATTGTATTAAATAATTTTGATAATTGATTACAGGGAGATGTATTATGAAAATAACTGTACCGGATTATTATAAGGATTTTAAATGTATTGCAGGAGACTGTGAGGATACCTGCTGTGCAGGCTGGCAGGTGGATGTGGATGATGCCTCCTACGCATATTATAAGACGATTACGGGACCTTTTGGCGACAGGCTGCATTCGGTTATGGTTGACGGAGTAAAAGGCGGCGAGGGACAGTTTAGAATCAGGGAGGACGGACGCTGTCCGTTTCTTAATGACAATAATCTCTGTGATTTATATGCTGAGCTTGGAGAGGACGCATTGTGTGTGACCTGCGACCAGTATCCGAGATACACCTGTGAGTTTGGCAATTACAGGGAGACAGGAATTGCGCTGTCCTGCAAAACTGCGGCGGAGCTTATTCTTAAAGATGACCGCACGCCCGGCTTTGTTCAGAGCGAGAATGATGAGAGCTTCTTTGGCTTAAATAATATTGACGGAATGTTATTTTTGACCCTGAAAAAAGCAAGGCAGAAGGCGTATTCAATCGTATGGGACAGAAAATATACAATCTGGGAGAGAATGGAGCAATTGTTAGTCTATGCAGAGGGTCTTCAGAAGAATATAAAAAAATCAGCAAGGCTTGCGGAATATGTTGCAGAATACCATGTTAAGGATAGCTTTGCAGAGAAAAAACTTTCGGCAAAGCAGGAGATTAAATATTATCATTCAATCTGGAAATACTATATGAAGCAGGTTATCATAAAAAAAGAATGGCCTATGTTAGTTAAGGACATACAGGAAAATCTCTATCTCGGCGAATATGAAAGTGACACAAAAGCATTTGCAGAATATTATAAAAACAGGGAATACGAATATGAGAATCTGATAACCTATTTTATTTACAGATATTTTCTAAAGGCTGTTTTTGACTATGATGTGCTTACCAAGGTTAAAATGGGAATCGTAAGTGTCCTTCTGATAAGACAGTGTGATATCGGCAGGTGGCTGTCGGCAGACAGGGAATTAACCTTTAAGGAGCAGGTGGATATATGTCATCTGTATTCAAGGGAGGTCGAGCATTCCGAGGAGAATTTTGCCGCATTATGCAGGATTTTTAAGAGCAAAAAAGAATTCAGCATTAAAAATTTAATTAATTTAATTAAATAAAACTAAACATTGTTGACAATATGAAGAATACACACTATACTTTAAGAAGTAGTATACAATACTACTTGTGAAAAACGGATTGAAAACCGGTTGACGGAGAGAGGTATAGTATGAATGATTCAAAAATAGCAATTGTTGTAGATTCCGGATGTGATTTAAGTGATGAGATAATTCAGAAATATGGAATCAAGGTATTAAGACTTAAAATATATGCAGACGGCAAGGAGTATACTGACGGACTTGATTTTGACCCGTTATCGGTATATGACATGAAGGAGCTTCCAAAGACTTCAACTCCTAATATGCAGGATGTTATGGATATTGTTGATGAGATTAGAAGCGAGGGCTATGAGAAAATAATAGCAATAACAATTTCAAGCGGACTCAGCGGAACAAGCAATACCGTTGCAATGACCTTTAATGAGGTTGAGGACATGGAAACCTATGTTTTTGACACCAAGAACATATCAATCGGTGCCGGATTGTTTGCAATATATGCTGCAAAGCTGATAAAGAAGGGTAAAAGCTTTGATGAAATTGTTAAGACCCTGGAGAGCAAAATCAATGATTCAAAGGTGTTTTTCTATATGGATACTCTTGAGAATCTTAAAAAAGGCGGAAGAATAAGTCCGGCAGTTGCAATTGTCGGAAAGGTACTTAACCTGAAGCCGATTATCTCATGTACCGAGGAGGGAATCTACTATACTGTTGCTAAATTCCGCGGTGCAGGAAAGGGACTTACGAAGCTGTTCGAGCATGCAATGGAATTTGCAGGACAGCATAAATGCATGATTGGTCTTATGAACGGAGGAGCATCGGATGTTGCGGCTGCAATCAGACCTAAGATAGAAGAACGTGCGGTAAACGGCACAATCGTTGTAGATAAACAGATAACAGGCACAATGGCAATTCATACCGGACCGGGACTGCTCGGAATTGGAGTAATGCTGGTGTAGAACAGATGTGAGACAGAAAAAGGCTTTGACCGTAATGGTCAGAGCTTTTTTTGCCTGCCGGGAAATTTCTCAAAAATTTTCACCGAACTGAATCATGGCCCTGCTTACGACAATATCAGAATATAAGATATTCGTAAGGAGGGCTTAATTTGATTAGCTGTAACGGAATAAGCAAAAGCTACGGCGGGCAGGCGGTATTGGAGAATTTCACGCAGAAATTTAATGATACGGGTTTTTATCTGCTGTTTGGAGAGAGTGGAAGCGGTAAAACAACTTTTCTGAATATATTGTCAGGTTTTCAGGAATTCGATTCGGGGACCGTTGCGATTGACGGAAAGGTATTCGCTAATGAGGTGGATAGGGAATTTATAAGAGAGGATTTTGATTATATAACACAGGATTCTTTTTTTGTGGATTTTCTGACGGTCTATGACAATCTGAGGATGATTACGGAGGATGAAGAGCGGATTACAGATATGCTTGGGCGGTTTGGAATTGCAGATAAGCTTAACTGCTATCCGACAACTCTTTCGGGTGGTGAGAAGCAGAGACTTGCAGTCGCAAGGGCATTGCTTAGCGATAAGAAAATATTATTCATGGATGAACCGACCGCAGCACTCGATTATGAGAACAAAATAAAGATTTTTGAACTGCTGGCAGAGATTAAGGATGAGGTTCTTATTATATGCTCATCGCATGATTCCAAGGCAAAAGAATATGCGGATTGGGTAATTGAATTTCATAAATGCAGAAAATCTGCCAAAAAAGAGCCGCAGAAAAATAATAAGCGGATTTATCCTTATATCAATAAATGGTTTAAGTCCAAAAGCCGCAGCCGTAAAAGCGGTATTCTGTTTGGAGTCTTTCTGACACTTGCAATGTGTATCTGCATGCTTGCGGATACCCCGGATAATAAACTGGATTCAAATATTGAATATGTTTATAAGCTTAATATGTGCGAGCTTGTTACCTATGACGAGGACGAGGGGATGTATGACAGACTTTGCGAAATTGATAATATTGCAGAGGTTGTTTTTAAATATAATGGCAGCATTCCAACGCCTGAAACCAATCCGGATGCTGTGTTTTTGGAATCTCCGGATTATGAGGTTGTTGTGGATGCCCTGCCATATAATAAGGACGCGTTTAAAATATCTGACAGAATTAAATACGGAACATATTTTACCAAAGTCAATCAGGTTGTAATAAGCGCTGATAAAGCAGAGGAACTCTCACCGGGGAATCCAAAAGCTGCTGTCGGACAGACAATAAGTGCTGTGTTGTACGGCTTTGGCGAAACCGAATTTGAAATAGTCGGAGTGCTTGATGAATTAAATAAATTTGAACAGATATATTTTAATGCGGCAACCAATTCCTATGACTGGTTTATAAACTCTGAATTTACAAAACAGTATATTACAGATGATAACTGCCATGATGTTTTGGACGGACACAGGATAAGAAGATACGAATTATATTTTGATTCCTACAGGGATATGAAGGAATTTTATGAGGATAATTATGATACGCTTATCGAGCAGGGACACAGACTTAATATGAGCTTTTATTTGGGAAAAGAAATCGATGTTTTCACAATGATGTTCAATGTGCTTCTTCCGCTTGCGGTGTTTACTGCATTTTTTACGATAATTTTTTATGTGAATATTATTAAAACGGAAATTGCGTACAATAATAAATTTTTTGCGGTATTCGATTATGCAGGATATTCGGTTAGGAGGGTTAAGAATTGTTTTATTGCGCTTAATTTATTTTATCTCCTGAGAACGGGTGTGGCTGCAGCAGCGGTGAGCTTTGCAATTACTTTTTTAATTAATCTGATTAATCAAAAATATGTTTTTGTCGGATTTCAGATTTTCACATATAATCCGTGGATTCTGGGCGGTTTTGTTATTTTTATGGGACTTGTTTCGGTAATAAGCACAAATATTCTTCTGAGACGTTTAAAAATTAACGGCTGGTATGAAAATGTGATATCAAACAGGGATTTAATATAGGGGGGGACAGAATGAAAGTTACAGTTAAAAATATAGAGAAAAAATATGACAAGCCTGTTTTAAAATCAATATCACATTCTTTTGAGGGAGGCAGGCTGTATGTAATTAAAGGTGTGAGCGGCTGCGGCAAAACAACGTTTCTGAATATTCTCGGCGGAATTGACGGAGTTTATGACGGTGAGATATTAATTGATGACAGAAAATGTAAGTCCGTTGATGAACTTAGAAATATAACGGGCTATGTTTTCCAGAACAGCCTTCTGCTGTCGGGTATGAGCGTAATGGATAATCTTCTTTTGATTTGCAATAACAGAGAACGCGTGACGAAGCTTTGTAAGGAGTTTGGCGTGGAGTCTTTAACCGACAAATATCCGCAGGAGCTTTCAGGGGGGCGAGAGACAGCGAATCTCAGTAGTCAGGGCAATGCTTATTAATCCGAAACTTCTGATTGCTGACGAGCCGACTGCCTCGCTTGATGAAGATAATTCAATAAATACGGCAGAGCTTATTGCAGGGCTGAAAAAACAGGGAAGAATAGTAATTGTGGCAACGCATGAGTCATATTTTGACAGGCTTGCGGATGAGATAATATATCTGGAATACGGCGAGATTGAAAGGGTTATTACGGAGAATGCCGGGGCGGATATAAGAGAAACTCCTGATATGGGTACGGATGAAAGTACGAAAAAATTAAGTGCCGTAAAATACTGTCTGAAAAGGGACAGGAAGCTTTTGAAACCGCTTTCCCTGCTGCCGTTTGTAATTATGTTTATGTTAATAATGCTTGTATCCACGGTACAGAATTGCTTTGATGACGAATATATGAAGCAGATTGTCGAACAGTATCCGACGGACAGCTTCAGTATCTTTGAAAATCAGACGGAAAATTTTCCATATAAGGATGAGCTTAAGCTGTACGATTATTATGTTTTTGAGGAAAATAATGTGACGGCATTATATCTTGCCGACAGAAAGGACAGCGTTTTTACAATTGACGGAATGCTTATGTGCGGAGACTTTCCTGACCGGGAGAATGAAATTATCATAACCTGTGAACTTGCAGACAGTATTCTGACGAAAAGTTCTGATATGCAAAAACTCATCGGGCAAAAATATATTTTCATGGACAGGGAATTTGTCATAAGCGGAATTCTGTACAGTATGGATGATGAGAAGTTACAGGAGGGCAGAAATGAGAATTTCTCATTGTATTATAATAATGATGTCTATTACAGGAGAAATGAAGGAAACATTATCTATATTCCGTATGACACGATTCAGGGCATGGGAAGTAAGAGTATTAAGGATTATGGCGGACTTGCAATATTAAATGCGTCATATCCTGATTTGTTCATGAAAGATGAGGTCGTGAATGCAGTCAGGCAGATGAACGGCGGAAATTATGTTAATGCATATTATTCAAAGGTTGAGGATTCGCAGAGCACTCTGGACGGAATGGCGGTTATTTTTATTGCGGTGTTTATCGTCTGCTTTGTGATTTCATGCATTTTTATGAGTTCGCAGATTCAGATAGAGCTGTTTTACCGCAGAAAAGAGCTTGGCTTCCTGCAGCTATTCGGATTGCCAAAAAAGAGAGTCAGACAGCTTGTTTTTACCGGATATGTCATTAAGCTTGCAATTGCATTTGGAATGGCAGCCGTTGCGTATCTGTTGTGCATAGCAGGCTATTATATTGCGACCGGGCATTTTGTTATTATGAATCTGCTTCATATTCTGATTGTGCTGGCGGCGGTGGGGCTGTTCTATTGTCTTACCGTTAAACTGACGTCGGATAAATTCCTGAAAAAGGCGGTTGCGGAGCTTATAATTTAGTTAATGAAGATTTCTGTCAAGGCGGTAAATTAACAATATCATTTCCTAATTTTGACGTGAAAAAGGTATTTTTTGTTGATAGTGAAAAAAATCAGTAATAAAAGATTAAAATGAATTGCCTAAACAAATAATTAATTAGTTTACGGGCAAATATGAAAAAACATGGAGAGGGCATCCCTATAGTCATTATATGACTTTTGGGACACCCTCTTTAACTGTAGATATCGGACAGTTTTAGTTTTACTTACGGTAGAAGTTTTATTGAAAATATGATATTGTAATTTACGAATAAAATTTACAGGAGTTTTTTACAAGATGAGAGTTGCAATATGTGATGATGATAAGAATGCCATTGAATACCTTTCTAAAAAGGTTGAGGAAATAAAAATAATTACAATGATTAATAAATTTAATTCCATTGCAGAATTCCGTAATGCAATAGATGATGGCCAGAGGTTTGATATATGCTTTATGGATATTGATTGGGAGATGGACAGGAATGGCATAGATTTTATGTCTGAGTTAAATTTGATTGATACAACAATGCAGGTAATATATGTAACCGGATATAATGACAGATTTTCGCAGGATATTTTCGTAAAAAAGGTTAATTTGTGCGGATTTCTGGTTAAACCGGTTGACGATAAGCTGCTTCGGAGTATGGTTGATAATGCTGTTGCTGTAATTAGAAGTATGGATACCGAGAAAATGATAATTCACCAGAACAGGGAAGTTAAAAGTATACCATACAAAGAAATCATATATATCGAAAGTAAAGCCCATCATGTTTTGGTGCACACACTTAATGAAATCATTACCTTTTATGGGTCGTTGGAAAATGAGAGAAATAAGCTGCCTAATTATTTCCTGAATAGTCATAAAAGCTATGCAGCTAATATGAATTATATTAAGAGAATTGAAAAGAACAAAATTTATTTTTCTACGGGAGAAATAATTGACATAAGCAAGTCAAGATATGCTGCTGTAAGGCAGAAATATTTTGAATACATAGGCGAAGAAATGTAATTACGGAGGATGGTTTTATGCATTGGATGTTTGCTTTTTTATTGGAAATAATGGTGGTTCTGATATGCGGACTGATGACCGCAGCAGGACTCAAAGGAAAGAAAGAGAAGCTGTCACCATGGATATATGCGTCTATCCCGGCTGTTGCAGCGATACCGGTAATATTTTATAAGCTTTACATCGAAAATCTAATCGGAAGCATAGTTGCGGATGTAATCATTGTGGTTATTTTTGCCATATATGCTTTTATGTTTTTTAGTGATACAACAATTAAAAAGGTAACGCTTACGGTAATTAATGCTTTAATTGCGGTTGCTGACTGTGCGGTTATGTGGGTTTTGGATGCGAACGGACAGGTAGTAAGCTATAATGCAAAAGATATTGTAGTAATACTTTCTACAGAAACAGGTGTGCTTCTTATCTGCTATGGGATTTTTGTTATCGTATGGAATATTGTATTTAAAATCAGGAAAATTGTACCATATATATGGGTATTTGTTTTCTTCCCGATAAGTCAGATTATTACAATTAAATTTTTAAATGGTAAGGTTGAAAATAATCCTTTCTTTGATGATTTTATAAGCTGTTTCGGAGTTTTACTCGGATATGTTGCAGATTTGATTTTGTTTTATGTACTTTTGCACCACCATGGAGAAAAAGCTGAAATCAAAAGGCGGTTAGAAGAAATTGAACGGGTCAATGAATTGGAACAGGCTCATTATGAGGCTATGAATAAGCGTAGAAAAGAGGTTGACGAGGTCAAGGAGGAGTTTGAAGGTCAGCTTGCTGCTGTGTATGAAATGATTGAGCAGGGCAATCAGACAGGGGCGAGAACGCTTTTGGAGCAGTTAAAAACAGATATTGCAGCCACCAAGGAATATGAATACTGTGAAAATCCGGTGGTTAATGCGGTTCTTACCGAAAAGGCGTCAATATGCAGGGAAAAAGGAATTGAGATTGAAATAGACGTTAATATGAAAGCAAAGTCAAAGATTGAGCCGGTTCATATTTGCAGTATATATTCAAATATGCTTGATAATGCAATTAATGCCTGCGATAGCTTTGATGGTAAAAAATACATATCCATTCACGACGGAATGGCAGGTGATTATCTAAATGTAAAGGTTGTTAATTCATCGGACAAGCCATCCAGAAAAGCCCATAGAGAGGGGCATGGCTATGGTCAGAAAATTCTTAAGGATATCGCTGAGCAATATAGCGGGCAGTGCACCTTTGGGTGGAAAAATAATGAGTATAGAGCAATGATTTCTCTATTAGTGGAGGAGTAGCGTGTATATTTGGTTTGTTTATGCAGTCTGGCTGTTGTCAGCATATTTAACGGGGATATATTTTTCTGCTTTATTTCCTGCAAGATTTAATAAGTTGAATAAAAGAATCCTGCCGGTTTTTATGACAGCACTGATGGTAATTCCGGCATATATAAGAGCGGCTCATAGCGATAATATGCAGTCCCTTATATATGTCGTCTGTAATTACACGGAAATACTGATAATGATTGTTGTGTTGCTTGTTTTATATAAAGGGAGCTTATGGAAGAAAATTCTGGCGTATGGAGTTATGTCAGTGATGATATGCGTAAGTCAGCTGATAACTAATGTAGTGGTTTTACTGATTGGAGAACCCTACGATATGTCATTCAACAGCCCTATGATGATGTTATATGTATTATTGGGCAATTTCATGGTTTTTGTATTACTTATTCCGGTAATATCTGTATGGAAAAGGTGCCTTGGAGAAAGTGGAAAAGTAAATTACATCGGATTTCTGGGTTTGTCAAGTAAAGTGTGTAAGTTCTTTTTTACACCTCTTTCCGCAGCTTAGTGCGGTATAGGGTGCTGACCGAAATTCCGGTCATGGAGGAGACCTGTTTGTAGGAATTGGTCTCTAAGAGAAGCATTGCATGCTCC
>JBGVLM010000034.1:0-14100 GCA_045124255.1 Butyrivibrio sp. | reverse complement strand
GGAAGATGTGGAACTGTATAAAGATGATGTTTTTACGAACGGACTGATGATCGAACATTTACGCAAACTGTTACAACTTGGCAAATTGTCCAATCAACAATTGGATATTCTTCGCAATCTGTCTCTGCTACCGGTTGCCGGCATATTAAAGAATAGCTTCAAGAACTGGATGAGACTTGATAACCTTGCGGATGTAAACCACCTTATCAAGTACGGATTTATTAACGAAGATACAGATAACAAGAAAATCAGCCTGCATCCGCTGTTACAGGAAGTGATTGCCATTGAAACCATACCAACCGTGTCTGCCTGCCGGACTCTGCTTAATAGCCTCCACCTTGTCTGCATGGCACATGGCTTGGAACTTCGTAGACCAGAAAATATCATTGCTTCCCTTATCAGCGTATCAGAGCGCATTATAGTAGATGATGGTGCATATTTCTTACTGTTTTTACAGGATATGTTCCCATATCTGGACAAATATCTTGTATCGGATTACCTGCCGAAACTAACTGATAGAATCAGCTACCTTATGGAAGAATACAAACTGGAGTCTCCATGTGACAGGGCATTGCTACTGGATTATAAGGCAGAATGTTTCCTGTTGAAGAAAGATTATGGAAATGCAGTAAAGAAGCAAGAAAAAGCAATCAGTATCGTGGAAAAGCTTCACAATAAAGATGCAGATATGCGGACTGTTAACCTACTGTCCAATCTGTATAACAACCTTTCCAACACTTATCTGCTGATGAAGCGTGGGAACGAGGCAGCCAAGGCACTGCGTACTGCTTTTGATATCCGTATGGAATATGCACACTTGGGACTAACTGAATCCCATGATTCTCTGCAACAGATGATGAACCTCGTCAATATGCTGTTGCTGGCAAAGGATGCGGACAATGCCAAGATTGTACTGGAGCAGGATGAAGCATTGGTATTGGAGAATCTGTCAGATACCTCTCTGGATTATGGTATCTGTAAGCTGAGCCGGGGTATTACTGATATGATGGAAGAAAATCCGGAACCGGCGGAAATAAATCTGCTTGGGGCTTAGAGTATTATTGGAAATGCTATAGGAACGGATAATGACTATATGAAGACGACCTATCGGTATCTGAATAATCTATATGCACGGTGGAAGAAGCCGGAGAAAGCGATTGAATATAGGGATAAGTATTTTAACACAAACAGAATAACTACAAATAAAAACGCATAAACTATCAATACCACTAAAAATCCATTTGACAGCTTTTGTCTTCGATGGTATATTATATTCAGTGGTTGCGCTGCGGAAACTTGCGATGCCCGCAGCCGGTGGAGTTCCATGCGTGGGCTCCACTTTTTTATTGCCACAAAATAAAGGAGGATTCAGAGATGGCTAATAAAACATTTTTCACATATGATGAGCAAATTGAAAAACTGGAAAAAGAAAAACAGCTTGTTATTTCTGATCCTGAATTCGCCAAAAACACTTTACAGAAATTAAGCTATTTTTCACTAATTGGTGGTTACAAAGACCTATTTAAGCATAAACCATCCGGTAATTATTTGCATGGTGTTACTTTTGAAGAGATTACTGCCTTTTACTACTTTGATGAAGAATTGAGAACACTCTTTCTCAAATATATATTACATGTTGAAAGACAGTTAAAATCTATGTTGTCCTATTACTTCTGCGAAAAATATGGAGAACAGCAAACTGCATATTTAACTGCCGGAAATTATAACTTTACACGCAAAAATTCCGGCAAAATAAATCGTTTGATTACAACCTTGAGTCAAACTATTGCATTACCCAGCAACTATAGTTATATCACACATCACGCAAGAGTATATGGTAATGTACCTTTATGGGTAGCAACCAATGCACTTACATTTGGGCAAGTTTCAAAAATGTATCAATATTCAACTTCTGATATCCGCACCAAGGTAAGTATTAATTTCGCCAATATGTCAGAGGTTCAGTTACATCAGCTTATTCGTATTCTTGCAAGCTGTAGAAATGTATGTGCTCATAATGAAAGGCTTTATTCTTTCCAAGTAAACGAAGCAATTCCTGATATGGTTTTACATAGTAAATTACAGCTACCACAGAAAAAAGGACAATATTCTATCGGCAAGAAAGACCTATTTGCCGTCGTAATAGCCTTGCGTTATCTCATCGATAATCAGGAATTTAAGCAGTTCAAAACGGAACTCAAACGATTAATTCATTCTGTTCTCAAGAACTGCCCTCATATCAGTCAGGAAATGCTATTTTCCAAAATGGGCTTTCCTGAAAACTGGGAGAAAATTATGCGATACAAGAAATAATGATTATTATATAATACTCCAAATCAATATGAAACAATAACCAGAACTTCTATCTGTATACTTGGGTAAATGGCGACATGGGCTACACTCCAATGCCGCCTTTTAATTCTCACTCAAAACTATTGGCAATTCGACTAAATGTATCTGTTTCATTTTTTTGAATTATCTCATTCAATTTTTTCCAATCAGATTGCGAAAGCACATTTTTAAGTCTTCTACAAATAACTCGATATAAATTCTCTTCAAAATTCAACCACTTCTCGTCATAAATAATCTGGTCTCTTGCAGAATTTAAATTCAAATCACTATTTACCCCAATATCCAATCTAAAAGAAAACGGAAATGGTATTTTAAGGACTGCTTTTGACATCCTATTGGAATAATTAGGAAACAAATTATATGGAACTTCTATTCCATGTATAGACAATGATGATTGAGATTTAAATCTTTCCGACCAAGATGTATTTGTATCAATTTCACCATCTTTATCTACTGAAATGCTTGTAGAAGTTTCTGTAATACAATTAGTTTTGTACTTTACATTTGAAGATAGAGTGTATATCTCACCATCTATTTCGACATCTTTTGATAATATTTCGATTTCCTCTACTGGTATATCATTTTTAATAAGTATTCCTATACATCCCCTACCTTTAAATCCATATTCTTCACAAGTCAAATCAATGTCGATTGTAAAGTCTTGAAAACGGAACGGCATCAATACCGTATGATTCTAAAATCCTGCAGTAATTGCCGGGTAATGTCATCATACAGCCGATATCATCATACAAAACCTTTACTTCAACACCCTCGGCAGCTTTTCTTTTCAGAATATCTAAAATAGAGTTCCAGAACTTTCCTTCCTCAATAATGAAATATTCCATATAGATAAACTTTTCAGCCGCTTCAAGCTCTGGAAGCATCCGGCAAAACATATTTTCGCCAAGCGGAAAATACTCCTGCTTTGTATTGGTAAATAAGTGCGTTTCCGCAATATCGCAAAGCATCTTTGCCTGTGCTGCCGCTGCAGGGTTTTCTTCCCGCAGCCTGTCAAACAACTCGCTGTCATTCTGTCTGTAAGACTGTTTTTTCAAATTTCCCAAACGCTTGATAAACTTCTTCTGCAAGGTTCGGGAATAGAACATAAAGTACAGCATAAAGCCGGCAATCGGCAGTATCATCACAAACAAAAGCCAAGGAACTTTGTAATCCGGGTTGTCATCTGAGGCGATGATACGAATTACACAAGCAACCTCCGTCGCCCAGGCTGCAAGATAAAAGTACGGAACATAATAGCACAAAGCAATTACAATACCGATAACGGCAAGCACTTCAAACAGCGTGATAAGTACAGCGAGAATATACCGGAACGGAATATAGTTAATCTCACGCTGTACTTTCTTTTTATTTACGTCATAAGTAATTATTTTCTTCATATCCCACCTCTTTTGCGGAATAGTTATAATTGAATGTTATATCTCGCTTTTTTTATTTTGTTATTTCATTATATCTTTCAGTTGTTTGTGATTTTTTTAAGAAATATTAAAGTTTTGTTAATTATAAAGATTTTTCCTTGAAAAATAAGAATTTGGGGATGATTGGCGAAGCCGACAGTCACGTGTCAGGCAGGGAGCAACAAAATTTTGCACATTTTAATTAATACTATCTTTTAATTTCCATTCGCATTACCTCTATTGAATTTTTCTGCAACATTATAAAGTTTTTTTCAATATAATCATATAATGTAAATATGTCAATTTATATTGAATTATTTTGTAACATGTTGCAAAAATTTTCAATTGATATTATCTAAAATATTAAATAAAGCAGATAATACAACAGCTTAAAAAGCCTTGTAATATCTGCTTATTTCTTACTCAATGCTCCAGCATGTTTTCAATAAATATTCCATACACTTTTCCGGTTCGTTGACGAAGACGTGGGGCACCGCCCCGATGAACTTGCCATCCTGAATAATGAGACTGCCGCTCACTTACGTGTCAAGTAGGAAGCAACAATTTTTCTACAGTTTTTAAAGCATAAAAATATTTTGATACACTCCACGCATCAAATCTACGAATAATTTTAGCAAAATGCATAGTATTTTCGCTTACTATTTTTCTTACGTATCCTTCCTCAATATTCTTAAATACTCCTCATACGCAAATACCCTATTTCTTGCAGCATTGGTTGTTTCCTGTAAAATCCCAAGTTCCACAAGTTTCTTTACAGCAGTAGCTACAGTATTATAGCTAACCTCTAATTTCTTTGCAGTTCTCTTGATATCAATAATTGGATACTGTTCAATATAATCAAAAACTGCTCGTAAATTATCTTTGCTTCGGGTTGTCTTAGGAAGTTTTTCTATATTTCTATCATGCAACGCAGAAAGCTGCTGAATTGCTTCCAAAGAATCAGATGCTGCTTTGCTTACTGCCTCCAAAAAGAATCTTATCCATTGTTCAAAGTTACCATTTCTTCTGACTTCACTAATTCGGTCATAATATTCTATCTGGTTCTTTTTCAGAAAATAGGATATATAAATGACCGGTTTAATAAGCAATCCCTGCTCCATTAGATAAAGAAGTATCAAAAGTCTTCCGATTCTTCCATTGCCATCCAAAAACGGATGTATTGTTTCAAACTGATAATGAATCAATGCAACTCTAATCAATGGATCATAATCCACATTTTCATTGATATATTTCTCCAAATCAGCCATTGCTGTTTGCATATCTTCTACATTTGGCGGAATATATCTTGCATCTTTTAATGAACAGTTTGCAGGCCCAATCCAATTTTGAGAATGTCTAAATTCTCCCGGAGTTTTATCCTGTCCACGAACATTTTCCATTAACACTTCATGTATTTCCCTGATTAATCGACAACATAACGGTAATCCTTCAAGACGTTTCAATGCATACTGTGTCGCTTTCACATAATTAATAACATCTGAAACATCAAGATTTGCATTCGATTCTACTTCCGGATCTAATACATCGTCAAGAGTACACTGCGTTCCTTCTATTTGTGAAGAAATCAACGCTTCTTTTCTAACATACATGGATATAAACAAATCCGCATTAGAAATTAACTGCGATGCAGTATCAAGTTTTACAAGTTGTTTATTTGCATCTATTAAAAGCTTTACAATCTCCTCATCCATTTCAATTTCAGGTATCGGTGGTAATGGATTTGGCTTAAAAGATTGATAAGCAGCCTCTCCTGTTAAATTGTCAACATATATTCCTGCTCGACTCATATATTTTCACCTCTTTTTGAAATAACTACACTTATTATACCTCTTTTATTTCAAAAAATCACTAAGTTTTTGAAATAAAAGAGACTATTTCACATCTTATTTCAAAAATCCCATTTTTTTAATCGTGCGGATTTCGCCAAATAGAAATCAAAAATAGCAGAACAACCAGTGAGCAAGCTCACGCTGTCTGCTATTTCCGCTTTTTGCTTAGACTCAATGCTCCAGCATGTTTTCAATAAATATTCCATACCCTTTTTCCGGTTCGTTGACGAATACGTGGGTTACGGCACCGATTACTTTTCCATTCTGGATGATTGGCGAACCCGACATTCCCTGAACGATTCCGTTTGTAAGCTCCAAAAGCTTATCGTCAGTTACCATGAATTCTATTCCCTTGTTTCTGTAGCTGTCAGCATAATTTAAATCATAAATATATATTTCATAATCACTTATTGTGTCACCGACGAAGGTTCTGATATATGCTTTACCTTCCTGCACATCCTGCTTGTAAGCAATATTCATATAGGTACGGTCAAGATATGCATATATGGTATCTGATACATCACCATATATTCCGATTGCGGTATTATCATTGATTTCTCCAAGATAGGTTTTTGTACCGTAGTTGATTGAACCGATTACCTCTCCCGGAGTTCCTGACTTTCCCTTTATTACGGACCATATCTTGGCGGTATATAATCTGCCTGACTGAATCTCAATTATTTTGCCCGTATCAGAATCACTAATTGCATGTCCCAAGGTTCCAAAACCGCCATCCTCATCTATATAAGTAAGTGTTCCAAGACCCTGACAGTCATCCCTTACCCATGTGCCGATTTTATATTTACCCTCGGAATCCTTTACCGGATTAATTTTGACATTGATAATTTCTCCGTTTCTTCTGACCGTAACATTAATATAATCTCCTCCAAACTTCTCTACCTGTTTAATCAGAGTTTCCTTATCCTCCGTTTCCTCGCCGTTAACTGCGGTTATATAATCTCCCGGCATTAATACTCCTCTCGAAGGAGATTCAATTTCTCCCGTTGCAGTTGTTACCTCCCCGACATCAACGACCAGAACTCCGTCAGTGTATATATATATCCCCACAGGGATGCCCCCCGCAATCACACTTTCCTCATCCTTAACTGAAACCTTAACACTTTTAATATCAAAAATACCAAACAATCTGATATTCATTGTATACTCTGCAATTTCACCGGAATAAATTGTGAGCGGACTGCTCAAATCCAGCGATGTTTCCATTGCAGAGCCATCACTGCTGCTTAAATCTGCAGTTCCGACAAAAGGCAGGTCAAAATTAATTGTTCCGTCTGAATATTCTTCAATATATATATTGTCCGGTATTGCCCTTTTAACATATTCCACATATACGAGAGATGTTAAACAGAGAACCAGAAATAATATTCCAAGAAGTACGGTACGGTATTTTCTTTTTATTTTTTGTCCCATAATACACCTCCAAAAAAATAAGAACAGGTTAGTTCCTGTTCTTATTATGTATTAAAAAATTCAAATAAATCTGTTAGAATTTTCTTTTATTTTGACTTATTCGCAAGCTCCTTCATCTGGACGGCATTCTGCCTTACAATGTCAGTTATTTCCGTTCCGCCGAGCATTCTCGCAAGCTCTTCTGTTATTGCATTATCATCAAGCTTTTCTATGCCTGTCTGTGTAAAACCATTCTCGATTTCCTTATGAATAAGGAAATGTGTGTCTGCCATTGCGGCAATCTGAGGCAGATGTGTTATGCAGATAACCTGATGGCTGCGTGAAATTCCCGACATTTTCTCAGATACCTTCTGTGCTGTTCTGCCGCTTATTCCGGTATCAATTTCATCAAAAATCAATGATTCAATTTCGTCCTTTCCTGCGAGTACCGATTTAATGCCAAGCATAATTCTTGACAATTCTCCGCCTGAGGCAATTTTTGCCAAAGGCTTCGGTGTCTCTCCGGGATTAACCGAAATCATAAATTCTGCTTCATCCGCACCGTTTCTTGTCGGCATATCCAAAGGACTGATTGCGACCGCAAACTGTACCTGTTCAAAATTAAGGTCCTCAAGTGCACTTTTTATCTCCTCTGACAATCCGGCAGCCGCCTTTCTGCGAATTACAGAAATTTCAGCACATTTCTTCTGAACTGCATCAAATGCCTGTGCGAGTTTTTTCTGAACGGTTTCAAGATTAGTCTCGTAATCCGTGTAAAATTCAAGCCTTTTGGCAGCTTTCTCTGCATGCAGAAGAACATTTTCTATTGTTCCTCCATATTTTGATTTTAATCCGTTAATTGTATTTAAGCGGTTTTCTGTTTCCAGATATGTGAATTCATCAAATTCCATGCCTTCAATGTAATTTTTCAAATCATAATTAAAATCATTAATCTGGCTGTCTAAAAGAGCTAACTGCTCAAGTAAAGGATTTAGTCCCTCATCATACTGAACGACCGAATTAAGGGCATTATAGGCTCTTCCAAGCATATCCGAAGCATTATATTCACCGTCGGCACTTACAAGATGACTTACCGTGTCAAGCTCACTCATTATGTTTTTGGAATTGGTTATTTTCCTGTAAAGTGCTTCCAGTTCCTCATCCTCTCCGATTTTAAGCTTTGCATTTTCAATTTCTTTTATTTCAAAATCAAGAAAATCCTTCTCCCTGTTACGCTCCTCTTCGCTTAACGAAAACTGCTCAAGCTGCTTTTTCAAATCGGAATATTCAGCAAATTTCTCTTTAAGCTCCGCCTTTAATCCTGCTAACTCGTCTTTTGCAAATTTGTCCAGTATCTCAAGATGGTTCTTCTTATACAGAAGCGACTGGTGGTCATGCTGACCGTGTATATCAATTAAAAACTCCGTAATATTTCTGACTCCGGCGGCAGTTATTGTCTCGCCGTTTACCTTTATTACGCTCTTTCCCGGTAAAATTCTTCTGGATATCGTAATGCAGCCATCTTCAGGATAAATATCAAGTTCCTGCAGTCTGGCAATTTTCTCCGTATCTTCTATCAGGAATGTCAGTTCAACAAGGGCAGAATCACCGTATCTTCCGATAACGTCACTGCCTGCTTTTGCACCCAGTGCAAGATTAACTGAACCGAGCAGTATTGATTTGCCGGCACCGGTCTCTCCCGTAAGGACATTAAGTCCCCTGCCGAACTCTATCTCCGTCTCTTCAATTAATGCAAGATTTTTCACATGTAAACTTGTTAACATATATTATTTCCTTTCCGCGGAAAGTTATACCCCCGGTTAAATTACATTACAACCTTACGGATTTTCTCCATAAGTGCTTTTGTATCTTCAACGGTTCTGATTGCACACATAATTGTGTCATCCCCCGCAATCGTACCTACAATTTCATTCCAGTTCATTGAATCAAGTGCTGCGGCAACTGCCATTGCCATTCCTGAAACCGTTTTTATTACGAGAATATTCTGTGCCATATCCATTGAAACATAGCCATCCTTAAGTACTCTTTTGTACTTATCCACAAGGCCGCCTTCATTCCTGTTAAGAACCGCATATTTCTGTCTGCCGTTAACGGAAATCTTGGAGAGTTTTAATTCCCTGATATCTCTTGAAACAGTTGCCTGCGTAACATTATAGCCCTCGCTGTTTAATGCGTCCGCTAACTCCTCCTGAGTCTCTATGTCCTTTTTGCCGATAATTTCGATTATTTTACTGTGTCTTTCTACCTTCATTTAAACATCTCTCATTCGTCAGGATAATTTATTTCTTAAAATTTGCAGGAAATTATGATTTTCCGTGCGTACAAATATAGCCTTCCTGTCAGATTTGCGGATTATTATTCTGTCACCCTCAATAAGTTCAAAATAATGGTCTCCGTCGAAGGTTACAACCCTTTTCTCATCTGATACTCCGGTATGATTAAGCCTTATTTCAAGCACATCGTCCTTGCCGAATACCACGCTGCTTTTATTAAGCATGTGAGGACAAATTGGCGTCATGACAATGGATTCGATTCCCGGCCTGATTATCGGGCCTCCTGCTGAAAGATTGTATGCCGTTGAGCCCGTCGGAGTGGCAACAATTAAACCATCAGCTCTGTAGCTGATAAGGAATTCATTATTTACAAAAATATCAAAATGAATAATTCTTAACGGTCCCACACGGTTAAGAACAATATCATTTAACGCCTCTTCAGAATATATAACCTGATTATCCCTGATTACGCTTCCGCTTATTATCATACGGCTGTCAGGGTAAAATTCATCCTTAATAAGGCTGTCAATTGCAGGAAATGCCCTTGTCATGTCGATTTCTGTCAAAAAGCCCAGTGTTCCGATATTAATTCCAAATACCGGTATGGATATCTCACCCAAATCCCTTGCTGCCTGAATCAGTGTTCCGTCACCGCCAAGAACCAGTACGCACTGCGTGCCCTCAGGAATTCTATTAACATCCGCAAAGTTATATGTAGCCGATTTTCGTGTAAAATCAAAATCCTGATATGCACATTCACAGCCCTTACTGCGAATATACTCACATATTTTTTTTGCTTTTTCAAAGCTGCTGTCCTTCTGCGCATTAGATACGACGTAAAAATTATTCATCCTTACTCCTTAAAGCTTATCGTGGGATTCCTTAACCACTTCTACAATATTAATTGAATTAATAAATTCTCCCTGCTCCTTGTCCGTTTTGACAAGACACGCAAGATATTCTATATTTCCCTCGGGACCCTTAATAGGGGAATAATCCAGTCCTTCAACATCAAATCCGATTGAAACTGCAAAATTCAATACCTCTTCTATTACCTCTTCATGGACCTTATAGTCCCTTACTACACCCTTCTTGCCGACCTTTTCCCTTCCGGCTTCAAACTGCGGCTTGATAAGGCAGACTATTTTGCCGCCGGTCCTTAATAAATTCTTCACAGGCAGAAGAACCTTGGTAAGTGATATAAAAGAAACATCTATACTGGCAAAGTCCAGTACATCCTCAATATTCTCCGGAGTAACATAACGGATATTGGTTTTCTCCATTACAACAACTCTTTCATCCTGTCTTAACTTCCACGCAAGCTGTCCATGACCGACATCCACGGAATATACCTTAACCGCACCGTTCATAAGCATGCAGTCAGTAAATCCGCCCGTTGAGGAACCTACATCCATACATACTGCATTTGTAAGCTCAACAGGAAAAACCTCCATTGCCTTCTCAAGCTTTAATCCGCCGCGGCTTACATATTTAAGAGTCACGCCCCTCAGTTCAATATTGCTTGAAACATCAAACATTGAGCCGGCCTTGTCCTCCTTCTGCCCTTCAACATATACAATTCCGGACATGATAATTGCCTTAGCCTTTTCTCTTGAATCGGCAAGTCTTCTTTCTACTAATAAAACATCAAGTCTTTCTTTCATTTGTCAATCCTTTTTAAAATCTCCTTGGAAATATCCGAAGCATTCAATCCGTATATCTTCTTAAGTTCCCCTGACTCGCCATGCTCAATGTAGCAGTCCGGCAGAGCCCTGGTCAGAACCTTAACATCAATATTATTGTTATTAACATACGAAAGGACATTCATACCATATCCTCCGTTTAAAACATTTTCCTCTATTGTAACAATGAGCTCATGGTTCTTGGCAAGCTCATCAATCAGCTCCTCATCAATCGGCTTTATAAATCTTGCATTGACAATTGTCGGATTATAACCTCTGTCAATCAGAATATCCTCTACTTCATTGGCTGTTTCAAGGCATGCACCGACAGCGAGAATTGCAATTCTGCTGCCCTTAACAAGCATTTCACTCTTTCCGTACTCAATCGGTGCAAGATTGTCCGAATACACCTCCGAAGCCTTACCCTTAGGAAATCTTATTGCAAGCGGACCGTCAAAATCCACTGAATAATCAATCATCAACTTTAATTCAAAGCGGTTCTTAGGTGCCATAATTGTCATATTAGGTATAATATTAAGATATGATATGTCAAAAATACCCTGATGAGTAATTCCGTCCGCACCTACTATTCCTGCTCTCTCAACAATGAAACGCACCGGAAGCTTCTGAATGCAGACATCATGCAGAACCTGGTCAAAAGCTCTCTGCAAAAATGACGAGTATATTGCAACATATGGCTTATAACCCTCCGCTGCAAGACCTGCCGCAAATGTCACGGCATGCTCCTCGGCAATTCCGACATCATAAAAACGTTCAGGAAAAAGCTTCTCAAAACGTTTCAGTCCGCAGCCCTCACTCATTGCCGCAGTTATCGCAACAATACGTTTATCCTCCCTGGCATTTCTGACAATATGGGTTGAGAAAACATCCGAATAGGTTCTTACCTTTGACTGGTCAAGCAATGTACCCGTCTTAGGGTCAAACGGCGTTATTCCATGATAGAACGAAGGTCTCTTCTCAGCATAGGAGTAACCCTTGCCCTTCTTCGTATGAACATGAATAAGTACTGCATGGTTCAGCTTCTTTGCCATTGCAATCATCTTCAAAAGCTTATTAATATCATGTCCGTCCACCGGTCCGAGGTAGGTAACGCCCATATCTTCGAAAATCATTCCCGGTACAAAAATCTGTTTAATTGAGCTTTTTGTCTTATGGATTTTGCCAATCAGCTCATCCCCATAATCAGGAATTCTTGCAAGCCCGTTCTTAACCCGATATTTAAGGCGGTTGTATTTCTCATCTGTTCTCAGATTGGTCAGCATTTTGGATATTCCGCCTACATTTTTTGAAATGGACATCTCATTATCATTAAGGATAATAATCATATTGCTGTTAATTGCAGACGCATTATTAAGTGCTTCAAATGCCATTCCGCCCGTTAATGCACCGTCTCCGATAACCGACACCACATAATTATCTCCGCCCGCCAGTTCTCTCGCATTAACCATTCCGAGTGCTGCCGATAAGGAGGTTGAAGCATGACCCATGCCAAATGCGTCGCACGGGCTTTCATTCAGCGTAGGAAATCCGCTTAATCCTCCGTGCTGTCTCAGTGTCCCAAAATCGTCCTTACGTCCCGTAAGAATCTTGTGGGCGTATGCCTGATGTCCGACATCCCATAATATTTTATCCTTAGGAAGATTAAAAGACAAATGCAGTGCCATTGTAAGCTCCACAACGCCTAACGCAGAACTTAAATGGCCTCCGTTACGGCTTACATTTTGTATTATCCATTCCCTTATCTCACCTGCAAGTGTCCCATAATCCTCGGGATTAATTGTTTTAATATCATTCGGACTGTTAATATAATCTAATATCATCTCTGTTACTTCCTGTTGTTAAAATCTAAATATTCCTTGAGACCAAATATTTAAATAATTCAGTCAGGAATACCCTCTCCCTCTCATTATTTCCAATTAATGCCAGTGTATTAACAGCATCATTGGTTAATTTATCAATATCTTCAATGGATTTATCCAATCCTTTTATTGAAAGATAGGTCTTTTTATTATTTCTCTCGTCACTGTTGACAGGCTTTCCCAAAAGTTCTTCATTACCATACATGTCAAGAATATCATCCCTTATCTGAAAAGCCATTCCGATATTGCGTCCTACTCCCTCGATTATTGCAATATCCTCATCAGAGGCACCTGCAAGTGCGGCACCAATCATCATGGAGCCCTCAATCAGTGCACCTGTTTTATTTTTATATATATAAAATAATAAATCGTCGGAAATTTCCCTGCCGGTATTAATAACATCCGCAGCCTGACCGCCAAACATTCCGTAAAGTCCTGTTTTGCTGCCGAAAATTCTCAACGCCTTAATTACATTATTAACTTTACTGACATCATCTGTTATATCAAATGCTTTTATTGCAGTTTCATACGCCAGATGTAAAAGTCCGTCCCCTGCCAGTATACCCACAGCCTCACCAAACTGCCGGTGTGTGGTAGGAAGTCCTCTTCTGTAATCATCATTATCAATTGCCGGTAAATCATCATGCACAAGCGAATATGTGTGAAGCATTTCCATCGCAGCCATAAAAGGCTCCTCTTCTTTGCCCGCTCCGCCATAGAGTTCATAAAAAGACCGGATAAGAACCGGTCTCAGTCTTTTTCCTCCGGCACTGAGACTATATGACATCGCCTGTATAATATTCTGATTATTTATATCCGGCTGCGGAATGTATTTCTCTACAATCTCCCAAGCCTGTCTGCTCCTTATGTCAAGCTCTGCCTTAAAATCCATTATTGTTCCCCTTCTTCGTTCTCCTGAAGGACTATAATCTCCTTCTGTACCTTATCAAGTGTCTTATTGCATTCCTTAACAATACCTACACCCTTCTCATACTCCTTAAAGGCTTCCTCCAGAGTAGTATCCTTATCTTCTAATCTGACTATTATTTTCTCTAATTCCTGAAAAGATTCTTCTATTTTCATAAAAATCTCCATTCCGCCGCCTTTCAGTTGGCGGCACAAATAGTAATGAAAGATTTAAAACTTCTTCTCCGTGATGTAAAATAGTTTGTAAGAAGCTATACTACAAAGCACGGTAGGAGGAGTTGTAAAAACTT
>JBGVLM010000033.1:0-26697 GCA_045124255.1 Butyrivibrio sp. | reverse complement strand
TCTGCATCTATCCAAATTTGCATAGTTCCGTCAAGATAAAGTCTTGCATATTCAAGTGGATTATCTATTGCAAGGGCATTCAAAGCACACTCTGAATTAGGTGTGGTCTTCAATCCTTCCTCTGCTTTTGCACAGTCAATCCGTAAAATATATCCGGCATAAGTACATATATCAATGCTGTTGTGGTAAATGTTGTAATCTGCGTATATGATATTCATTCAATCAACCCTCTTTTCTGTAAAATCTAAAAGCATTTCAATCAGTTCACACAGTCCATTCATATTGTGTTATAATGTGTTATGTGATTTTGCTTCCCTTGTTTTTGCCCTTATGAGGGTTTGTAAATCCTTGTGGAACGATATAACACAAGGGAACACATAAGGGAAAGCACACACACAGAAAAGTTAGGGTTTATAAGGGTTTTCCAAGAATTTAATAATAAATTATAACAGGTAATGAAACCCTTAAATTATGGGTTTGCACAATTGGGATTTATCGTATAGTACTTCCCCTTCCAAATGTGGTATCATATAAAGATGAAAATGAAAGGGGTACAGATAGATGAATTACAATGCATTTATTAGTTATAGACATACCGAACCTGACATGTACGTTGCCAAGCAGGTTCATAAGAGACTGGAGACCTTTAAGGTGCCAAAAAGTGTTGCGAAAAAGACCGGTAAGAGGAAGATTCAGAGAGTTTTCAGGGATCAGGAGGAACTGCCTATCGGCAGCGACTTGGGGGATAATATTACAAGAGCATTGGAAAATTCGGAATGGCTGATTGTAATCTGTTCGCCGCAGACACCACAGTCATACTGGGTTCAGACCGAAATTGAAACATTTATAAGACTGCATGGCAGGGATAGAATATTGGCGGTTCTTGTTGAGGGGGAACCTGCGGAAGCGTTTCCTAAACAGCTGCTTACGGATGATAAGGGTAAGCCGGTAGAGCCTCTGGCAGCAGATGTAAGAGGAAAATCACGTTCAGAAATCACACGCAGGCTTCGTTCGGAAATAGTACGTCTGGCAGCGCCGTTACTTGGCTGCAGCTATGATGAATTAAAACAGCGTCACAGAGAACGCCGCATGAGGAAAATAATCGGTGCAACCGCTGTAACGGCAATACTTGCGGTGGCTTTTGGAGTATATAGTGTATATAACTATCTGACTATTCAGAAGAATTACGAAGGTAAATTGATTAATCAGTCCAAATATCTTGCTGATACGGCACTTTCATTACTGGAGAAAGGTGACAGAATTACGGCAGGACTTATCTCGTTAGAGGCATTACCGACGGACGGACAGAACAGACCGGTTGTGACTGCTGCACAGTTTGCGCTCAGTCAGACCTTATATGCATACGAGAATGGAAGTGAGCTTGTCAAGGACAGGCTTCTGAAACATGATTTGCCGGTGGACAGTATTTTATACTGTAAAGACGGTTCAAGACTGGTAACGCTGGACCAAACCGGTAATGTATATGTATGGAATACAGAAGACGGTACATTAATTATCAAAATCATGCCGAAGCTTGAGGAGTCCGGAAATATAGAAAATGTTCTCGGAGCAATGGTGACACAGAATGATACGCTTGTAATCATAACTCCGAATGAAGTACGCGGACTTGATATGAAAGGAGATAAGCTGTGGAGTATATTTCCAAAAGAATCCTATACGGGCTGCGTCATCAAAGCTGAAAAAGAAATTATCGCCGGGATATCCGATAATATAATAGACATTATTAATGCAGAGGACGGAAGTATAATACAGACCGCTGACAACTTATCTGATGATTCATTTTATTCAACTGATGCCGTATTTAATGCTGAATGCAATATGCTTGCAGTTGCACAATATTCTTTTGAAGAACAGGATTATGGAGAGATTTGTGTTTTTAATATTGATACAGGAAAATGTATAATCGCTGAAACAGAATATCATCATATCATGGGGCTTTGTTTTACATCGGATGATAATTTGGTTGCGGTCAGCAGAGATGATAAGAAATTGACAGATTATGCTGAAGGTACAATAACAGTATGCCTTGAAAAAATATCATCGTCAGACGGTGAGGTGATATGGGATAATAAAATTCAAATTAATAAAATAGATATAGTGTCGGATTCATTAGAGGTAAAATGCAGAAAATATACGGATAAGATGACCGAGACAGAGCATAGCGAAATAGTAATGAATTTAAATAATGCAGTATATGTATTTGGTTCGCAAATTGGAGATAAGGTGTCAGAAATCGGAGTGTCAGGTGAAATTGCGAATGTTCTGCTGTCAACGGAATCCGGACTCGGATATATTGCAGAAGCTGACGGAGTGGTTAATTTATATAATCTGACAACAGGCGTTCAATACGTGGATGCATCGGTTGAGATTGACAGAAATGTTACAGATGTTATTGTTAATAACGGAGTGCTTGCAGCCGTTATATATGCTTCTCCTGATGTTATTCTTATGAAATACCATGAGGGATATGGTATGGAAACGGTAGTGGAGTTTAACCAAATAGTATACGGAATGGATTATTCTGAGGATGAATCCTGCTATGTGATAGAAGCCGGCGGAGCCCTTGCAGAGCTTGGTTATTATTTCTACGATACAGAGAACAATGAACTGCTTGCTGAATGGAGTATTGATGCGGGAGAGTATGCCATTGATGCCTTTTTTGTAAGCAATTCTGTATATGCAACTTTGACAAATTCAGGAAAAGTGTTCCTGTATAATGTTGATAATGGCACAACGGAATGCATTGAACCGTCTGCGGAGGTAATGGGACTTAACTGGGTTGTATCGGATAATAGACGATTTGCCATGGCATATGATTATGATACATATTATCTTGTAGACTTAAAAAAGCAGATAATAACGGCAGAGGGAAAGGTTAACAGCTTTATAAACTGTGGTGTTATATCCAATGACGGAAAGAAGTTTTACGGCAATGGAATGGAAAATACGATATTCTGCGTAGACATCGATTCGGGCAGGATAAGCTATGTTGATGATGCTTACAGCATATCATTTGGCGACCCTTCAAGGAAAACAATGGCACTTACCTCTGACGGAAGATATCTTGCCGTAAGCTGTGTTGATAATATATTGAGAGTATGGGATACTGAATATAAGAAAACGGTTGCCGAGGTTTCGTATGCAGGTCAGAATAACAGCTTTCTTAAATTTATGCCGGATAACAATAATCTTATTATGCAGGGCGATACATATTATTTAAGAGTGTATGATTTGGCGGAGGAGGAATTTGTTTTTATCTCTGATGAGCAGTATAATCTTATTGAAGAAATGATTGCAGACAGTACAACGAATACGGTTGCTCTGGTGACAACTTTAGAAATGCTTATTTTGAATGATGAGGATTTTGAACCGTTGGCTTATGTCAAAAACGGACTTGCATATATGCCGGAGAACGGATATGTATTCAATGAATCGGGTGCAATGGTATACCGTTTTCCGTATATGGATTTGGATATGCTGATTGAAGAGGCAAAGAGACAATTCAAAGGTAATGAGCTTACTGAGTGGGAGCGTACACAATACAACATAGATTAGGAGTGAATGAAAATGAGATTAAGTGATTTGTTGAAATTTAATGAGATTATCGTGCAATGCCATGATAATCCTGATGCGGACGCCATTGCAAGCGGTTATGGTGTATATAAATATTTTGAAGCCAATAACAAAAATGTCCGTCTTATATATTCCGGAGTAAACAGAATTCAGAAATGTAATTTATGTTTAATGGTGGAGACATTAAAAATTCCAATCGAGCATGTAGAGACTCTTGATAATCCGGAGTTACTTATTACGGTTGACTGTCAGTACGGAGAGAGTAATGTACATAAGTTTGAAGCACAGAATATTGCCGTAATTGACCACCACCAGTTGTCTACAGAGATTCCTGAGATGTGGCTGGTAAGAAGTAACATTGGTTCCTGCTCTACAATCGTGTGGGATTTATTAAGGACAGAGGGCGTAGATGTGGGAGCTGACAGAAAGCTCGGAACGGCACTTTATTACGGATGTCTGTGTGATACCAATAATTTTACTGAGGTATCACATCCTCTGGATAAGGATTTAAGGGACGAGACATTGTTTGATAAAAGTCTGGTTACAAGATTCCGTAATACCAATTTATCACTCAAAGAGCTTGTGATTGCCGGAAAAGCATTAATTGACTATCAGTATAATGAAAAATACAGATTTTCAGTAGTTCAGGCGGAGCCGTGTGACCCTAATATTCTTGGAATGATTAGTGACCTTGTTCTGGAGGTTGATGTAGTAGATACCTGTGTTGTATACAGTGTGCTTCCAACCGGAATTAAATTATCAGTAAGAAGCTGTATCAAGGAGGTCAGGGCAAGTGAGCTTGTGCAGGTAATTACGGAAGGAATAGGCTCCGGCGGAGGACATCTTATTAAAGCGGGAGGCTTTATTAAGAAGGAAAGACTTACATGTCCGATAGAAGCGGTTAGTGAGTTATTCATGAAGAGAATGGAAGCATATTTTGAGAATACGGAGATTATTTATGCAAGCAAATATGATGTGGATTTGTCCGAAGTGAAGGTATACCGCAAGGAATCGCTGTCAATTGGTTTTGTAAAAGGAACGGATATGTTCCCTGCCGGAACAGGGGTTACAATAAGAACGCTGGAAGGTGACCTTAATGTTGAGATTGAGGAGGATATCCATATAATGATTGGAATATGCAATGAGGTATATCCAATCAGAAAAGAAAAGCTTGACAGAAGCTATGTTACTACTGATGAAGCTTATGTTTTTGAGGGTGAATATGAGCCTACCATTAAGGAATCAATTGAAGGACTTGCTGTTTCAATCATTCCTTATGCTAAGAAATGCATTGCTACAGGCGGTGTCCTGATATATGCAAAACCATTGAATCATCGTGTAAAAGTGTTTACTCAATGGGACAGAGAGAATTATATGCTTGGCCGTCCGGGAGATTATCTTGCAGTCAGAAAAGATGATTTGCATGATGTATACATAATTGACGGCGATATATTTAATGATATTTATTCTGCTGTATAGCACAGAACATTATAAATAAGGAGCAGGAGTATGGAGTTTTCAGCAATACAGCATTATGCTGACAAAAGATATTGCTTTGTTATTAACGGAAAAGAAATTTTAATCCGCATTAAGACCAAGAAGGGTGATATCGACAGAATTATACTTCATTACCATGATAAATATCTTCCGGTGAATTTTATTGATACAAGAAAGCAGGTTCCGATGAAGCTTATTGTGTCGGACAGATATAATGATTATTTTGAAGCAAGAATATCTGTTGATGTGATATGTCTGAGGTATTTTTTTGAAATAACGGATACTGAAGGCTGCTGTAAATATTATGGTAATCACGAATTTTATGACCATATTATTGAGAGTAATGACCGTATGTATGACTGTCCTCAGAATATGAGAGAGGAAGAAGAACTGCGTGTTCCGGAGTGGGCACGTAATAAGGTGGTATACCAGATTTTTACGTCAAGATTTGCAACAACCCATGATGTACCTAAGGAAGAGTGGTACAAGGCACCGATTGGAGCGTTTGATGATTTAAAGGGGAATCTCAGGGGTATTATCAATCATTTGGAGCATATTAAGGAGCTGGGAGTTGAAGTTATATATATGACGCCGATTTTTCGCTCTGACTCAACTCATAAATATGATACAATAGATTATTTTGAAATTGACCCGTCTTTTGGTACCAAAGCTGATTTAAAGGAACTGGTTGACAAAGCTCATTCGATGGGGATTAAAATCATTCTTGACGGGGTATTTAATCACAGCTCTACAGAGTTTTTTGCTTTTAAGGATATTGTTGAGAAGCAGGAGCGGTCAGAATATTGCAGCTGGTATTTCATAGATGAATTTCCTGTTATAGCAAAACCGGGGGTTAAACCTAATTTCTTAAGTTTTGGATATTATTATAAAATGCCTAAACTGAACCTTCGCAATCCTGAGACAGAACAGTATTTTATAAATGTTGGACAGTATTGGATTAGGGAATTTGAAATTGACGGCTGGCGGCTTGATGTCGGAGATGAGGTTACACACAGCTTCTGGAAGAAATTCCGCACTGCAATAAGAGCAATTAAGACTGACGCACTTATTATCGGGGAAATCTGGCATTATGCAGGTGATTTTCTTGAAGGAGATGAGTGGGACAGCGTAATGAATTATCCGTTCTATCTGTCGGTTATTGATTTGGTTGCGGACGGCAGAATTAAACCATCGGAATTCCTTGGAAATCAGGGCTTTTTAAGAGGCAATCTGCATCCTGACTGCTATAATTCACTTCTTAATCTTATTGACAGCCACGACACTCCGAGGTTCATGCATTTATGCCATAACAGCAGTAAGAAGCACAGGCTTGCTGCGGCATTGCAGCTACTCAGCCCGGGAATGCCGATGATATATTATGGTGATGAGTACGGAATGAAGGGAGGACATGACCCGGATTGCAGACGTGGTATGCTGTGGGATGAGGAATATCAGGACAAAAAGACCTTTGAACATTATTGCAGACTTATTAAGGTGCGCAAGGAGAATCCATGTATTACATTTGGTGAGGTCATATATGACGGAACTGATGATGACAGGAATCTTATTGTTCAGACAAAATGCTATGAAAATTCAGAGCTTACGCTTATATTTCACAGCGGAAATGACAGTGTTGAACTTATGGAATTTAAGGGCAGAAACAATCTGCTTACGGGCAGTAAATTTAGCGGCGTAGTTAAACCCTATGAGGCGTTGGTACTTCAATAAACAGAGGGACTGTTACAGGATTTTCATCCTGCAACAGTCCCTGTTTAGTCTATTCACTGCTGTGTGCAGTGGAATTATTCTGTTTGGAAGAGGTTTCCTCCTCGTCCTCCTTCTTTGCGTCCTCTTTAGAGGTAGTCTCCTTGTCAGTAGTGTCTTTATCGTTGTCCTTATTAGTACCGGATTTGGAATGTTCCTCGCATTTCTCTTCGAGGAATTCATCTGTAACAGCATATTCTCTGTCGACTACAGTATATTCATCAGTATCGTAGTCCGGCAAATCCTTATAAATACGGATTACTGTTTTTTTATAGCTATCAGGACAGGATTCACAGGCAATCTGTTCAGAGTCCTTGCAGATAGTTACCTTCATATGAACATTGCAGGCACTTGTAGGTTCCTTGCCCTTGATAAAGTAATCAGTTGTAACACGGCTTCCTCTTGGGTCGCAGTCGCATAAGCCCTCTACCGCAAGAAAACCGGAGTCCTTACAAATCTTTACGGATGTAACATTGTCGGGAACTGCCGGGGCGGTTGAATCAAGGCCCTCGTTAATTTCCTTCAGAATGTCAGTCCAGATATATAAATATGCCAAAGATTTGTTGGTATCATAGGCTCTGTTGTCATCAAAACCGCTCCAGACGCCCACTGTGTAACTGGAAGAGAAGCCTATTACCCATTTATCAGCGTTATTCTGGCTGGTACCTGATTTAGCGGCATAATATTTGTTGTCAAGCGGAACACCCTTTAATGTACCATCTGTTATTACGGAATGCATCATGCTTGTAACCATAAATGCAGTTGATTCTTTAATAACCTGTGTGGAATTTACATTGGTGTTGTCCAAAATTACATTGCCGTTATGGTCAAGGACCTTTGTATATAATTTTGGTTCAATATACTGTCCTTTGTTGGCAAAGGTTGTATATGCAGCGGTCATTTCATAATTGGTAACACTGCATGTACCAAGGGCAACAGGGAGGTAGTAGTCGTTGTCGGTAAGTGTTGAAATACCGAACTTCTCTGCATACGCAAGACCTGTCGAAACCCCGACATCCGATAAAAGCTTGATTGCAGGAATGTTTCTTGATTCTGCAAGTGCCTGCCTTAAGGTTACATATCCGAGATAAAGCTCGTCATTATTCTTAACAACCTGACCGGATTCATAATAATACGGTTCATCATCAATTACCGTTCCCGGTGTTGCACCTGCCGTATCGATTGCCGGTGCATATACAGCAATCGGTTTAAAGGTTGAGCCTGCCTGACGCTTGGTTCCGGTAGAACGGTTAAGCACAAGACTCTGCGTCTTCTCGCCCCTGCCTCCGAGTATTGCTCTTACACAGCCGGTTCCGTTCTCAATTACGGTTACGGAAATCTGTGGTTCAAGAGTGTATATTATTGATTCGCTGCCGTCAATAAAGCTTCCCTCATTGTTGGCAAGAATATATGCTTTGTATTCATCGATATATGCCTGTGCCTGTTCCTTACTGTCAAAGGAATTAATAAAAGAAGCGTTGTGATTCTGCTGTATATATTTAATCAGTGAAGAATCTGTAAATGTAATAACGCTGCTGTCAGCCGGCTTAAACTGGATTCGGTATGAAAGTGAGTAATATACATAATCATTCCAGTAGGAAGGGTCATTGGCTGTCTCTTCAACAATCTTCTGAAGCTTTGAGTCCTCACAGGAATAGATTGACAGACCACCGCGGTATACAACATTGTACGCCTGTGTATATGTGTAGCCCTTCTGTGTCATTAAATCTTCCATTATCTGCTGGACAAGTGCGTCATTATAATATGAATAAGCAGATGAACCGGAAGAACTTGTGTTGTTCATTATGCGGTCATATACATTATCGGCAAGTGCCTCGTTATATTCCTCAGTTGTAATCATATCCTGGTCAAGCATATTGTTGAGAACGATTTTGCGTCGTTCCGCATTCTTATCAGGATGACGTATCGGGTCATACTTGTAAGGATTACTGGTAGTAGCGGCAATAACCGCACATTCCGAAAGTGTAAGCTCGGAAACATCCTTATTAAAATAATTGATTGAAGCGGACTGAACACCGAGATTGTTATTACTTAAGTTGATTGTGTTCAGGTAATTTTCAAGAATAATATCCTTGTCATTTACATCCTTTTCAAGCTTAAGAGCAAGGTACTGCTCCTGTATTTTACGCTTAAGACGGTCGCTTAAGCTGTCCTCATTCTCAACAGAGAAAACAGTGTTCTTAATTAACTGCTGGGTAATTGTGCTTGCACCCTGAGTAAAAGAAAAATTATTTGTAATGCCGATATATGCGGCTCTTATAATACCCTTTGCGTCAACGCCGTTGTGTTCATAGAAACGTGAATCTTCAATCGCAATGAAAGCATTTTTGAGATTCTGCGGAATTTCATCAAAGGTAACATAAATTCTGTTGGCACCTGACGCAACCAAAGTCTCAACCTCAATTCCGTTGCAGTCATAGACGGTTGTCTTATACTGGGACGGAGTTACGTCGTTAAGTGTTATTTCAGGTGCGGTTTCGATAATTCCCTTAATTGCACCGGCACCCATGCAAATAACGCTGACTGTTCCGAAAATACATATAATTATGAAAAAACGGAACAGGTATACCAATGCCTTGGTTCCCATACGCTTTCTATGTGACGAAAGAGCTTTTTGCTTGGATTTAATACTATTGCTGCTGTAATTCATAAAATACCTCTTAAAATAATAAAAAACAAAAAACTGCTATTTACCAAAGAACAGTATAACAAAAAAACTTTGATAAATAAAGAAAATCAATTAAAAATAAGAAATATGTAACAAAGTATTAACATATATCAGGTAAAAAATGCTATAATCAAAAAAGAATTTTTACTTTTGGAGGATTTTATGCCGGGAACAATCGTTGTCAAAAAAGGCGGAGAGGGCCTGTACGAGGAGAAAAAATCACGCTTTATTGCTCAGGTATATGCAGTAAATAATGAGGAGGAGGCCACAGCATACCTTGAAGCCGCAAGGAAAAAATACTGGGACGCAAGACATAACTGCTATGCCTTTGTTATAGGTAAGAATGGTGAGATATCAAGGTGCAGTGATGACGGAGAACCGTCAGGAACTGCGGGAAAGCCGATTCTTGAGGTTATTTCAGGCATGGGCGTTTACAACTGCCTTGTTATTGTAACAAGATATTTTGGCGGAACGCTTTTGGGTACGGGAGGTCTTGTAAGGGCATATACCAAAGCGGCAAAGGAGGCTTTGGAGAACAGCGAAATGGCAGAAATTATTGACGGAGAGCAGTATACGGTTACAGCCGATTATTCTTATGTCAGTAAAATCCAAAGAATTGCAGAGGATATACATGGTATAATAATTAATACTGAATATGCAGCGAATGTAAGTTTTACTATTCAGACAGCACAGAATAATGATTTGGAAAAGAGAATTATTGAGGCTACCAATGGAAAAGCCACAGTCAGTAAAGACTGTGATCTTCCTATTGAGATTCCTATTTAAAAAGCTTTTTAATGATTATCGGATAAATACCGACAATCCATATAACAGCAATAACATATCGCAGAACATTTACGATAATCAGGTCAGCTCCGAAAATCCATTTTGGAGCTGATTTTAATAATAACGCAACTCCGATTCCGACAGCCATTTTAAGAATCTGCTTCCATACGGATTTGGTTGCTTTAGGGTCGAAGTTCACACAGGTTACTTCGATAAACCAGCCGATTCCGAAACCGATTCCGGCACCGGCAGCCTTAAAGCCGTCCATTGCAAGCTCGGTAGTACTTTTTCCGCTTGCAATAACATAATATGAATAACCGATTAATGCAAAGGAAATAATTTCAATTGCTATGAAAACAATTATATTAGTGGTCTTAGTTGCTTTAAAATGTTCAAAAACATAATTAACCGCAAAGGAAACGGCAAGCGTAATTCCAAAAGAAACAAGCACGTCCGCCGGAGTATGACAGCCAAGATACATTCGTGTAAACATAACAAATGCAATTAAAACAAAGCCGGCAATATACAGCCATATTTTTTTAAAATGAAAAGCGAGTGCCGAAAATAATCCGGTAGAACTCTGGGTGTGACCGCTTGGGAAGGAATATCCGCTGGCTCCCTCCCTGGCAGCCTCGACCGGGTAGAGTCTTGAATCCCTAACCCATGGACGCTCAATTCTGCATGCGATTTTCAGCCCCTGTACGGCAAGTCCTGATATAAAATAAGTAAAGCAAAGCTTGTACGCGGTTTTTTTGTCAAGACACCAGAAGAACAGACAAAGCACGCCGATTACAATTATTTCACTGCCTATGTTTGTAAGGATGTTCATAATTGTATCAAGGACGGGGTTTCTTAATTCCTGAAGAAAATATAAAAAATCCATAAAATTCCTCTTTCCTGTTTATTAAATTTTTTTATTTGTTTATTATATACTAAATATTATTTTACGTCCATCAAATTTTGAAGTATAATTATATTAAAAATAATGTTAAAAATTTCCATTAAAATAACATAATATAAGGAGACATGCGTATGAGACTTAGTTTTATCGGAGCAGATCATGAGGTTACGGGCAGCTGCCATATGCTTCAGGCGTGCAATAAGAATATTCTTATTGACTGCGGACTTGAACAGGGGACTGATGTATACGTTAATCAGGAAATACCCGTGGAGATTCCTGATGTAGATTATGTACTGCTCACCCATGCACATATTGACCATGCAGGACTTCTGCCGCTTCTGTATGCAAGGGGCTTCCGCGGACAGATACTTGCAACCGAGGCGACCACGGATTTATGTAAAATTATGCTGAGGGATTCAGCACATATTCAGGAAACCGAGGCTGAATGGAAGAACAGAAAGGCGAAACGTGCAGGCAGAAGTGAGGTTGAACCTTTATACTGCATGAATGACGCAGAAGGTGTGCTGGAGCATTTTGTTGCATGCTCGTATAAGGACAAAATAAATCTGACAGAGGGAATAGATATCAGATTCTCAGACGCAGGGCATTTGCTTGGTTCGTCATGCATAGAAATCTGGATGACTGAGGGAACCCAGACACGTAAAATTGTCTTTTCGGGTGACATCGGTAATCTTAACCGTCCGATTATTAAGGATCCTGAATATATTGAAGAAGCAGATTATGTCGTAATGGAATCAACCTATGGTGACAGATATCACGATACCGAGGTCGATTATGTCAGACAGCTTGCAATGATTACACAGAGGACCTTTGAACGTGGCGGCAATGTTGTTATTCCGGCATTTGCGGTAGGCAGGACACAGGAAATGTTATTTTACTTCCGTAAGATTAAGGAGCAGCAGCTTGTAAAGGGTTTTGAGAATTTCGCAGTATATGTTGACAGTCCTTTGGCAGTTGAAGCAACAAAGATTTTCAATAATAATATTGAATGCTGCTTTGATGAGGAATCAATGGAAATGGTAAGACAGGGAATTAATCCCATACAGTTTCCGGGTCTGCAGCTTTCAATAACAAGTGAGGATTCCAAGGCAATTAATTTTGACGGAAGACCGAAGGTTATTATCTCTGCTTCGGGTATGTGTGAAGCAGGACGTATCAGGCATCACCTTAAGCATAATCTGTGGCGCAGTGACAGTACAGTTGTGTTTGTAGGCTATCAGGCAGTCGGTTCTCTTGGCAGACAGCTGTTAGAGGGTGTGTCAGAGGTTAAGCTCTTTGGAGAGTCCATTGATGTAAAGGCTGAGATAGTAAAACTGGATGGCGTAAGCGGTCATGCTGATAAGGCGGGGCTTATTAAATGGGCAACGGCGTTCAATCCAAAGCCTAAGCAGGTATTTGTTGTTCATGGCGAGGACGAGGTCTGCGACCATTTTGCGGAGTGCCTTAACAATGAATACGGAATTAATGCTTTTGCACCGTTTTCCGGAGCTGTGTATGATTTGGTAACAGGTGAGTGCATCAGGGAAGGAATGAAAATACGCATTGAGAGAGTGGCAGCTCCTTCCAAACGTGCGTCAGAGGTATTTGAACGTCTTGTGGCAGCTGGTAAACGTTTAATGACGGTTATAAGACATAATGAGGGCGGAGCGAATAAGGATTTGGCAAAATTTGCGGACCAGATTAATTCGCTTTGCGACAAATGGGATAGGTGATAAGGAATAAAGTTTTTGGTATGAGGTATATTTATATATAAACGGGGTGAATTTATGAAAGAGAAAATGTTATTTGTATTTAACCCATGCTCGGGCAAGGGGCAGATTAAGAATAAGCTTATGGAAATCGTAAGTATTTTTTCAAGGGCAGGCTTTGATATAACGATTTATCCTACCAGAGCCGCAATGGACGCCTATGAAAGGGTCTGCGAGGCAGACGGACAATATGACTGTATTGTCTGCAGCGGAGGCGACGGTACGCTTAATGAGGTAATCTCAGCTGTGAACAGCTACCATCTGTCAAGACCGAAGGTCGGTTATATTCCTACGGGCTCAACCAACGATTTTGCCTCTACGTTAGGCATTCCAAAGGATATGTGTAAGGCGGCGTGTGCCATTGCCGCAGGCGCGATGATGTCAGTAGATATAGGTAAATTTAATGACCGTTATTTTAATTATGTAGCGGCGTTCGGGCTGTTTACTGATATATCATATAAGACTCCGCAGAATATAAAGAATGTTCTGGGGCATCAGGCATATATTCTTGAAAGTCTTAAGAGCATTTCCAAAATAGAAACTTATTCGATGGTTGTCAGAAATGGCGAACAGGTTATTAAGGGAAGTTTTATATACGGAATGGTTGCTAATTCGGAATCAGTGGGTGGAATTAAAGGCGTAAGCGGCAGACAGGTGCTGTTAAATGACGGGCTTTTTGAGGTTATGCTTGTCAGGGCACCGAAGAATCCCATGGAGTTACAGCTTATTACAACGGGACTTGTAACAAGGGATGATGACAATCCGATGATTGAACGCTTTAAAACTGACCATGTAATTATAGAAAGTGAAGAGATAGTTGCATGGACACTTGATGGTGAGGACGGCAGGACGCATGACAGAGCGGAGATAAGTGTTATTCCAAAGGCGGTGGATTTAATTGTTCCTCAGAAAACACTTACAGCCAATAATAAGCTTCGTATGGCAAAATAATTTATACATCATACAATACGCCGCTTCAATAAGGAAGCGGCGTGTTGCGTATAAAAAAACTTTAAAATTCATTCTCATAATATGATAATAATAAATCCGTAACACGGTCATAACTTTGAACACCGTCTGCCTGACCGTTTGATTCAAGATATGTATTATTAATTTCATTTGTAATATCCGATATTGTTACATCACCGATTGAGACCTCTTCGATTTTCTCCTCATAGCTGTTCCAGTAATTCCACTGGTTATCCAAATCTCTTTGTGCCTGCACGGAAAGCTGTGACATTAATTCGTCATAATCCTCGATATCACAGTTTTCAAAAACCTGATTTGATACATAGATTAATGCCATTATTGAGCCGCTGTATTTAAATTCAATGCTGTCAGATTCCATACAGCCCAGATATGCGATGAAATTGGCTTCATCCTCACGCATATATCCGCTCAGATGGGATAATTCATGGCATATTGTAAAAGGCTTCTCCATATCGGTTATATCATCATTATAATTGGCCTCAATTGTAAAAGGCGAATATATTCCCGTTATGTTCTGGTAGGACATAAACGGTGAACAGATAATTGCTTTTGCGTCAGGGTAATAGTCTGACAGACACGGGTATTTAATCGACAGTTCCTCCATTGCAATTGCAGCGGTTTTGGAAAGACTTATATTATCAGTAGTAAAAACTCCGTCAGAATCTGTAGGAATCCGTGTACTGTATTCATTAACATCATCAATAATAAGCTGACACAGCTTTTTCAAATCTTCGGTACTATGCTCTTTAAGCTTAATATCGGCACTTGTTGAAAACGGAATTCTGTAGTAATTTACCCCGCAGGTAAGCGAGTAAACAATTAAAAAAATAAGCACCATACATACAAGGTTTAAAAGATATTTTTTTAAATGGTAGAAAAAATAAAACCGGTTACTTTTGGAATGGTATTTGCAAAGCAGTACGATAAGCTTAACCAAACAGAACAAAAAAAGGCATACGAGTACTGCAATCATAAGTTCAAATACCGAAAACGGTGCTGCGGAGCATATAAAGCCCAGCGTTTTTACAAAATACGGATAAATATTATTGGAATAAGTTGTTGCAAAGTTAACGTTGTTGCGATAGAGCAGGTTAAAGCCCAGAAGGAATACCGCAAGCGAAATAATAATTGCAAGATAACATTTGTAATTGATGAATTTTAACTGTAATTTGTCTGTTTTGTCTTTTTTCATGTATGCTCCCTGTGTTTTTTTAATAAAATAACTGTGTCGGCAGTGACAAAGCCGCATTTTGTATATAGTCTTAAAGCCGGCGTATTATTTCCTGAAACCTGTAATTGTATTTTCTTGCCCGAATTAATTAAATCTGATAATACATCGGAGATGATTATGCTTCCGTATCCCTGATTACGGTATTCAGGATATACAAAGACATCATAGATGTTGATTACAAAATCTTCTTCATAAATCGAACAGCTGCCCACAGCTTCCTCACCGATATAATAGTAGTATGCAAGGTCCTCATCATCAAATTGGACGTCGAGTGATTCGGCTTCCATGGGAGTGTAATGACTGTTATCAAATACCATAAGCTGTTCGCTGTCCATATCCGTATAGCCTAAGGCTCCGGCACATTCAATAAATCCATTATATGTTTTTCTTCCTGAAAAAACAATGTCTGCCTGACCGGAAAAATTTTGAAAATGTTTGAGCATTTCACTGAATATGCCATTGCGGCGTTTTTCGGGAATAACTGCTCCGATTATTTCAACCGAATTCATAGCGGTATATGAGGCGGCAATAAAGCCGACGGCGTTTTCGCTATCAGCAGCGATAATAACGGTATCAAAATATTGCAGTTCGTCCCCGCACAGCGGATATACATCCTCATTATTGCGGCGGCAGCAGTCAAGAACGGCTTCAAGCTGTTTATAAATCGAATTATCCGGATGTTCATAAAAAATATATTCCATAAAAATTAAAAACTCTTTCTTTTTTGTGTTGACAAAATTAAATTCCTATAGTATAGTATCACTTGTGGTTGTTTTAAGCAACTGATTTAAGCGCGAGTGGCTCAGTGGTGGAGCGTCTCCTTGCCAAGGAGAAGGTCGCGGGTTCGATCCCCGTCTCGCGCTCTTTTTGCATTCTTCGAGCCCCATCCCGGGCTCGAAGGGTTCGTTCTCCGCTTCGCTGCGGTCGGCGCAGGACCAAGGTCCCCCGGACCTTGTGCGCCCCGTCTCGCGCTCTTTATTTTTTACAGGAAGTCCTATAAAATAAGGCTTCCTGTTTTTTATTTCCTTGAAAAACCTGTACCCGGTAGGATTTTTCTAAGACATAGTGAGTTAATTATATCAAAATAACGGGCAGGCGGTTGGTCAATTGGACTATGATACATACCCTGTAAGAGTAAAAATATCCGGATATGAATATAGCGATGAAGACTGCTCTCCATCGCTATTATTTTCTCGAAGTATCATCTAAGTTATCAAGTGCATATTGCAAAGATTGTATTAATTGTTATGAAAGAACTAAGTATATTTATTGATGAGTCCGGTGATTTCAAAGAGAGCCCGTGTGCTGCACAAAGCTCCGTCAGTTTCTATTTATATAGGAATAAATTGCTCTCGTTGATTTCCATAATGTTATGGTTATAAATAAGTATCTTATAAGAATCATATTCATAAGTGTTTATCGGACGTTCATATGTTGAAGACGCCAAATAGCTGTAATATTCTTTTTCCGTAAGGAGAAGGAAGTATTTGTCATAGCTGTTGTCCATATACCAGTTAATATTTGTCTGATACATTCTTGGCGCCGCACCGCTGTCATCAACTTTAATACATCTGACCTTAACTTCCGAATCGGTAAGCAGTGTCACAATATTGGCATTCCAAAACGTTGCATAGCCGTATTCAAGTTCTTTTTCCTCAAGAAAACTGCTGATTCCCTCCATTCCGTTGTCAGGCCTGTTCTTGCCCGTGATTGAAGGAGAGATAATTGAAATCATTGTGGTTATGCATACAATAACCAATGGAATTGCTGCAATCGAGGCCAGCCTTGTAAACGGCTTATTGTAGTAAAGCCATCTGATAAACATAATGCACAGAATAAGTGCAGTTGCAAGCATTGGAGATAATCTCCAGCATGCAGAGTTGAGCTTTCCAAATGTCCATGCAAGCATTAAGAGCAGGCTTAAAACTGTATGTGTCAGAATCATAATTCTGTACGGAAGCTCTTTAAACTGCTTATACATAAAAAGCATGACAACAGGAATTAAAAGCAGAATAAGCATAAAAATAATTTTAATTAATTCTATAATTCCCTTAAAAGAAAACATTACAAGATTCTTTTCAGGGGAAATTCCTGCTAATTTAAAAACATTTGGCATAAATGATATAAAATTATCAGCCCATTCGCTTGAATCGGAATAACCGGAGTAGCCTGTCTGATAGCCGGCGGTTATGCCGCGGTTAATGATTACTGACAAAAGCAGTCCGATAATCATTGAAATCAGCATTACACCAATTAAAATTCCCGGCTTAATATTTTCTTTTGAAAATAATTTTGTTTTAAAATTAAAAAATCTTTCGGCAAAAACAGCAGCCATAACAGGAAGCACATATATGGTTAATGCCTGTGAGCCGTTGGTTGAGCACAGAATTGTCCAGACAGCGAGCAGGATTATATGTCTTGTCTTTGGAATTTCGTGCTTCAAAATATTATTGACAAGTGCAAGTCCGACCATCAGAAAAAGCACACCAAGGCTATAATATATTATATGATTCCAAAAGATTTCCCTCAGCTTCTCGCTGGCTGACAGTATGATTAAAACTGCGGCAGCAGCAATTGAGCACCACTCATAGCTGAAATCCATTGACATGCACAAATATATCAGAGCAGCAGTGAAGGCTATTGCAAACAGAACCATTCCGAAAATCTGTGCCTTCATTCCTACGCCGAAAATGGCTACAAAAGGAACCATAAGCAGCTGTCCGCCAAAAGGAAGGAGACAGGCATATTTAAAATCAGGATTGATAAGTGCTTTGCCGTCAACAACTGCCTCAGCCCATGTTATAGTATCGGTACAGTCCGAATGATATTCGCCCCTTGATACAATGGCAATATAATAGATAACAAAAATAAAGGCTGCAACACCGCTTAACAGCGCCAGTAATTTGATTATATTATTAAATACCGATTTAGCAGATACCACAGAATTATTTGGACTCATGGTATTCCTCCTCAGTATTTACATTCCAGATATTTGATTTATCACTTACATTATTGATAATGTTCTTTGCTGTCTCAAAGGAAGTAACCATTGAATGGTCCATGTTGTTATATCTGTGCTGGCCGTTTCTTCCGACGCAGTAAAGATTGCCGAAGCCGTTAAGGTATTCAACAAGCCTGTCAATTTCCGAATAGGTATCAAAATAAGCAGGATATGCTTTCTTAACCTTCTCTCTGTGCGCATCAAGAATCTCATCTGCGGAAGAGATGATTCCCATCTTAATAAGCTCGTTTGCAGCGAAAGCAATGCATTCATCATCGGACATTGAGTAGAAATCATCACCCTCGTTACAGAAATATTCAAGACCAATCCATACCTTATCATCAATATCTTTTACAAGATAAGGAGACCAGTTGTTAAAAATCTGGATTCTGCCAAGCTTTACGCCTGTGTCCTGAACATAAATCCAGCAGTCAGGAACAATATTGTTGATTGTCTTAAATTTGGTCTGGTTCTTAAGGTTCAGTTTATTGAGAAGTACACCGACGGTAACAAAATCCCTGTAAGGAAGCCCTTTTGCAATTCTGTCGATGTCAGCAGGAACGTTCTGCATTCCGCTTACCAAATCCTTAAGAGGCATTGAGGAGATAAAAATATCACCGGCAAGCTCAGTTTCTTTGCCGTCCTTTATGTATTTAATGCTCTGAATTCTGCCGTCATCCGTATTATTAATAGAAACAACACGGGCATTTTTTATAATTGTGCCACCCATTTCTTCAACCTTTGAGGCGGCCGTTTCCCATAACTGGCCCGGACCGTATTTTGGATAGTAAAATTTCTCAATAAGCGAGGTTTCAACCTTTCTGTTGGAGTTCTTTTTCTTAAAAATCTTAGAAAATACATCCTTTATAATAGCCCTGATTGATAAGCCCTTTACACGCTGTGAACCCCAGTCTGAGGAAATTTCACGGGGATGCCTGCCCCAGAGCTTCTCTGTATAACCCTCAAAAAACATTGAGTACAGCTTGCGGCCGAAACGATTGATGTAGAAGTTCTCAAGGGAGCTTTCCTCCTTCTTGAAAACAGAAGCCTTAATATAGCTGAATCCGGCAGCGATAGTAGTAAAAAAGCCCATATTTTTAATGGTTTCCCATTTAAGACTGACGGGATAATCAAAAAACTTTTTCCTGTAATAAATTCTTGAAACTCTGTCACGGACAAGCATAACCTCGTCAGTGCTTTCAGGGTCGGGTCCGCCTTCTGCAAGAGCCTTCTCTCTGCCGAGAAGCTTGTCATCATATGCGTCAGCACCCTGCGTAGGCATTATTTTGGCCCACCATTCCATAACCTCATCGTCTTTTGAGAAAAAACGGTGTCCGCCGATATCCATACGGTTTCCGTTATATCTTACGGTCCTTGAAATACCTCCGATTTCAGAAGTCTCTTCAAGGATAATAACCTCGAATTCCTTATTTCCTTTCTCAAGCAGTTCATAAGCCGCAGTGACGCCGGCAGGTCCGGCACCTATAATAATTATTTTCTTCATGAAAGTTCTCCCACTCTTATCATATATTTCTGTATAAAATCAGTTTTCTGGCAAGAAAATTCCAGATTAGTACAATTACTGCAACAATTATCTTGGAAAGCATAAAATACAGTCCCAGGATATCAGTAAATAAGTACATAAACAACTCGGTTAAACCAAGTCCTAAAAGTCCGATTATTCCGTAAAAAATAAATTCGAGTTTTCCGTTTATAGTGCTTTTTTGAAAAACAAGAAATTTGGACATTGTATAATTAGCAACCAGGCCGGCAATAAAGGCAAAAATTGTGGCAACAAGATAATTGAGACCCAGCCGTTCCAGCAGAAACAGAATTCCCGCATCTACTAAAAAAGCGGCACCTCCGACAAAAACGTATCTGAAAAACTGTATAAAACTATTGCTCGTCGGAGCTACAAATAATCCCTTAAAATCAAATTTTCCCAGTAATTTAAAAAATTCCTTCATATTGCCCTCGGTTAAAAAATCATATTAGTAAATTATACATTATTTCTGTCTGCGGTTCAAGAAAAAAGAATGCCAATAAACAAGATTAATATAGTGCAAACGGACTGTTTTTGTTATATAATTATAATAATCAGGTTTTTTAACCGGAAGGGGAGCAGTACAATATGAGAAAATTTAGAAGACTTGCTGCAATGATAACGGCATTTATGCTTGTATGCACCTGCCTCTGCGGCTGTAGTGCATTAATGCTTGCAGCTGCGGTTGACGGTATGGATAATGCCAGAGAGACAACGGAGGCTGCGACAGAATATGTGACGGAAGAACCCTCCACAGAAGGCAATACGGCAGAACCCGAAGTCGAATTGTCAAAGGCAACAGTCCTTATATATATGAATGGTTCTGATTTGGAGACTGATGACGGTCAGGCAACGGAGGATATTTCTGAAATGCTTGCAGCTGCATACAGCGAGGATGTTAATATTCTCATTCAGACGATGGGAACCCTGTACTGGGATGAGAAATACGATATTTCGCCTTATGAGACGCAGCGCTTTCTTGTTAAGGAGGATGATATTGAACTTGTTGATTCAGAGCTCGGACAGCTTGACTGTACAATTTCTCCTACCCTCAGGGGCTTTATTGACTGGGGTACAAAGAACTATCCTGCTGAGAGATATATGCTTATTTTATGGAATCACGGAGGGGGACCGGTATATGGTTTCGGATATGATGAATATCAGGATGAGGACGAATCACTGACATTGGATGAAATGGTAACGGCACTTGAATTTGCTGATGTCAAGTTTGATTTTATCGGAATGGACTGCTGTATTATGTCATGCATAGAGGTCTGTTATGCTCTGTATGATTACTGTGATTACACGATTCTGTCCGAGGAATTTGAATCATGGCTGGGATGGTCATACGAGGGCTGGATAAATGCACTTGTAAACAATCCTGAAATAGATACGGTTGAATTAGGAAAGATTATCGTTGATGATATGATTGCTGATAATGAGGCTCAGTCCGAGGTTCAACCGTCAGTGCTTGCAGTCATTGACCAGTCAATGATAAAGGTTTTATTTAATGCATGGACTAATTTCGCTTATGCAAACGAGCAGACCTTGTTAGATTATAATTTCAGTGTTGAAATAGAAGGCGCCACAAGAGTACATCCGGGATTTCGTGTGTGGGATGAAGATGAAGAATATGGCATTGCTGAGTATAATATAACAGACCTTTTGTCCGTTGCACAAAATATTGAGTCAAAGGAAGCAGAGGCTTTACAAAGAGTACTTGAAAATACTGTGCTGTATTACGGAACAACTGAAAATGCGGACCATTTTTCAGGACTGGCGGTAACGCTGCCGTATGGGGATTATACTTTTTATTCCGAATTGAAAAGAATATATTCAAGCTGCGGATTTGAGGAAGAATACCTTGACTGGCTGGCTAAGTTTGTGGCAGCTGACGGTGCAGAGAAGTATTTTGATTAATTTTATAATTTTAATATAATAATTTTCACATATTTTTAAATTTGTTTAAAAAATTCACAAAAAATAATCAGGTTTTATATAAAAATTGTGCAAATTATCAAAGCTTTTGTTGAAAAAAAGTATTTAATATAGTAGAATAGATATATTAAAGTAGGTAGCGTGGAGGTATTATATGTTCGGTAAGAAGAAAAAGAAGCAGATGGACACAGGGGCAGTGCAGGGGAATTCTGTTGATTTGGACTTGACAGCGGATGTGGCTGTGGCAGATGCAGATGATTCAGAGCCGGCCGATTTAAATGATGATGCGGCAGTTCCAAATATGGAAGTGCAGGAAGCGGCTGATATTGCAGATGAAGAGTTTGCCGCTGCAATTGAGGACATGGAGACAGTAGAGCTTGGTACAGAAGAGTTTGACGAGCTTCAGGAAACAGTTTTTGATGATACTCTGAGCAACGAAGATAATTCAGAAACCGACACAACTCCTAATAATAAAGATGGGAAGGAGAAGAAGCCTAAGAAGGCAAGAAAGCCTAAGAAACCTAAGAAGGTAAAGGCATCTGTAGAGACAGTGGGAGAAGAAGGCGTTAAGAAGCCTAAGAAGTCATTTGCAGGTGTTATTAAGGGTGTTAAAGATAATATAACAGGAATGTTTAAGAAGGATGATTCGATGCCGATGATAGCGGCTAAGGATGATAAACTTAAATTTCCGTTCATGTTTAAGATTCTTATCATAACGGTTGCGCCAATGGTACTTTTCTTTGTTGTATCCATTATACTTACAAGATTCTATATTAAGGATACAATCGAGCAGGACCGTGAGGTAACACTTAAGACAGCCGTATCAGCTGTTAAGAGCTCATATGATTATGCGTATGAGGGCGATTATACGATTGATATGACTAACCGTTTTATGAAGGGAACAACAATCCTTTCAAGTAACCAGCAGATTCTTGATAAACTCAAGGAGGAGACAGGCGTTGTTTCCGCAATCTGCTACAGAAGTACAAGAAAAATCACATCCATTCTTGACAAGGATGGCAACCGAATCGTAGGAACAAGCGAAGCTGATGAGATATATGAGCAGATTCGTGAAGGAAAGAGCTACTTCGGTGTTGTAGTAATTGAAGGTGTTACATATGACGGCTATTATGAGCCGCTCAAGAATTCGGACGGCTCTACAGTAGGTATGGTATTTGCCGGACTTGACAGAGAGTCAACAGATGCTTCAATCAACAAAAAAACATTCCAGTCAGTACTTATTTTCTCAGCGATTTTTGTATTGGGACTTATCCTTGTTCCGATTGTATCATTGGGTATTTCTAATGCACTGAAGAGAATTAATAATATTATTATGATTCTTTCAACAGGTGACTTAACAGTCAGATTTAATACCCGTGATCTGGAGCGTACCGATGAGGTTGGAAGTATTGCGAGGGCAACAGCTAATCTTCGTGACAGCTTTAAGGTGGTTCTCGGGGATATTGAGAATACTGTTTCTACCGTTAAGGAAGCAGCAGAGAATGTTGATATGATGTCAAGCCAGTCAAGCAGAACCGTTGAGGATGTAGGACACGCAGTTGAAGAGATTGCAATGGGTGCGACCTCACAGGCAATGGATACGCAGACTGCTTCAGAGCATGTTGATAATATGGGAAAACTTATTCAGAATATCGTTAAAGAGGTTGAGGTGCTCACAACCACATCTAATAAGATGGGAACAGCAGAGGCTAAGGCTCAGGATATTATGAAGGAACTTTCGGTTACAACTGAGAAGACCAGCAGTGCGGTTGATGAAATTGCTGCACAGACAGCAGTTACAAACGCTTCTGCGAAGGAAATCAGCAAGGCAGTTGAACTTATTACAGCGATTGCCAGCCAGACCAATCTTCTTTCTCTTAATGCCGCTATTGAGGCAGCAAGAGCAGGAGAAGCAGGAAGGGGCTTTGCGGTAGTTGCTTCTGAGATTCAGAAGCTTGCAGAACAGTCCAACCAGTCAGCTATTAAGATTCAGAATATTATTGAAGAACTTGCCAACCAGTCCAATAAGACCGTTGTTATTATGAAGGAAGTTCGTAATGCCGTAACAGAGCAGGAGAATAAGCTTGGTGAGACAAAGGAAATCTTCGGTGAAGTTAGGGAGGGCGTACGTAACTCGCTTAATGAAATCGAGAATATCAGTGGCAAGAGCGTTGACCTTTCACAGAGAAAGGAAAGAATGTTGGAGATTATCGAAGGACTTTCTGCTATTTCAGAAGAGAATGCAGCAAGTACCCAGGAGACAATGGCTTCTACAGAAGAACTTACCTCAATGATGATTGAGTTAGCAAGTTCAGCTAACCGTCTTAATGAGATGGCTAATACGCTTGAAGAGGATGTTAAGAAGTTCAAAATCTGATTAATGCATTTATTAAAGCTATGGGCGGAAAACGCTCATAGCTTTTTGCTTGTAATTGAATGAAATATCAGATATAATATTCTAATACAAAAAACAAAGAGGATTCATGCAGCTGAATCCTCTTGTCAGGAGATAGAAACTATTGCTATGACATAAATGTAATGCTCAGTTACATTTACTGTCTCTTGGTAACTCAATGATAACTTAAATATACAATTATGTAAAACAAGATATTTTCACTGATGCGGTGAATTATTTTCAACATAGGAGGCAGTATGACTCTTTTTTCATATAAAGTATTTCTTACAACAGTTGAACAGATGAATTTCAGAAAAGCTGCAGATATACTTAATCTGACACCTTCTGCGGTCAGTCATTGTATCAGCAATATGGAGGAGGAACTCGGCTTTTTGTTATTTATCCGTAAGAAGAATAAAATATCGCTTACCTCCAATGCGGAGCTTTTGATTCAATATGTACGACAGCTGCTGAAATCAGAAGAGGTTGTTAATCAGGCCATTGATGAACTTAAGGGATTACAGAGAGGAATTGTACGTCTTGGCTGTTTTAACAGTGTATGCACAAAATGGATTCCAAGCCTGATTAAGGAATTTAACGAGGAATATCCCGGCATTGAGGTCGAAATTTTTCAGGGTTCATATGACGATATTGCTTCATGGCTTGACAAAGGCGATATTGACATTGGCTTTCTGTCTGTTTCGAGTGCGGGCAATATCCCTATTAGACCGTTGTATAAGGACCAGCTTATGGCGGTAACCCCGAAGAACTTCTATTCTGACGATAAGAAAATTGTGACAATTAAAGAGCTTTCCGATTGTCAGTTTGTGCAGCTGATGGAGAATTGTGATGCAGACAGCCAGAATCTTTTTAAGGAATGTGGCTATAATACGAAGTCACGCTGTCATGTTATAGATGATTTGTCAATTCTTACGATGGTTGAGGCCGGATTTGGAGTATGTATTCTTCCTAAAATGGTAATAGACTGTTTTAACGTTAAAGTTGATGTATATCCTGTTGAGCCGGAAACATACAGGGAAATCGGGGTTTCGTGCTATGACCCGTCATTGTCTGTCCCGGCAGTTCAGAAGCTTTATCAGTTGATTTTACAAAAATTTGCAGAAATTTGAAAAAAGTATTGACAAATAGAAATTGCTTTAGTATACTTTTACTTGCGTTGTGAAGAACACGCACAATAGTATATAATTAGCGCGAGTGGCTCAGTGGTGGAGCGTCTCCTTGCCAAGGAGAAGGTCGCGGGTTCGATCCCCGTCTCGCGCTCTATTTTTTTGCAAAATTATAGGTCCTTTTTATGATTTGTCGGGTATGACATTTTGTGAATAGGACCTATATTTTTTGCAAAAGAGAGGTGCAAGCACCTCTCATACCCCTTATTTCATAAGGGGTTCGTCTCAGGCTCCTAAAGTCGCCTTCGGTCGGTTCGGCGGGAAAAAGGTCCACTGGACCTTTTTCTATTTCCACCTCACCCCCGTCTCGCGCTTTGGACTACCTTGGACTACCTAATAAAAAACAGTAGTTAATTTCTCCTTTGACTACATATTAGCTGATTTTAAGTCCATTCATAGAACTTAATGCATTGTGAATCATACGGCAGGTGTCTTCCTTTTTCTTATTATCAAGGATGTAACCATAGGTGGTCTTTATGTCTGAGTGACCGAGAAAGTTACGGATGATTTCGACAGGAACACCGTTGTTGAACATTTCGGACGCGACAGTTCTTCTGATATCATGTGCCGATTTCACATCAATTCCAGCTCTTTTGCAGCATTTTCTTATTCTGTTGTCTATGGACCTAATATTGGTCCTGCCATTTTCATCACAGAAAATAAACTCACTGTCATAGCCGTAGGATTTGTTGATGGATTTGACTTTGTTGAAAATCCATTTTTCATAATCACCAATCGGTAGAAATCTGTCTCCGTATGGAGATTTCTTTTTGGTGTATTCTACAACCTGACTGTGTCTGCCTTCGCGACCTTTTTCGTCCTTGGATTCCATTCTGTGAATATGAATCTCTTCGGCAGTTTCATTGATGTCTTCCCATTTGAGTGCACATAATTCCCCGACACGAAGCCCTAACTTGAACAAAAGGAAGATGGCATACATATCCGTTACTTCCGGATGCATTTCAAGCTCCTTATTCAGCTCGTGGAAGAGCTTTTCTTTCTCTTCAGGTAAATACACTCTGCTGATGTCATTCTGCTTTGTAGAGGGCCGACAGGCATTAGTATGTACTTCTACATCAATGAACGGATTGTATTCAATGAACTTACGTTTTTTGGCAAGCTTCATCATATCAAGAAGAATGAACTTCATATTGCCAAGCTCTTTAACGGTCATAGAATAAGTGGTAATGCAGTAGTGAAGAAAATCTTCGATTTTCTCTGCCGTAATTTTATGAAGAGAAATCTTCACAATGGGATGATTCTTGTAATACTTATTCCAATGATTCTCGTTTCTATGAATTGTGCGTGGGTTGACTCCAATGGAGTGTCTTTTCTCAATCCATTCGGGATAAAAGGTCTCCAAAGTCTTGACTGTGTTAACAAAGTAAATGTCATACAGCTTTTTGTACAAT
>JBGVLM010000032.1:0-18989 GCA_045124255.1 Butyrivibrio sp. | reverse complement strand
CGCCCCTTAATCCATTCATCATCCTCAAACTCATAAGCAGACATATCCCTCACTATTGATGCTGAATTCGGACGAAGCTCCATACCATAGCCATAAGGGTCACAATGGTCAATAAAGCTTCCGTCAAACTTATAGATTCTTAATTTATACATCATACCGGCTTTTACATTCGGAATCGTGCATTCCCAGAAATGATTGTTATAAATTCTTGACATTTCCGTCTCCGTCCAATTATTAAATTCTCCGATTACACAGATTCTATTGGCAGAAGGAGCAAAAGTACGAAAAACCGCGCCTTCCTCCGTCAGATGACAGCCGAGATACTTATAAGCCTCCATTGCCTTACCTGTATAAAATTCATTTTTATCCATTTGGGTTCCTCCAGTTTTCAGACTATTCTTGTTTAATTGACTACAGTTGTTTATTTTGCTATAATAAATATATCAACCGCCTTAAAATAATTCCACCGTCGATTTCAGACCATGGTATAATAAACAACCAATTATCAAAAATGTCGAAAGAGTGATTATATGGATTTAAGAGTAAAAAGAACCAAAAAAAATATTTATAATGCATTTATTGAGTTAAGAACCAAGAAACCGCTTGAGAAAATAACGATTAAAGAGCTTGCCGAACTTGCCGATATCAACAAAGCAACCTTTTATTCATATTACAGCGATATCTATGATTTATCTGACAAGATAGAGAATGAGATTATTGACGATGTACTTAAATCTCTTACACATCCCGAAGAAATTTTCGTTAATCCACGTCAGATTACTCGCGAACTGACTGTCTCAATGACTGCAATACGTCCGCTCCTTGGTTCGATTTTCTCAGGTAGCCGCTCGGGTCTTCTTGTAAAAAAATTAGACTATGCACTCAAAGAACAGACCTATAAATACCACCCTGAATATAAAAACAACCTTGAATTCGATGTAATTCTTACAATCCTAATTCAAGGCGGTTTTATTGCTTCCGTAAGTTATTCAGAGAATGATACGGAAAAGGTTACTGAAATCATCAGCCGGATAAGCGAATATGTCAGGGATTCATTTTTACCCAATAATAAATCCTCCGACATTACATGACACCGAACATTTTAAGTGCCCAGTATATCAGACCCAGAACCCAGCTTGATAATATTCCATAGAGAATTACGGGGCCCGCAATTGTAAAAATTTTACAGCCGATACCAAATACCTGCCCCTCTTTTTTAAACTCAATTGCAGGTGCAGCTACCGAATTGGCAAAGCCCGTGATAGGCACCAGTGCACCGGCACCACCGAATTTGGTAATACACGGATAGATATTTAATGCCGTAAGAATTACTGAAAGCAGAATAAGACATATGGAGACAATCGTTGCAGCAGTGTCCTTATCAACCCCAAGCACTGCCGTTGCAAAATGATTTATTCCCTGTCCTATAACACAAATAACGCCCCCCACAAGGAATGCCTTCAACATCTGAAGCCATACATTATGGGTCGGCGTTACACTTTCTACATAATTGGTATATATTTTCTTATCCTTCTCGTCCATACTAACTCCTTTTATTAATTATAATGAAATTAGTATGTCAGGAAAAAAAATATTTATTCTAATTTTTCATTTGATAATGAATCCTTTCAGAGCATGCAAGAATAAATTCCGAGTTTGTAGGCTTCTGTATGGAATTTCTAAACAAATCCCTTAACAAAGTATCCTCAGGCTTCGAGCTTCTTTTATTGTTCCATGTAGACTCGATAACATATCTGATATTACGCTCAACATTACCGGAACTGGTTCCGTGTTTAAGCGCAATTTCAGGATAAATATTCTTCGTCACAGACATCAGTGATTCGGTATCAGCAACTGCCAGAAGAATTGCGTCTCTTAAATACTTATAGCCCACCATTCTGACAGGAACGCCAAGCAATCTTAAAATCTCTACAACACGCTGTTCAACATCTTCCTCACCGCCGACAGTATTATCGTTATTTCTAACCGTGTATGGCTCAACCGGAGTTTCTCCGGCAATTCTCTTAACACGTTTAATCAATGTTTCTTCGGAAAACGGCTTCATAATATAATATGCTGCACCCGTCTGCAATGCCTGATTAACTATATCCTGACTTCCTGCCGCCGAAATCACTATATAACGCGGCTTCTTTTCTCCATATTTCTCATCAGCCTCAATTGTCTCCATTACACCGATTCCATCGACCATTGGCATTATCAAATCCAATAATACAATATCAGGATGTGTTTCTTTAATCAGCTGAACTGCCACTGCACCATCCGCCGCAGAACCTACAACCTCTATTCCTTCATCCTCAGACAATGTATCCACAATCATCTGTCTTACAATATCATTATCATCTGCAACTACTACTCTGATAACGTTGCTCATTTTTTACACCTCTTCTGTATATCCTTATTTACTACAATATTATACCATTTAATAAGTATATTTCATAGTACTTTTTTACTATTTAGCATTTTAAAATCATATAAGATAACTTTTTACAAATTAAAACTCCGAAGACTTCTTCCTCGGAGTTTTTAAAAAAAATATTAAATTATTAAAAATTACATCAGATATCTGTCAATTATACTGACAATATCATTATAGTTTCCGGTTATTTCTTCTATCAACTCAGAGACACCTTCCATGCTACCGGTGCGAAGTATCTCACAGGCTGAATAGATATTAGGAAACATAGATGTAAAACCCAAATTGCCTATCACACCCTTTAAGGAGTGACAGTTTTCAAATGCAGCGTTGCAGTCACCATTTTCCAATGCGATGAGCAGATTGTTAAAACCGGAATTATTCTTAAAAAGCTTAAGATACTTTACATATCTCTCCTCTTTGTTAGAAAATCGTTCTATTGCACCATCAACGTCTACATTTATACTGCGAAGCTCATTCTTCCAATTACCATCCATAAGCAGTCTTCCTTCTATACACGTTGCTACTACAAGTTCTGATTTAATTGTATATCTAATTCCGTCAATTTACAATTGTCGAATAACGCTAATTGGCGACAAAAAAGTCTGCAAGTGTTTTATACATTATTTCCGCACTCAATGGTTTGGATATATGTGCATTCATTCCCATTCTAAGGCTCATCTGCACATCCTCCTCAAAGGCGTTTGCAGTCATTGCGATAATCGGAATATTAACGGCATATTCACTGTTAATTTCTCTTATTTTGCGTGTTGCGTCATATCCGTTCATAACCGGCATTCTGATATCCATCAGGACCGCATCAAAATATTCACCTGTTGAAATTATATTGTATGCCTCCTTGCCATTGATTGCCACATCAGTAATTACACCGACGTCCTCAAGATAATCGCATGCAATATCACAGTTTATTTCGTTGTCATCAACAACGAGTATCTTCTTGCCATGCAGTACTGCATAAGGGTCATCTGATTTCTGTTCTTCCTCAGCCATGTTTCTGCTCCTTTTATTAGGATTAATCTTAAGCGGAATTATTATCGTAACCGTGGAGCCCTTGTCAGGCTGACTCTTAATCGAAATGTCACCATTCATTAAATCCACAATACTCTTGGAAATCGCCATTCCGAGACCTGAACCCTCCTCCTCAAGCGTCTCCTCTCTTTCAAACGGCTTGAAAATTCTTTGTATAAATTCCTCCGTCATACCTTTTCCCGTATCCGATATAACGAATTCATACTTACAGATATCCTTGGATTCAGAAGCAATCTCCCTTGCCGTAAAACTGATTTTACCGCATTTCGGAGTGTATTTTGCAGCATTTCCGAGAACATTTAACAATACCTGCTGTATTCTGACTCTGTCTCCTAATAAATCATTATTCTGTATTTCCGTAAAATCACTTGTAAAAGTCTGATTTTTGGAATCAAACTGCTCCTGCATGATAAACACAACTGTTTTCATCAGCTCAATCAGACTGAATGCTTCGGTCTTAATTGTTATTTTACCGCTTTCGATATATGACATATCAAGCACCTGATTAATCAGCTTCAAAAGATGATTGGCTGACACACTTATTTTATTAAGGCAGGATTCAACCTTCTCAATATCATCAATATGTGAAAGTGCAATAGAAGTCATACCCATTATTGCATTCATTGGTGTCCGGATGTCATGGGACATATTAGAAAGAAAACGCGATTTAGCTTCACTGGCTAATTTAGCAGAAATAAGAGCCTCCCTGAGTTCTCTTTTGTGCCTTAATTCCGTTTCTCTTTCGTCATGTATATCCTTGAATGCCAGAATAACGGATACAGGCTTGCCGTCAATGCATTTAGTTGCCTTAAAAACCATTCTGACCCATCTGTACTCTTTATCAAACAGTCTCTGGTATTCACAGAACATCGACTGTCCCTCTTCACGCAATACCTCCATCAGATTCTCAACTGACGAAAAACTTCTGACCATTGCACGGTCCTCTGCATGCACCAGAGAGCGTATATAATTATCTATTACATTTTCATACTCTATTCTTTTGTTAAAAATATGTTTGACGTCATCGCCCTGCCTGTTCGGAGTTAAATGCTTCTTCTCCAGATTAAGGTAGTATATGCCGTAATATGAATCGCCCAGAGCATACAGCATGTCCCTCGTTCTCACATACTCCTCATTAAGGGATTCAAGTCTTGCCCTGTTTGCCGCCCTCTCATCCACATTGCGGACTAACAGTAATATTCTTCCGCCCTCAGGCATGGTAATATATGTAGCAAATGCATTGTGGAAATGGAACATTCCCTGTTTATCCTCGATACGGTATTCCCTTTCGGCAAATCCGACCATATCCGAAGCAATCTCATTAATAAGGCTTTCAAAAAGATGGAAATCCTCATCATATATCTGACGCTTCATTACGTTCATAAAATACTTAAGACTTCCGTCCATTTCATCCATTTCAAACCACGGCTCTGTATGAATACAGTGATATGTACCGTTCTCAATATCAATTGTTCCGACAAAGCAATACATCTTGGCAACAGCAGATGTATAGACTATATTTCTTGCCCTTTCCGTTATCTCTTTGCCGCACTCCCTTACCGCATAAATAACATAAGGATTTTCCTCTGAATAATTCGTATCGGGTGCAACTATAAGCTTCAGCCATCTGCCGTTTTTCTCTCTATAATAGCCTGTAATCTCATCCTTATGTGTATCATAATACTCCCTGATTGCCGCAATTCTTATCGGCTCCTTAAACGATACGCCCGAATTATCCTCGCCGGGAAGAGCCCCGACATATTCCTCATCAAACCCCTGCTTAAAATAAACCTTTTCAAGCTCATAGAAATCCCTGAATCCGTATGCGTATTTGGGATTGCTCATATTCATTCGGATTATTTCATATTCTCCGGTATATACATTAACCCTGTAAATAACCTGAAATTCATCCGAAAGGGTTTTAATAATCTCATTGGTTGCAATCCTCTGCTGCTGCTCCTGCATTGCATCCCCATATTGTATTATTCCGAAAAGAAAGGTTCTCTGATTACCGCCGCCATCTGATATTTCATAGCATTTGCAGCCAAGCCACTTCTGATTTCTTGTCTGAAAGGCGGTTTCAAATACCTTGGATTTTCTGAGCCGGTTTGCCATATATTCAAGCCTGCCCAAATCCTTTATTCTGGAACGGTCCTTATCACGCACAAATCTGTCACAAAATTCAACCAAAGCACTGTTGTAATCCGTATATTGTTCCACAATATACCCATACGTCTCCGGCACGAAAACAGGATGATATGTTCCATCTTCCCTGATAATTAGCAGCAGATGATATTCCGCACAGAGTGCTTCAATAAAATTTCTGCCTTCATTCGCCAGTGCATCTACTAATCTTTTCTCCATAGGACCGCCTCCGTTTATCATAATCTCTTTAACTTATATTATACCTAATTTTTGAGAAAATAACAACAAAAGTAGAAAATACTTCCTAAAGTTTTTCCAAATGCAAGTGAGCATATCAGTATTGAAATTCCTTTTTGGATTCTGCTCCTTCTAAGAAAAACAGGCATCCCCTTAACAGCCTCCGCAAGCGACAGAATAAAGCAGCCGATGAAAATTCCGAATATCAGCCCGAATATCAGCAAAAGCCAGCCGGCAAGCCTCATATCAGGTTTAAAAATAATTAAAAGATTACCGGCAATTCCTCCGAGTGATAACATATTTTCATAAATTCTTATTTTAGAAGCCGTATTTGTGTAATCTGCAAAACGCGTCAATATTCCGATTGAAGCAATAACGGCAAAATATCCGGCAGCAGTCAGTGCACCGCCGCCGACGCCTATTACTATCAGTAAAAAATATTTAATCCACATCACCGGCTTTGCCCTCTCTTATGTTATCATTAATTATAGTTGTATAAATATCCTCTTCATAAGTACGCATTGCAATCTGTATCGGAGTCGGGTCTTTTACCGTCTTTCGTTTTCCAAAATTATTAAAGAAAACAAGTATTCCGACTGACAGTCCTACCGAATATGAAATCTGAAGGAACAACGAATTCTCATCAGGATTGCCGACACAGAACTCGGTTATTACATCAAAAATGCTTTGGATGTCTATATCATTTCCATAAGCCATAATTGCAAAAGCACCGCCGAAAAATACTATTGCACTGATTAAAATAATCTTAACTGCCTGCCAAAAAGTATTTGCCTTCTTTTTCTTATGAAAAATAACGGCAAATTCCGGCACACCGATACACTGAATAGATATTTCGGGAAATCTGGTCTGAAGCATTTTAATAACGGCAATTGCCGTATAAACGCAGACCTCATCCCTGTCGCCCTTTAATCTCGCAATCGCCGTATTCTTAATTCCTGACAAAAGTGCAGTGTCACTGCACCACACCTCTGCAACATCCTGTACAGTTATTTTTTCATTAGTAACCTCTGAACATTTCGAAAAATTAATATAAACGTCTTCACCCATACCACTACTCCTGCCTTTTGGAATAGTGTCAGCATTTTATCTGATTATTATTCACTCCTCAACTGATTTTCTCATTCTTATCAGAATTTTCTTTTCAAGCCGTGACACCTGCACCTGGGATATCCCCAGTTTCTCTGCAACCTGCACCTGTGTTTTATCCTCGTAATACCTCATTCTTATAAGTTCTTTTTCCATTTCGGACAATTCCTCCAACAGCTGCTCAAGCATCATTTTGTTAATTACGACCTCGTTTGGCGGAATTTCTGCTGAGGCTGCCAGCTTGTCCACTACAAAAACCGTATTGCCTTCTCCCTGATAAACAGTCTGGTAGATTGACTCAACATCCTTGGACGCCTCCATTGCCATGATAATATCCTCGCCTGACAGTCCTGTTGCTTCGGTTAATTCCTCAAGCGTTGCATCCCTGCCAAGCTTCTGTGCAAGCTCCTGTGACGCCTGTCTTATCTTCCAGCCGTTCTCCTTAATTGAACGCGAAACCTTAATCATTCCGTCATCCCTTATAAATCTCTTTATTTCGCCGGAAATCATCGGAACGGCATAAGTAGAAAACATTACCGGCTGATTCAAATCAAATTTATCAATTGCTTTAATTAAACCAATGGTTCCAATCTGGGTTATGTCCTCCATATCGTACCCACGGTTAAAAAATCTCTTCGCCACGCTGTATACCAGTCCCATATTCTGAAGCACAAGAAAATCCCTTGCCTCCCTGTTACCGGAATGTGCCAGCTCTATAAGCTCTTTGGTATGATCCATAATCACACCTCCGCTTACTCCTGTGGTTCATTAAACCTCTTTTTCATTATTACCGTAGTTCCCTTTCCCAAAGCTGACTCGACATTGAGTTCATTCATAAACACCTCCATAAAGGTAAAGCCCATTCCCGACCTTTCCTTATCCTCTCCGGTTGTAAACATCGGCATCATTGCCTGCTCAATATTTTCAATTCCCTTGCCGAAATCGGTTATTCTGATTTCCAATTCACTGCCCTCAAGACAGGCTTCCATAACCACCGTTCCGCCTTTTTCCCCGTAACCATGAATTATGGAATTGGTAACGGCCTCCGAAACCGCAGTTTTTACATCATTAATCTCCTCAAGCGTCGGGTCAAGCCTTGTAACAAACGCTGCTATGCATACCCTTGCAAACGCTTCATTCTCGGATATTGCGTCAAATTCAATTTTAATCCTGTTCATATGTAGCCTCCTCGTTTACCAGATGGTCAATTTCAAAGCTGTGCTTTGTTATTTTAAAAAGTCCTGAAAGCTTAAAAATCCTCTGCATTGCAAGCCCCAGATTGCTCACATAAATCTCGCCGTCCATCGGTTTGATTTTCTTATATCTGCCCATTATCAGGCCAATACCAGAGCTGTCCATAAAAAGAACATTTCTAAAGTCAAACGCAAGTCTGAAAATCTTTTTATCCAATATGCATTCATCAATTTCTTCTTTTATCTGTGATGTAACATGATGGTCCAAATCCCCCCTCAGCCGGACAATAATAATGTTATCTTTAGTTTCACATGTTTTTCCCATATACAAAACTCCTTCCTGTTACATAAATATTTTCTTACAATAAAGAAACGGAGCAATTTATCAATTGCTCCGTCATATCAATGAGGTTTATTCCTTAGTAAAATTATGGTGTTGCCAGGGAAGCTACATATTCATTAAGCTGTGTTGCAAATGTAGTTCCCGGGAACTTATTGTTAACAATATCAATATATTTGTCTGCATTAATTGAATCACTAAGCTTCAAATAACACATTGCCAGATAATATGGTGATTCAACCGTTGAATTATCCAACTCGTAGGAACGGGTAAAATATGTTATGGCATCCACATAATTATCCGCATTATATGCACTTACACCCGCATTGTAAAATGCTTTGGCACTACTGCTGCTGTTCTCCTCCATTGTTGTATACAACGCCTTCGCAGTATCAGTAGGAAGCTGTGAAACATCCGTAATAGAAGCAAGCAATACTGCTGCCTGCTCAAAATCATTATTCACATAAGCAGAAGCGGCGTCAATCAGTCTGTTATACATTGCAATCTCGCCCTCTTCACCTTCGTATTCCAAAAGGTCGGACTCCGCCTGTTCAAGCTGGCTCTCCAGCTTCTTAATCTGGCTTTCTAACTCTGTAATATCAACTGAATATCCGGCCAGCTGCTCACTGTACTGCCTGATGGCATCATTGCTCTCCTCTCTGGCAGTCTGCAGTTTGGCAGGAACCACCAGAAACCATACGAGTGCAACACCAATTACAACACCCAGCAGAATATATATTACCGTCAGAACTCCGCTTGCCGGCTCCTTATAGGAATTACGGGGCAGTATAACATCATGTCCCGAAAGCGGCAAATGCTTCTTATTCTTATAATAATTATCTTCACTGCTGTTATCTTTGGCAATTCCCTCTTTATTAATTGCGTCAATATATCTGAGTGCCAAAGTATTATTACGGTCAATCTTAAGAACCTTGTTAAGAAGCTTCATTGCCCTGTCTTCATCACCGTTTCTGATATAGACAAGTGCCAGCAGAAGAAGTGCTTTAACGAAATGAGGATTCATCGTGATAACCTTCTTCAACTGGATAAGAGCAACATCATCGCCCTCCTCCTGCACCTTTTTCAGTGAGAAGTTGTATTTCTTAATTGCCTGGTTAAGCACTTCTAATTTGTTCTGATTAGCCTTTACCTTGCGTATATATGCCTCAGCAACATTCTTCTCCGGCTTGATATTAAGACTTATTACCCACTCTGAAAGTGCCATTGCGACCTCGCCCACTTCAAAATAAACAAGTCCCAAAAGATTTCTCGCCTTAATATTTTTCTTATTAATGTGAATACTGGTCTTAAGTGCTGCAATCGCACCCGACAAATCCCTTACCTGAGCCTTGGCAAGACCCATGTTGTAATACGAATTTGAAGCCTTCACAACAACCTTGTATACGGATACATCAGCACCACATTTCAGACAATAATCATTATCCGAAAGCACTGAATTGCATTTATAACATCTCATCGTATAACTCCATCCTATTTATCCGTGATTTCTTTCACTATTCTGTCGATTACATCTGTTACATCTGTTACATCACTATGGTAAATTGCGTCCTCAGCCTCATCAACCTCAAGACTTGGCTGAAATTTCTTAATCTCTTCATCAAAATTAATCATATAATTACTCCTCGAACACTAAATTATTCTCTTAATCCTAAAACCTCTCCTATAAGATACAAAGAGCCTGCAATATATATTCTGTTGCCGCTATCCCTCAGCATACAAGCCTCAAAAATTCCCTGTGAAATATTATCCAATGGTATAATCTCTGCGCCGGTAAAATTTCTGAACACCTGATTCAGCGTATCAGTATCAATTCCTCTTTCATCACTGATAGGAACAAGTATATAGCCCTTAAAAAGACCGCTTTCACATATTTTCTGAATCATTGTATCAAAATGCTTGTCCTTAACCGCACTGAACATAAGATATCTGTCGCCCTCAAAGCCGTCCATTCTCACAGACTCAAGGAAACGCTCAATTCCATCATCGTTATGTGCTCCGTCAAGTATCATATTATTCTCAATTTCCTGCATTCTGCCATCCCATATAACGGAATTCAACCCTTTTCGGATAATCTCCAAATCAGTAATGCCAAGCCTGTTGGCTGCTGTTATTGCAAGTGCCGCATTATCCGCCTGATAAATGCCGCCCGTTTTAACAGAAAAAATCTCATTATCATAATAACCATTGTGTAACGAAAAATCAATGTTTTTATCTTTTTTAATAATGTTGGAAATATCCTCCTTGGCAAGACATATTACCTCGGTCCCCATTTCCTTTGCTTTATTTATTATTACATTGGTTACATCCTCACGGTTCTTCATAAAAATAACAGGAACATTATTCTTAATTATTCCGGCCTTCTCAGCTGCAATCTTCTCATAAGTATCACCGAGAAGCTCTGTATGGTCCAGACCTATCGATGTAATAACCGATAAGTCCGGCTTCTCAACTGCATTAGTAGCATCAAGTCTGCCGCCAAGTCCGGTTTCAAGGATAATATAATCAACCTTATTAAGTCCGAAAACATACATTGCCATTCCAAACAAAAACTCAAAAAAAGACGGATGGCTGTAGCCGTCAGCTGCCATGGCTTCGGACACACTCCTCACCTTGTTATAAGCTGTCGTAAAAATATCATCAGAAACATCTTGTCCGTTTATTTTAATTCTTTCATTCATTCTGATAAGGTGTGGCGATGTAAAAAGACCGGTCGTAAAACCGGCACTCATTAAAATACCGTTTAAATAAGAACATACCGAACCCTTTCCGTTAGTTCCTGCCACATGGACAATTCTGCTGTCAAGCCCCGGATTGCCAAGTCTCTTTAACATTTCTCCTGTATTGTCCAGCGAACATTTTCTGGAAAACTTCGGTATATTATATATGTAATCTATTATCTCCTGCATATTAAACTCCTTTTCAGATGTACAGTCTGATTGTAATAATTCCTATTACACTTTTCAAGTACTAAAATTCGCAAAAAAGGACATCAGTTGCCTTATTTTGCTATAGCTTACTGCTGATGTCCTCAATCATTTTCTTATATTTGTCGATAACTGTCTGCGGAGAAACAATTCTTGCGTCACCTGCAAAACCTGCAATCCACGCAAAGAACTGATTGCTTACCTGAACATTTAATCCGGCGTCAAAATGCGAATCCCCCTTCGGCACAATAAAAACATCCCTGCCAAAACGGTCAATAACAACACCTATAAGATTATTGGTAAATCTGACCGTCACAGTCTCCTTGTCTCCATGAAACATTGAAAAATGCTCCTTGGAGTACTGTGCGATATCAAAATTCTCCCATTCCCTGCTTCGTCTGGCATTTTCAATTTCTATATCCGATATTTTGTCCACGCGGAAATGCTTAATAATTCCATTTGCCGTATCCCCTGCCACAAGATAATAATTCTCATCATCCCATACAAGAGCCAACGGGTCCGCCACATATCTCTGACCATTATTGCGGCACACAAGCTTACGCTCCAAATTCCACTCATAATACAAAAAACTGATTCTTGAATTGCATGAAATCGCTTCGTGTATTCCATCTATATTATAGAGAATCGACTCATTATCAGTCTTCACTCTTTTCGCAACATACACCTGTCTGTGAAGCTTTACTGCCTCATACCGGCTTGTAAGCTTCTCCAGCTTGGAAATAAGCTCATTGGATTTCTTCTCAGTAATAAATTTGGATGACTGGACTGCGTCAACCAAAAGCTTCAGCTCCGCCGCCTCAAAATCTCTTGATGCCATATAATAGCCGCCATCCGCTCCTCTTCTGTTAATAATGTCATAACCCATATTAACAAGAGTCTCTATATCCGAATAAATGCTTTTACGTTCCGCCTTGATTCCGCAGCTCTCCAAATAGCTTAACAGCGCCGCTGTTGATATTGGATGCTCCTCATCAGAATTCTCCATAAGATATTGAAGCACAACAAGCATTTTCTTCTTCTGCTCCGGTGCTTTAGGCATTACTTACACCTCCCAGTCTAACAGTAGAAGCCTCTTCCGCAGCAACAGCAGTTACACAGCAGATTAAGACACAACAGCTGCATGCACATACTTCCCGGGCCTGAACGCGAACGTCCGTATGAAGCTCCCATATCATTATACCATGTTCCGCCGCTCTCCAGCTGCTGCAGATAGGTAATATATTCAACATTATCAGGCTCCAGACTTACAGCCTTCCTTGCGTCCTCTGTTGCATTAATAATATTTCCAAGTCCCTGATTGGCGTGTGCACGTACAAAATACCATCTCGCATTTCTCTCAGCCGCACTCATTCCTTCCAATGTGTTAAGCGCCTCTGCAAACATACCGCTGTTAATATAATTAATTGCAGCACGCATACGCGGACTTTCGGTAGAATTTGCATTGGTTCTGTATCCGCCATAGCCACCATAGGCTCCACCGCCTGCACTACGGTTATTTCCATAGGTGCCTGCACCATGCTCACGCTCATACATAATCTGGTCGTAAGCCTCCTGAACCTCCTTGAATTTCTCCTCGGCCTGAGCCTTATTCGGATTATTAACATTAGCGTCAGGATGATATATTCTGCTTAGCTTTCTATATGCTTTTTTGATATCATCGGCACTGGCGTCCCTGCTGACACCGAGCACCGAATACGGGTCTCTATTCATTATAAACTTATCTCTCTATCTTAAAAAATTTACTCCATATACCTGAATACATTATATTTCTTAATATATCAGTATTTTCCAATATTGGCAACTGCTCAAAAGCCTTTGAACATTCCGCAGCAACCATTACCAGCATTCTTTCACAATTATCTTTGAAATCCGGCTCATCCTTATGCGCAATCAGAGGATTATAATTATTCTTCTTAATATCCTTGTCCAAATCATCATATGCGTCAAGAATATAAATATATTTGCCCATGAAAAAGCCCATTCGTCTTAAGGTCCTGCTCCATTCATCCTGCTTCATGTCAAAAATCTCTGCAAGCATTTCAGCAGTCGGAAGAGCTGCATTATCAATTGACGGTTCACCATTCTTCTCATATTCCTGCTGCTTACGAATGGATTCTTCTATAACACCTGCCTGTCTCGGAAACTGTCTGTATGCCTTCTTATATGCTCGCTTAAGCATTCCCGCAAAGGAATTCGATTTGACACTTCTCTCATCCGCCCAATTATCCTTAAGCTTATAATAGGTCAGAAGAACATTCATTGCCGCAGCATAATCCGTATAGACATTGGAAAGCTCATCATGCGGTTTAACAGGATGCGGAACACATCTTCGCTTCACGGATTCCGTCTCATCTTCGTATAATGCTGACAGAAGGATTCCGAGAAATGTCATATCATATGTCAGCGTCATCTGTCCCGTAAAGCCATAATTATTCTTAAGGCTCCTGCACACACCGCAGTAATACGACTGGTATCTGTTATAATCTTTAATCTTCAGTTCTTCCTTATTAACGGTAATATATCCAAACATATTATTCCCCTGAATCAGGTCTTTTTAATAAACTCTATACGGCATTTCGGACACTTAATGGAAATTCTGCCCTTACCCTTTGGAACTCTTATCTTCTGGGCACAGTTAGGACATTTGAAAATTCTGTGTGTCCTGCGGTCCATTGCCTTCTTCTGTGCATTGGTATAGGTTCTGTTGCTTCTGTCAGGATGAATAATTGAACAGAACCACTGATTCTCCCTATGTCTTGAATTATAATTTCTGGAAAAAATTCTGAAATAGGAATATATCATTATTGCAAATGCCACACCTACAACAATCCATCTTGCAGTATTGTTGCGGATAAAAACACCGACAATCATAATAATTAATGACAGAATATTTAAGAAACGGCTAAGCTCGTCAACACCATTTCTTCCGGACATAAAATTCATAAATTTATTTCTGAAATTTGACATAACTAAAAACCCCTATAAAATATACTATGACTATATTACACATTTCACTTAAATTTTGCCATAAAAAAATCGTAATATTTTATAAATTTTTCATAAACTGTTCCTTATGGTTCAATCTAAAAACTGCTACCATAAAGATAGCAGTTTAATAGTAATGTATTATTCCATATAATTATGTAAAAATTCAAACACCTTATCCATCTCTTCATCCGTTCCGATGGTAATTCTTAAATACTCGCTTATTCTCGGAGAATTAAAATATCTTACATAGATTCCTGCCTTTTTAAGAGCATTAAAAATATCCGCTGCCTTATACTCAGGATGTGTTGCAAAAACAAAATTAGCCGAAGACGGAAGGCATTTAAAACCAAGTGCCGTAAGCTCCTTAATGGTTCTCTCCCTTGTTGCAATAATTCTCGCCGTAATTTCATCATAATATTCCCTGCTCTTAACCGCAAGAGTCCCCAGTTCAATTGCCGGTCTGTTAAGAGTATAGGAATTAATTGAATATTTTACATCATTAAGTGCTTTAATGACCGCCTCGCCTGCAATCGCATAACCAACTCTGAGTCCTGCCAGTGAACGGGATTTTGAAAAGGTCCTTACAACAATAAGATTATCATATTCCGGCAGAAGTTCTATCGCAGATTTTCCTCCGAAATCAATATATGCTTCATCGACAACAACTATTACATCCCTGTTATGCTGCAAAATATCTTCAATAAATTCAAGATTTTCATAAATTGCAGTCGGAGCATTAGGATTAGCAATTACAACTCCGCCATTCTCCTTATAATAGTCAGAAGCAGCTATTCTGAAATTCTCATCCAGCGCCGGCCTTTCATAAGGAATTCTATACACATCCGACCACACACTGTAAAAAGAATATGTAATATCCGGAAAAAGAACAGGCTTATCCGAATTAAAAAATGTCAAAAATATCATTGACAAAACATCATCTGAACCCACACCCGCAAAAATCTGTTTAGGACTTACATTGCAGTCCTCAGCGAGTGCCTCAACCAAATCCGTAATCGCAGGGTCAGGATACAGTCTTAACGGGTCAGCATTCATATCAGCCGCAGCCTCCATTACAGCCGGAGCCGGCGGATACGGATTCTCATTAGTATTTAATTTAATTACTTTGGAATCCTTTGGCTGTTCTCCCGGAACATACGGTTCCACCTTACGAATATAATTCATCCATTTTTTCATAATCACACCTACTTAATAATTCCCAGTTCCTTTGCAAGCTTTCTAAACTCCGGAAGTGATTTCACTATTGTATCATAAGCTACACAGTACGTAATTCTTACAAAACCCGGACATGCAAATGAGCTTCCCGGAACAACAAGAATATTATATTTCTTCGCAGCATTGCTGAATTCGACATCATCAACCGGGGTACGGACAAACATATAAAATGCACCCTCAGGCTTAATGCATTCAAAGCCAAGCTCCGTAAGGCCGTTATATAATGCCTCTCTGTTTCTGTTATATACTGCAATATTATCTGAAATATCCACATCAATACATCTTGCAATAACCTTCTGCATTAATGAAGGAGCGTTAACAAAACCAAGTATTCTCGTTGCAACATTGCAAGCAGATTTAACGCTTTCGGAATCCTTAAGCTCATCAGGAATCACAAGATATCCGATTCGCTCTCCCGGAAGAGAAAGAGATTTACTGAAAGAATATCCGATAACCGTGTTATTATAGTATTTTGTCAGATAAGGGACTTCAACTCCGTCATATGCCAATTCCCTGTACGGCTCATCCGAGAAAAGAACAATGTCCGTATTATATTCCTGCTGTTTTCTTCTGAGAATCTCAGACATCTTAATAATTGTATCTTCTGAATACACAACACCCGTCGGATTATTTGGTGTATTAACAATAACGACCTTCGTCTTAGGGGTTATTTTGTTCTCAAATTCAGCTAAATTCGGCTGAAAAGTGGCAGTATCAGGAGAAATCACAACAAGCTGTCCGTCTGCATTCGCAGTATAGGCTCTGTATTCTCCAAAATAAGGTGCAAACGTAATTACCTCATCACCCGGATTCAATATTGCCTTAAAAAGAACATTAATTCCTCCGGCAGCACCGACAGTCATAATGATATTGCTTTCATTAAATGAAGTACCGAATCTTCTGTTCAATGATTCCGCAACTGCATTTCTTACATCTTCATAACCGGAATTACTCATATATCCGTGAAGCTCAACCGAATCTTCTTCATCTATAACGGCCTTAACAGCGTCATTCACAGCCTTCGGAGCCGGAACATTGGGATTACCAAGACTGAAATCATAAACATTCTCTGCACCGTAAATTCCCGCAAGTCTCTTTCCCTCTTCAAACATTGCACGAATCACGGAGCTGTTATTAACAAGATTAACCATTTTGTCAGATATCATATTAACCTCCGTCAGTCATCTTCTGATTTTTTAATAAGTATATTCCTTTAAAAGAATTTTCACAAGTATTTTATTAACCACCTGATATCTGCATGCACATGCACTTTAGGTAGATTATCTGCTTATTGCTTCCTCATAAAAATCCAGAACATCCTGCATGAATTCTTCATCCATTATATTTATTTTGTCCTTATCGACCTGAGCATAGAATTCAGCTTTTACATCATCCGGAATTTCACCATCATACTGCTCATACAGTTTCTTATAAGTTTCATTCTGCTCATCATAATATTCAATCGCCTCAACGGCCGTAAACAAATGATTATGGTCATTCTGCTTTTCTTTATCGCATATTTTGTACTGAACATTCGGATTAGTTATTTCATCCTTATACGCAATCGTGGCAGCACCGTTAAAATCTATTGTTTCATCCTCAGTTCCATGAATAATTAATATAGGTGTATCAGTATTATTAATACCATCTACAGCCGTCATACCTATTTTGCCGCCAAAAATAGTCCTCTGATAAATATATATAAACGGATATTCAAGGTTAATAATTGAACCCATCATATTCCTGCCCCATTCCATAATCATTGTCATAGGGTCATTAAAGCCTGAAACACTTACCGACGCAGCAACATCATGCTCATAATTAAAAACCGCCGTTACTGCATATCCGCCCCAGCTGTGTCCATACAGAAACACAGGCAGTCCCTCAAACCTTGCTTCACCTTCAATAAAGGTCAATGCTGCGTCTAAATCAATTGCCGATTGAACAAGTCCAATGCAGTCCTCTCCTTCACTTTCATGGCAGCCGGTATTGTCATATGCAAAAACCTGATATCCATGGTCAACAAAGTAAAGTGTCTCCGTCAGATAGCTTTCTGCACCACCACCAAGACCATGAGCAACTACCACCAGTCCCTTGGTATTATCCGCTCCATACAGATAACCCTGCAGTTTATTCTCTCCTGACATAAATGTCATCAATTCACGTTCATATTCATCCTTCACATCTTCATAGCAGAGATATACAGAATACTCTGAAGGAGCTGTACGGCAGAATATATTGTCAAAATTCACTTTCACAATTATAACAGAAGCAATTATGAACAACACAAGCACTGAAATAAAAGTGATTAATATTTTTTTGATAATTTTCTTTTTCATTGCAATTTTCCTTTATGCTGTTTAATTTTTAGATAAGTATAGCATAAAAAACAGAAATGTCAAAAACACATTATCACAAAAGAGCCGTGCACCGATTACTCAGTGCCCGACTCCTTACAAATCTTCTTTATCTCATTAACCATATCACTTATCACAGGTGATATCTTATCTCTGAACATTCCGTTAAATAATCTGTTAAGATTTACATCAAAATTGTCCGGCAGAATCTTACATTCCTTGGAACAAATGCTCTGCATTCTCTTTTCTCCAGGATGAGTCATCTCATTTAATGCAAAAATAATATCAAAATAGCTTGCAAGAAATTCCGTAACCCTGTGATTGACACTTACGAGGTCACCTCTGTTTTCCGCCTTTTTAATCTGCGTATCAAACGATGGCAGCATACCATTGAGAAGATTTAAATTATTAGATATAATATTCTCTTTCAGTTTCTTAGGATATGGAATTCTATATTTTTCCTGCAATGCACTAAACTTACCATTCTTATCAAGCACTGTTTTGGAGGTTATAAGATTATGCCACATACATGTAGTATATCCGTTCCATGAGACACAGTCCATTACAACAGATGACACCATATTTTCAAAATCCTTCATATCCCTGTATATGATGTCCATATCAATTCCGTCACTCAGGGTAACATCATCCTCAAGCTCCCAGAAAGAATTACCTATTTCCATATATTTACAATATTTGTCCAGAATATTTCTTCGTTCATTTTCATCAATGCTGTCTGTTATATATACATACACATCATAGTCAGATTTTTCATCATTTCTGCCTGTAGCTCTTGAACCTCCAAGAGCAATAGCCTCTACCTGTGGAAGCTTTCCAAGCTCTTCAAACAATTCATTAACATCAACTGCCATTTCTGTTTCTCCTCACACTAATATTAATAATTAGGCGTTTGCGAAACGCCACAAGCCGCATAAATAC
>JBGVLM010000031.1:0-32016 GCA_045124255.1 Butyrivibrio sp. | reverse complement strand
CAGTAATGTGTGCAGCTGACTGATACTAATAGGTCGAGGGCTTGACCAGATGGTTAGGAAGAAGAGGAAAAGTTATTCACAGAGATAATTGATGTTAAGAAATGTTTTAGTGTGTGGTTTTGAAGGAACAGTCCTTTGAATTTGGCCTGGTGGCTCAGCTGGTTAGAGCGCCGCCCTGTCACGGCGGAGGTCGTGGGTTCGAACCCCATCCGGGTCGCTTAATAAATGGGATCTTAGCTCAGCTGGGAGAGCATCTGCCTTACAAGCAGAGGGTCACAGGTTCGAGCCCTGTAGGTCCCACTTATAAATAAAATATTATATGCCGACATGGCTCAATTGGCAGAGCAGCTGATTTGTAATCAGCAGGTTATCGGTTCGATTCCGATTGTCGGCTCTCATGGATGGATTCCCGAGTGGCCAAAGGGGGCAGACTGTAAATCTGTTGCGGAACGCTTCGGTGGTTCGAATCCACCTCCATCCATTCATAACTTTTGTTATGATACGCAGGATATATAAATACTGACGCGGGGTGGAGCAGTCTGGAAGCTCGTCGGGCTCATAACCCGAAGGTCATAGGTTCAAATCCTGTCCCCGCTACTCTTAATTAAATATTTTACTTAGGCAAATGCCCAGATAGCTCAGTCGGTAGAGCAGCGGACTGAAAATCCGCGTGTCACTGGTTCGATTCCGGTTCTGGGCACTTTTTTTATTTTATAAATTAAACGGTCAGCTGTGAAAGCTACCGTTTTTTTACTTTATGAGAAAAAAAGAGTGTATTGCATAATCTATAGTAAAAATGATAACATATAGAAAAACATAATAATAAAGGGGGAAAAATAATGTATAATTTTTCTGATAAAGAATGGGGACTCGTGCTTGCCGGAGGCGGCGGAAAAGGCGCATATCAGGCGGGTGTTTTTAAAGCACTGGAAGAAAAAGGAATTTCAGATTATATAACTGCCGTATCAGGTGCAAGTGTTGGTGCATTGAATCTCGTTCTTTTTGCTGCCGGTAATGCAGAACTGGCAAGAAAAATATGGGGAGATATCTCACCGGAACAGTTTTTGGATATAGAGCCGGATATGATTGATATGGAGGAAGGCTTTGTATCAAGGGATGGTCTGTTAAAAATAATTGATGATTACGTTGATTTGGATATTGTCAGAAACAGTGACAGAAGACTGTATGTGTCAACTACGGAATATGATGATTTAGGAGAAGGTGAAGGTAAAGTAAGATATTTTTCTCTGAATTATCGTCCGGGAGCAGAGATTAAGGACATTCTGCTTGCTTCATCAGCATTGCCGATAATATATTCTCCTGTTGAGATTGAGGGAAGATTATATCGTGACGGCGGAATTAAGGATAATATGCCTATAAGGCCTTTATATATAGAAGGAATAAGAAATTTTATTGTAGTAGGATTATCTACGGAGAGCAGGATTAATTATGATTTATATCCTGATGCTAATTTTATTTTTATTAAGCCTAAGCAGAGTATTGGCGATTTTTGGGACGGAACATTGGATTTTACCTCAAAGGGTGCTAAAATCCGTATGGAAATAGGATATGTGGATGCAATAAGAGAAATAGAATTTTATGGCAGGAACGATGCTGAATCCAGAGATAAATATAAAATACAGGAAATGTCAGATTATCAGAAGCTTGGATATAAGTACAGACAGCTTACATTGGAGGAAAGTGTAAGCGGACATATGAATGACATCAATCGTCTTTTGGACAGATACAGGTAATCGGGAGAATTGAATGGGTAAGCTTATTGATAAATTAACAGAATACGGTCAGAGTAAAGCGTATCCGTTTCATATGCCGGGTCATAAAAGAAGGCTGGATTGTATTTTTAATCCGTATAAATTTGATATAACTGAAATTGACGGATTTGATGATTTGGGTGAGCCGGAAGATATATTGATGGATTTGCAGAAAAGAATAGCTGCAGTTTATAATTGTAAACAGGCGTTTATTCTTGTAAATGGCAGTACCTCCGGAGTTTTAGCCGGAATATCGGCAGCATTAAAGCCGTTGGACACGATTCTTATGGCAAGAAATTCACATAAATCAGCATACAATGCAGCTTTTTTAAGACAGCTTAAGGTTGAATATATTTTCCCCGAGACTGACAGTGAATTGGGGATAAATCTGCAGATTACGCCGGAGCTTGTGGAAAAAAAATTAAAAAATAATCCGGCTATTAAGGCAGTTTTCATAACTTCGCCTACTTATGAGGGAGTAATTTCTGATATTTCAGGTATCAGCAAAGTTGTACATAAGCATAATGCACTGCTTATTGTTGACTGTGCACATGGTGCGCATCTTGGAATGTGTGAAACTTATCCCGGTAATCCCGTTTCATACGGGGCAGATATTACTGTTATGAGCCTTCATAAAACGCTTCCTGCACCTACGCAGACGGGAATACTGTGTATTAACGGCGATTTGATTGCTGGTGACAGAGTTAAAAAATTTATTAATATTTATAACAGTTCAAGTCCGTCATATTTATTAATGGCAGGAATTGAAATATGTATTGATATAATTGGGAATGAAAGAGAGCCTCTATTCAGTGAATATTACAGGAGCCTTTCAGAATTTAGAATCAAATGCGGAAATTTAGAGCATTTAAAACTTTTTGAACCGGAATGCTGTTATGATATTGGTAAAATTGTAATCAGTACATATAATTGCAATTTAAATGGCAGGGAATTGTCAGATATTTTAAGACAAAAATATAATATAGAAACAGAAATGTCATCCTGCAATTATGCTCTTGCGATGACCTCCTGCATGGATTCGGAAGAAGCTTTTATTTTATTATATAACGCGTTAAAAGAGATTGATTTTTCTCTTAAATTTGAGAAAAAAAATAAAACAGAAATAATTTTTATGTCAGAAAAAAAATTTGAAGCTTATGAGGCAGAAAAATACAATGTTTCTACAGTTGATATTGAAGCTGCGGCTGGGAAGATAAGTGGTGAATATATATATCTGTATCCGCCGGGGATTCCGTGGATTGTTCCGGGCGAGCAGATAACGGACGGAATTTTGGAGCAGATAAAACTGTATTTAAATAACGGCTTTAATATCAGGGGGATTAAGGATAATAAAATCCGTATAATCGAAAGGTAAAAAAATGGCTAAAATATTTGTTATTATGGGAAAAAGCTCATCAGGGAAAGACACAATTTACAATGAACTCCGTAATATGAAGGAATTGGGACTGAGAACAATTACAATGTATACAACCAGGCCAATGCGGGCGGGCGAAGCAGACGGAAGAGAATATTTCTTCACTGATGAGGCAGGCGTGGAGAAGTTTTTTGGTCAGAATAAAATTATTGAGCTGAGGGCATATAATACGGTACACGGAATATGGAAATATTTTACGGCTGATGACGGTCAGGTTGATATAAACAGTGATAATAAATATCTGGTCATTGCGACATTGGAAGCATATGAAAAATATCTGGAATATTATGGAAAAGATGTTCTTGTGCCGATATATATAGAAATAGATGACAGAACGAGAATACATAGGGCATTGGCAAGGGAGGAGCAGGAAGCGAATCCTAAATATGCTGAATTATGCCGCAGATTTCTTGCAGATGAGTCAGATTTTTCAGAAGAGAAACTGGACAGAATGGGAATAAAGAAAAGATATTATAATATCAATTTCAGTGAATGCATTTCCAATATTTCCAAAGATATTATCAGAATGTAAAAGCTAGTCATTTAATGAGTTTTATGGTATAATTAAATGTAATTCACTGATTGAAGGAGGAGCAGTATGTCAATTAAAGTAAATGAAGTAACCAATGCAGCACCGGTAGAGATGAAGAGTACTGCTCAGGCTACAACAGAGAGTTTTAAATTTACACTTGTCAGCAATATTGAAGAGAAGGAACTGCAGACAAAGCTTGGTTCGCTGATGGACCAGATTACGGAGCAGGGAGATAAACTGGCCAAACACATGGATATAGGAGATATGAAGAGATACCGCAGTTTGGTTAAGGATTTTCTTAATGAAGTTGTCAACCGTTCACATGAATTTTCGAGAGAAAATTTTCTGGACAGAAGAGGAAGACACAGAGTTTACGGTATTGTAAGACTTGTGGACAAGAATCTTGATGATTTGGCACAGGAGCTTGTTAAGGATGAGAAGGACACTTTAACAATTCTTGATAAGGTGGATGAAATAAGAGGTTTGTTATTAGATATCATAGCGTAGAACAGGGGTGAGCTTATGTCAGAGTACAACAAAATTTTAGGACATGAGAATATTATTAGTCAGTTAAAGAATGCAATTAAATCTGACAAGGTAAGTCATGCCTATATTTTCAACGGAGAGGACGGTTCGGGCAAGAATATGCTTGCAAAAGCCTTTGCAGAGGCACTTCTCTGTGAAAAGGGCGGAATAGAGGGCTGTGGAGAATGTCATTTCTGTAAGCAGCTTGCGTCAGGCAATAACCCTGATTTTATAAGAATTACACATGAGAAGCCTACAAGTATCGGTGTTGAAGATGTCAGGGAGCAGCTTGTCGAGGATATACAGATTAAGCCTTACAATGGAAAATATAAAGTTTATATTATTGATGAAGCGGAGAAGATGACGGTTCAGGCACAGAATGCGATTCTTAAGACTATTGAGGAGCCGCCGGCATACAGCGTTATTATTTTTCTGACTAATAATGTTGATGTATTTCTGCCGACAATTATATCACGTTGTATTATTTTTAACTTAAGACCGCTTAGGGAAAGTACCATAATGGAATATCTTATTTCCGAATTCAGGATTCCTGAATATGAGGCCAAAATTTGTGCGTCATATTCACAGGGTAAGCTTGGAAAGGCAATCAGGCTTGCGACTTCAGAAGAATTCGGAGATATTAAGGAAGAGGCTTTGAAGTTGGTTAAGAATGTATATTCTTACGATATAGCTGATTTGATTGACGCAGTTAAGAAAATAACAGAGTATAAGATTTCAGTAGTTGAATATATTGATTTGCTTGAAATGTGGTACAGGGATGTTCTTTTGTTCAAGGTAACAAAGGACCCGAATAGTCTTATTTTTGCAGATGAGATTAATGCGATAAGAAAACAGGCAAGCAAGAGCTCATACGAGGGTCTGGAGAATATCCAGCATGGACTTGAGGTTGCCAAAGCAAGACTTAAAGCCAATGTTAATTTTGAGTTGGCGATTGAATTAATGTTATTGAATATTAAGGAGAACTAGAATGATAAAAGTAATTGGTGTCAGATTCAGGCAGGCAGGAAAGGTATATTACTTTGACCCATTGGATATGCAGATTGAAAAGGGACAGCATGTAATTGTTGAAACGGCAAGAGGTATAGAGTATGGCAATGTTGTTCTCGGAATGAGAGAGGTTGAGGAAGATAAGGTTGTTCTTCCGCTTAAGCCGGTTATCCGTGTCGCAACTGTCGAGGATGATGAGAAGGAAGCTGCCAACAGAGTTAAGGAGAAGGAAGCTTTCAGGATTTGCCTTGAGAAAATTGCAAAGCATGGGCTTGAAATGAAGCTTATTGATGCAGAATATACCTTTGATAATAATAAGGTATTATTTTATTTTACCGCTGACGGAAGAATTGACTTCAGGGAATTGGTAAAGGATTTGGCAGCAGTATTCAGAACCAGAATTGAGCTTAGACAGATTGGTGTCAGAGATGAGACTAAGATTCGCGGCGGACTTGGAATCTGCGGACGTGTATTATGCTGTAATTCATATTTATCAGAGTTTGCACCTGTTTCAATCAAGATGGCTAAGGAGCAGAATCTTTCACTTAATCCTACCAAGATTTCAGGTGTTTGCGGAAGATTAATGTGCTGCCTTAAGAATGAGCAGGATACCTATGAATATCTTAACAGCAAGCTTCCGCAGGAGGGCGACAGAGTTACTACTAATGACGGTCTTTCAGGTGAGGTTCACAGCGTAAGTGTTCTCAGGCAGACGGTTAAGGTAATTGTAACAGTTGGCAAGGATGAGAAGGAAATCAGGGATTATAAGGTTTCCGAGATTAAGTTTAAGCCAAGCAGAAGAAGAAACTTCTCCAAGGATGACCTTTCAGATGCAGAAATCAGAGCATTGGAGGATTTGGAACGTAAGGAAGGAAAATCAAAGTTAAATGACAATTAATTTAAAGACTGATGAGAGACTGGATGACTTACAGAGGTGCGGATACAAATTAATTCAGAATACGGAAATTTTTTGTTTTGGAATGGACGCAGTACTGTTATGTGATTTTGCCAATGTAAAAGAGGGTGACAGGGTTCTTGACCTCGGTACGGGGAACGGAGTTATACCGATTCTTTTAAAGGGAAGAACCAAAGGAAGTCATTTTACCGGTCTTGAAATACAGGATATTAATGTTGATATGGCAAGGCGAAGCGTTGCTTATAACAATATTGAAGAATTTGTTGATATAGTGCATGGAGATATTAAGGAAGCCTCTGCAATTTTCGGAGGGGCTTCTTTTGATGTTGTAACAACCAATCCTCCTTATATGAATGAGAATCACGGGCTTAAGAATCCTGAGAGTCATAAAGCGATTGCAAGGCATGAGATTCTCTGTACGTTAGAGGATGTAATCAGAGAAGGTGCCAAGGTTTTAAAACCCGGCGGAAGCTTCTGTATGGTTCACAGACCACACAGACTTACAGAGATTTTTGAGCTGATGAGAAAATACCGTGTTGAGCCCAAAAGAATGCGAATGGTTCATTCTTTTATTGATAAAGAGGCAACAATGGTGCTTTTGGAGGGAATAAGGGGCGGCAGACCTATGATTAAGGTGGAAAAACCGTTAATCATATATGAATCACAAGGGAAATATACTGAAGAAATTATTCGTTTATATGAAGAATAGAGGTCAGATAAATGGAAACCGGTAAATTATATTTATGTGCCACGCCAATAGGTAATCTGGAGGATATGCCCGTCAGGGGAATCCGAATTATGCAGGAGGCGGATTTAATTGCGGCGGAGGATACAAGAAACAGTATAAAGCTTCTGAATCATTTTCAGATAAAAACACCAATGACAAGCTACCATGAGTATAACAAAGTGGAAAAAGCAGTAATACTTGTGGATAAAATATTAAACGGTCAGAATATAGTGTTGATAACTGACGCAGGAACACCCGGAATTTCCGACCCCGGAGAGGAACTGGTTAAGCAGTGTGTTGAAGCAGGAATTGAGGTTATTTCTATTCCGGGACCGGCGGCATGCATCAATGCGCTGATTATATCGGGACTGCCAACAAGGAGATTTACATTTGAGGCTTTTCTTCCGTATGATAAGAAGGAAAGGGCGTATGTACTTTCGGAGCTTGAGAATGAGACAAGAACAATAATACTCTATGAGGCACCTCATAAATTGATTAAAACTCTGGAAGAGCTTAGGGATACTCTTGGCAGCACAAGAAGGATTGCAGTGTGCAAGGAGCTTACCAAGAAACACGAGACCGTTTACAGAAGTACTCTTGGGGAGGCTGTTGAATATTACCTGAACAATGAGCCGAGGGGCGAATATGTACTTGTAATTGAAGGAAAGGACAGGCAGGAGATAATAAGGGAAGAACAGGAAAGCTGGCTTTCAATGACCGTGGAAGAGCATTTGGAATATTATGTGTCCAAGGGGATTGATAAGAAGGAAGCCATGAAAATGGTTGCAAAAGACCGAGGTGTCTCCAAAAGAGAAATCTATAATCTGACACAGAAATAGATTAAAGTTTTATAAATTTATTAAGAAAAAATAAACTGCGCCAAAGGGGTTGACGGACAATTCCTTTGGCGTTATATTTATGCTTACATTCGAATTGTTGCGATATCATCGCATTCTGAAATATCGGTATTTCCCACATATTTATTTTTATATGGAGGTGAATTGTAATCGAGAGGTCAAAAGAAATTTCCATAAGTGATTTGGAAAAGCTTATTAAGGTATCAGGTGACAGGATTGTAACAGGATACGTCAGATTCAAAAAGATAAAGCCGGTAAACGGTTATGGAGAAGCAGCGAAAAGAGCAGCAGCACATCTTTCCAAAATAACCAAAGCAAGGGATTTAGGAAATAATCAATATGCTGTTGTTGTCAGATTTTATCTGATAATTTTTTTAATTCCATTAATTTTAATCGGATTAATTTTTGCAATTATGCAAATGTCGACACAGGCAATTGAAAAGGAGCTGCCCGAGTATATTCTTACACAGGAGGCCACTGTCAGAGAAGCAGAAGGTAATGACAGTCTCTATATAAGTGTGCCGGGATTTACTAATACGGAGACATATTCCGGTAATCCGCAGCTTCATGTGTACAATCCTGCGAATAATCAATGTGCATTAGTGTTTGAGGTGTTTAACAATAATGACAAAATTGGTGAGAGCAGCCTTATTATGCCGGGAGTAGAAGAAAATATCACTCTTAGCGGTGTGTCACAGGCCGGAAGCTATGAAATTGAAATTGTTGCAGGAGGTTTTTCAACAGATGGAAAAACTGCATATAATTCCGTTTCACAGCAGATTGAGTTAAATGTATTTTGAAAGGAGAGTTTTAAATATGGGTAAGAGGATTTTTTTAGTTTTATTGACAGCTTTAATGGTATTTACAACGGGTATAAGAGTTAATGCATCAGAGCTTAATTCTGATGGAGCCACTGCAAAGGTTCCGGTTAAATATACCGTTGACAATACGGAATTTGTAATAAGAATTCCGGCAGAACTTACACCTGATATAAATGACAGTGAATTTGTCATTACTGCAGATTGTATGAATTTAAGGCCGGATGAGAGTGTAATTGTAAGTATTACGGACGGCTGTAATGAGAAGGGACAGGTGCTCCTTATAAGGCAGGGGGATGACAGTGCAGAGCCCGCAAGCCTGACAACGACACTTATGGTTAATGAAAGCGTAATATCCGCAGATAACAATGTTGTCGGTTTATTCAGAGATGGTGATGACAGTACGGTTAATCTGTCGGGTGCCGTCAGAATGAGTGCCCTTGTAATTGATGAAAATACAAGGTCAGGCGATTACATCGGAACCGTGGAGTTTAAGGTTGAATTAAGAAGGGATACGGATGAATAAAATAAGAGCGGTATTATTTGCAGTTTTAATAACGGGACTGATTCCAATTATGGTAAGTGCGTCTTCAATATGGACGGGAAAAGCCGTATATAATGAGGAATTGCAGGGAAGCTGCTGGGGTGTCAAAGCAGATGAGATTGTTAAGGAATATAATCCGGGAAGAGTATATGACATTGATGATTTATCCTCATATTCAGCGTATATTTCCAATAACAGTGTAATGGTCGGCAACAATATCAGCGAAGGTTTTTACTGGTATAATAAATCGCGTTTGGGTTATGTTAAGCTGATAAAGGTTAAGCCCGGCCAGGAGGTTTCGTTCCTGTTCTCTGAGGAAAGATATGTGTATTTTGCGGAGTATGGCAGTGATTATATTCTGCTTAATGAGGGCAGCTGGATTACGACCGGAGACAGGCAGAAGTTATCGGACAAAACGGAATGGATTATGCTTGTATTCAGAAATCCCAATGGGGATTTAGGCGAGGGAGCAGGTAGGGATACGGAAATTAATGTTGAGGATATAAGTAATTTAACATTAAAATATCTGATTCTGGAGCCGTTTGTGTACACTCTTGATTTAAACGGCGGCAGTTATGGGAATCATACCGGTTCAATTACAATGGAGAGACTGGGGGTGGAAGAGTTGAAACTTCCGATACCTGTAAGGAAAGGATATGTTTTTGCCGGATGGAAAGCAGAAGACGGGAAGATATATCAGAATGAGCTTCCTGTTGAATATAACAGTGTTTTATTCTCAAATGCTTCTTTGGAGGCAGTTTGGGAAGAAATACATCCGCAGAGAATTGAATTTGACAGGGAAAATGCTGTTCTTGATAAGGAAGGAGCCGAGAAACTGCGCATAGTGGCAAAGGTATATCCTGAAACAGCATTTGATACTTCAATTAAATGGAGCAGCAGTGATGAGAATGTTGCAGTTGTTGATTCCAATGGAGAGGTCACGGCGGTAAATCCCGGAAAGGCAGTTATAACGGGTACGACAGAGAATGGAATACAGGCACAGTGCACGGTTTATGTGATGGGCTTTGAAGTCAGTGTGCCGGCATACTGTTCGTTGGACCAGAGCTATGAAATCAGTGTCAATATCTTTTATAACGGTGAGAAGGAAATGGACGGACGAAAGCACGTTGTACTGATGGCTGACGAAAGTATTGAGCTGGTACGTGTCGGAGACAGCCGGACGAGATATGAGGTATTGTCAGAATCGGCAACAGAATATAACGGTGTATTCAAAAGTATTGAAGCAGGAGAATGTCTGGCAGACACAATGGATTCCATAACGGTATATTATCGGCTCAGATCTGCGAATGAAATCAAAAAATCAGGAGACTATGAAGGCAATATTACCTTTACAGTCTCCGTATATTAGAAATTATCTGGCAAAAAGCAGGGCAAGCGATATAACAATCTGAATGATTGAAAATCTGAAAACAACCTGTGTATCTGACCAGCCCTTGCTTTTTCTCATATGGTCATGAATCGGCGTTCTTGTGTTCGCCAAAATCTTAATTTTAAGAAATCTTAATAAAAATACCTTAATCAGTCCTAAACCGCCGTCAATAATAATTACGGCAGCAGCAGGAAGGAACAGAAGCGGACTTCCTGTCTTGAGGGCTACAACAGCTATGAAAAAGCCAATTGCTCTTGAACCGGCGTCACCCATCAGCAGTCTGCTTGGAGAGGCGTTGTACCAAAGATAGCCGAGAAGGCAGACAGCAAATAACAGGATAAGATGTTTTACTGTCGGGTCAATTCCTTTAATCTGACAAATTCCATAAAGCGTAATAAGTGTAATAATGGAAAGTGTACCGCACAGACCGTCTACGCCATCGGAGCAATTGGTAACATTAATGCTTGCCCATATAAGAATAACAGCCAGTATCACAAAAAGCACAGGCGGCAGTGTAAAGGTTAACGATTCTGAATAGAACAGCTGAATAGTTGTTCCATTATAGCATACATATGTTATGGCACAGGCGATGGCAAGTATTAAATCAATAATTGCTTTCTTGTATTCACCCCACGGTGAATTGGAACGGTCATCGAGATAGCCGCTTAACATTGCTGCGATAACTAACAGAACGTAAATAAGCATTTCATTGGAATATGGAACAAAAAGTATTGAGCATACAGCAAATACCAGAACAAAAATTATTCCCGCTCCTCTTGGTTTTCCTTCGGATTTGAGACCGTTTATTGCAAACGCTCTTCCCTGGTCTCTCGGTAAAATACTTTTACAAAGATTGATGGTAATACAGGTTGCTGCAAATGCTAAAAGAATACTTATAAATGTAACCTCATTTATGTAAGCATTATCTAATAATTTAAAAATCATATAACTTTTGCCTTTCTGAAAATTTTTTGTAAATTTGTAAAAAACTACATACGAGATTATATCACAACCATATAGAAATATGCAAAGAAATGTGATATAATTGTTTCAATATTAATGTGAATTGGAGAGACTTATGGAAGATAGCAATGTTTTTATGACAGAAAGTGACTGTTATTTATTTGGTAAGGGTACACATTATGAAATTTACGAGAAGATGGGAGCACATCGTGCGGTTAAGGACGGCAAGGAAGGAGTGTACTTTGCTGTTTGGGCTCCTAATGCAGAGGTAGTAAGCGTTGTCGGTGATTTCAATGACTGGTGCGGATTTGGTTATGAGATGACAAGGCTTGGTGATTCGGGGATTTTTGAATTATTTACGGATAAAGCTACGGTGGGCTCCGTATATAAGTATCACATTACCTCTAAGAACGGTAAGAAGCATTTCAAATGTGACCCGTATGGTAATTATTCCGAGTTAAGACCTGCTAATGCATCAGTTGTTACGGACCTTAATCAGTTTGTATGGTCTGATGACGAATGGATTAACCGTGCCAATGTAAGTGAGCCATGGAAGAAGCCGATGGCAATTTATGAGGTACATCTTGGCTCATGGAAGAAGAAGGATGACGGAACCTTTGAGGGCTTTATGAATTATCGTGAGCTTGCAGAGCAGTTGGCAGAATATATGCAGTATATGGGTTATACGCATATTGAGCTTATGGGTATTGCCGAGCATCCGTTTGACGGCTCATGGGGATATCAGGTTACGGGATATTATGCACCAACCTCCCGTTATGGTACACCCGAGGATTTTATGTATTTTGTTGATTATATGCATTCGAAGGGAATTGGTGTTATTTTGGACTGGGTTCCGGCACATTTCCCAAGAGACGAGCACGGACTTGCTGATTTTGACGGAACAAGTACATATGAGTATCCGGACCCACGTAAGGGTGAACATCCTGACTGGGGAACAAAGGTATTTGATTATGGAAGAAATCAGGTTGTTAATTTCCTTATTGCAAATGCACTTTTCTGGGTTGAGAAATTCCATGTTGACGGTTTAAGAGTTGACGCTGTTGCGTCCATGCTTTATCTTGATTACGGAAGAAAGGACGGTCAGTGGGTAGCTAACAAGTACGGTGGTAACGGCAACCTTGAGGCAATGGAATTTTTCCGTCATTTCAACAGCATAATGAAGCAGCGTAATCCGCGTGCAATTACAATTGCAGAGGAATCAACAGCATGGCCGGGAATTACAAAGAGTCCTGAGGAGGACGGCCTTGGATTTACTTTTAAATGGAATATGGGATGGATGCATGATTTCCTTGAATATATGAAGCTTGACCCATATTTCAGAAAGGATAATCATTATAAGCTCACTTTTGCAATGACATACGCTTATAGTGAGAATTTTATACTTGTATTATCCCATGATGAGGTTGTACATCTGAAATGCTCAATGATTAACAAAATGCCGGGAATATATGAGGATAAGTTCGCTAACCTTAAGGTTGGTTATACATATATGATGGGTCATCCGGGCAAGAAATTACTTTTTATGGGTCAGGATTTTGCACAGTGGTCAGAGTGGAGTGAGAATAAGGCTCTTGACTGGCATTTGATTGACGAGCCGTTACATAGGGACGTTAATAATTATGTTAAGGCACTGCTTGATATTTACAATAAATATGAGGCAAGCACAGTGCTTGACCAGTATCCTGATGGTTTTAAATGGATTAATGCGGATGATGTTTTCAGAAGTATTTACAGCTTTATGAGATTTTCACCAAGCGGCAAGGACAGCCTTGTATATATCTGTAACTTTACTCCTATGGAGAGAAATGATTACAGAGTCGGAGTACCATGTGCCGGTGAATATACATTAATTCTCAATGAGAAGTTAGAGTCAGGTGCCGTATTCAAGGCAGAGAAGAAGGAATGCGATAATCAGCCGTATTCTTTTGCTTTTCCGCTTCCGGCATACGGAACAGCCGTACTCAAGTTTAATTATAAGAAGCCAAAAAAGAAGGCCGAACCAAAAACAGCTGAGTCAGACAAAGAAATTAAGGCAGCCAGACAGAAAAAATCCAAAAAGGATAAATAATTTTAATAAACAAGCCGAAATATACCTGTGTATGGAATAACTATACACAGGTATTTTTTTGGGAGGTTACTTTATGAAGATTGATGGATTAGGAACTCATGAATATAAAGTAGATAACGTAATAGATAACAACAATAAAACCGTGAATGGCAAGGCGTTGACGGACGCAGTATCTTTTGGCAGCAGTTTTATGAATTTCTTTGGCCGTGAAATGGAGAATTCTTCCATAATAGGTGATTCCCAGCAGACACTTGAGAATCTTAAGGCACAGGCGGATGTTTTAAAGGATAGTCTCAGTGCTATTTTTAATAAGATGGGAACGGGCTCTGTTGTAGAGATGAATGAAGAAGGTGTGGATATTAATAATACGGAAGCTGATAAGCTTGTGACCGTTGTTGAACAGATTCAGATTAAGCTTGCAATGTACTGTGACGATTATCAGGCAACCGTAAATATTGATGCTGAGTCAGCCGCCGCCGTTATCGGCCAGGGAGCCGCCGCTTTTTCTGTTTCAAAGAAAATGGCAGAGGCAGGTATGACACCTAATAAAGAAAATGTTTCAGAGGTGCTGAAGGCTCTGGAGCAGGTATCTGATTTTTCAGGCAATGTTAATGACGGAACTAAGTCATATTTATTAAAAAATAAAATGGCACCGACAATTAATAATATGTATATTGCAGAACATGCAGGAACCGCAAATACCAGAAGCAGGAATATAACCGGAGAGCAGTGGAATAACCTGCAGAAGCAGACAGAGCAGATAATTCAGAACAGTGGTCTGACTGTTAGTGAAGAGAACCTTGACAGATGTAAATGGCTTCTGTGTAATGATATTCCCGTGACAGAGGAGAATCTGATTAAGCTTACGGAATTAGACGGGCTTGATGAGGAACTTCAGCCTGAGAAAATTATAGACAGAATTATTGCCAATATGATTGAAGGCAATAAGGCTGTTTCGACCATAATAACGGGAGAGAGTCTGCCTTGGGAGGAGACAGAGATGGCTGTCAGTACAATTGATAATGCAGCTCCTTCTAATATAATGGCATTAATTAAGTCAGAGCTGCCATACACACTTGACAGTCTTTCAGATATAGAGATGGAAGGCAGGGAGGAAGTTCCTGACTACAATGACGATAAATTCATCAAGGCAACAAGGGAACTTTGGGAAGCAAGGCTTATGCTGACAATTCAGGCGGGAAGAGCCTTGGAGAAAAACGGAATTTCCATTAATACAACTGAAATTTCAGATTTAGTCGAGGCTTTAAAGCAGCAGGAATTAAATATTGCAAATGCTGATAAAGGAAATAATGAAACAAAATTTACAATGTCAGATATTACACGTGCAAATGATACGGTTCTGGCATTTATGTCCCTTAGAAGAGCACCGAGTGCCGTAATCGGAAGTGTTGTCAATGCTAATGAAACAGCTAACGCTAATAATTTTGCAAAGCATGCCCCTCTTATCAGTGCACTTATGGAGAAGGCAGGAGAGAGCTATGAGGCGCTGAGTACCGAGATTCGAAGTGATTTAGGGGATTCTGTTTCGAAAGCAGTTAAAGCAAGCACGAATGATATTTTGTCAGATTTGGGTTATGAGGATAATGATGCAAACCGCAGGGCTGTAAGAATACTTGCATATAACAGCATGGAAATCTCTGCTGGGAATATTGATAAGGTTAAAGCGTTGGATTTATCTGTGAATACCCTTTTTGAGGAAATGACTCCTGACAAGACCCTTCAGATGATAAGGGATGGAATAAATCCTATGGAAGAGGATGTTAATGTTCTCAGTGAATATCTTATGTCAATGCAGACAGAGACAAGACCTAAGGAAGAAAAATACAGTGAATTCCTGTACAGAATGGACAAAAAGGGAGAGATAACAAAAGAGGAAAGAGAGAAATTTATTGGAATATATTCTCTTGCACATAAATTTAAAAAAGACGGAATGAATGCAGTCGGCTCTCTGATTAATCAGGGACTTGAACTTAATATCGGAAATCTTCTTACAGCATTTTACAGCAGAAAAGATTCCGGAATGGAAATGGTGGCCGATGACAATACGGATATAATTCATGTAAAGGATAAGGTTACATATTATAAGAATCTTTTTGCAAAGGCAGCCGATAAAATTACTCCTGATAAGCTTGCACAGCTTGGTGAGGAAATTGATGAAATGTCCGTTGAGAAGTTTGCAGAGGAGATTATGAAGAGCACAATGACGGATGATGTGTTATTTGAAAAGCAGTTGTCAGATTTTGAGGCTGCGGCAAATCTTCCGGAATCCGTGTACAAATTTATAACAGATAATCATATACCTGCAACACTTAACAATCTTTTTGCGGCAGGGGAACTTTTAAATAATTTTGATGAAGCATTTGAGGACTGTGATGGGGCAGAGCCGGAGAGTTTTCTTGCAGCATTGGAGGATAAAGAAAGTCTTTTGAAGGAATATGATGATATTGCCGAGGGAACCAAAAAGCTTGTTGAAGAGGCGGTTTACAATGAAGATGGTTATATCGATATGGAATCGTTAAGAATGCTCGGAAACAGAATTAATCTTGTGCGTACATTATCAAGGCAGAATTATTTTGTTATTCCTTTTGAAACAGAGAACAACAAGGGAATTATCCACCTTAAAGTGATGGAGTCCGGAGATGAAAAGGGAATTTTCAATATTAAATTTAAAAATAATTCCGGTGCAGAGATTACTATCGAAGGAAAGGTTGCACAGAATGAAATAAAAGCTTCAATTATGTGTGATGATGATGAACTGGTTGCTGCTTTAAATGAACAGAAGATTGCTGTTGAGGAACTCCTTTGCAGTCAGGATTTTAACGAGGTTTCTATTTCTGTTAATGAGGTAAAAGAACAGCCTGAGGGGGCGGCAGCAGTCATGGAAAATGCAGCTACAGGAAGAATTTTCAGGGCGGCTAAAATTTTTATTTCAAGATTGGCTAATTAATGAGCGCATTATGCCGATATAATTAACAGATTTATTCAGGTGAAAATACAGAAAGTGGTGAATTTAAATGAGAGTTAATTGTAACATATCAGCAATGGTTGCACAGACACAGTTAGGAAAGACAGAGAGTGCTCTTGACAGAGCTATTGAGAGATTATCTTCAGGTCTCAGAATAAATAATGCAGAAGATGACGCGGCAGGAATGGCTATTTCCAAGAAAATGCATACACAGATTAAAGCATTGGAGCAGGCCAACAGAAATGCTTCTGATGGAATTTCAGTAGTACAGACAGCAGAATCCGCTCTTTCAGAGATGGAATCCATGCTTCAGAGAATCAGAGAGCTTTCAGTCCAGGCGGCAGACGATACATATTGTACGGAGGATAAGGTTGCGATTCAGGATGAGATTAACCAGCTCGTTACGGAGATTGACAGAATTTCAACCGATACGGAATACAACACAATGCCTCTTTTGGACGGAACATTAAGCAGAAGAGCTTACGCAAATGTTAATGATGTTTATATGGTTGATATGTCTTCTTCAATTGTTTCGGGAGAATACAGCTTTTCAGTAGATACACCGGCAACCAGAGCAAGTGTTACTGTTAATGAATTTACAGGAACAATATCAGCAGGTGAGGCAGGCAGTATCCTTATTAACGGAGCAAGTATATCTGTTAATGAAGGCGAGGATTTTGATACTGTATATCAGAATATAGTTGAAATGTGTAACGTTGCCGGAGCAACAGTTGAATCTACCGGTACAGGAACCTTCCAGATTATGAATGAGCTTTACGGAAGTGAAGAAGAAATCAGCATTAAGTTCAATAATTCAGCACTTGCTGCGAAATTCGGAATGCCTCTTGAATCAGTAGCGGCAGGAGAGGACTGTACAGTTACATTGGGCGACGGCTTCTCATCAACTGCGATTGCAACTGCCAAGGGCGGTGTAATAACCGTAGAGGATGTAAATGATTTTGAAATGGTATTCGAGGTTTCGGGCGATACAACAATTGCTGACTGTACATTAAAGGTAACTGAAATGGGAATTATGGACATTCAGGTAGGTGCTAACGAGGGACAGCAGTTAAAAATTGATATTCCTAAGGTTAATTCGCATACTCTCGGAATTGATGCATTGGTAGTTACAACACCTGACGGAGCAGCGATTGCAATAGGCAAGGTTGATGAGGCTATTTCACAGGTTTCATCAGTTCGTTCAATGCTTGGTGCATACCAGAACAGACTTGAGAATTCAGTTGACAGTCTGAATTCATATAATGAAAATATTACCTCAGCACTTTCAAGAATTGAGGACTGCGATATGGCAGCAGAGATGACAACCTTTACAGCAGAGAGCGTTATATCCCAGGCAGCCACATCGGTTCTTGCACAGGCTAATGAAAGACCACAGAGCATTCTTCAGCTTTTACAGTAGGAGGAATATAAGTGACCAAACAGGAAATAAATGATTTTGGAGTAAAAATATCCCAGGCAAACCGTACAGGACTGATAGTTATTATGTACGAGTTAGCAGTAAAATATATAGATGACGGAATAAAAGAGTTTGAAGCGGATAACGTTGAAGAGTATTGCAGAAATATAAAGCGTGCCAAATCCGTGGTCAATGAGCTGGCTTGTGTCCTTAATATGAAATATGAGATTTCTTATAAATTAAGGAGCTTATATTCATTTATGATTTCGGTATTTGTCAGGGCAGATATTCGCAGGGAAACAGATGAGCTGCGCAGAGTAAGAGAGATGCTTATAAAGCTTAAAGATGCTTTTGCAGCAGTTGGTGAAAGTGATGGTTCAGAGCCTCTTATGCAGAACATTCAGCAGGTATACGCAGGACTTACCTATTCCAAATCATCACTTAATGAAGAAGTATATTCCAATATTAACAGAGGTTACAAGGTTTAAAAACACACTATAGGGCACCGGGTACATTATGTATCCGGTGCTTTTGTGCGTATTTGTGAGGTATATGGTAAATCAGAACTCATTTGGGGCAATTTCGCAAAATACAGCGATATTTGCCTCTTTTGCACGTTCAAGCAGAAATTTATATCTTTTTTGAACTGAGTTAACCTGATATATGCACGAATCAATTAAGTCGGGGTCCGTTACGTTCTCAAAATTTGAATATGCAGCAGCAAGTGCATTACGTGTCTGAAGAAGCTCGGACACAAGATATTTCTCTTCGTAGGTAACAAATTCTTTCTTTTTCTTCATAAACACAATCATATCCTTTCGTGATGTTGGAAGTATGGGCAAAATAGAGCTTATATATACAAATTTATTCCAAAAATCTAAAAAAATGTGTCAGAAAAAAGAGTTTCAAAAATTAATCAATAAAAGCATTGACATGCCGGAAAAATTGGATTATCGTTGAGTCTACACAAAAGGTCTTTTGTGTTTCTGAATTCAGATTTCCCAAGCCTATGCCGGTTGCGGAGGTGGTAAGGATAGTAAGCATAGTTCTGGGAGTAATTATTTGTGTTTCTTTTGTTTTTGACTTGTATCAGGGAAGAATTCCTAATCTTATAGTTATATCAGGATTCATATTCTGGCTGGTATATACTGTATTGAAAAATGGAATGAATGGAATTGTAAGTTCATTATTATCCGTTGTTTCTGTTGGAATATTTCTTTTTGTTATTTATCTTATTGGTGGAATTGGTGCAGGCGATGTTAAATTATTATGCCTGCTGGTATCTTTTTTGTCCCTTATTGACAGTATGAAATTTGTAATTCTTGTTTTGTTTACCGGTGCATTCTGCGGAGGTATTAAATTATTAATGGAATTGTCCGAGCGGATTTCAAAGGGTATAAAGGGAAAGAAAAGAGTCACAATCAAATTCACGGGTCCCATTTTGTTAAGTTATTTATTAATGCTGTTTTCCAAGGGAGGAGTTTTATGAAGGAGAGGCTTTATTGTATTTTTGATAAGTCGGAGCAGTATGCAGTGCGGCTGGCGGATTATATTAACAGAAGACATTTAATGCCGGGGCAGGTCGCAGTATACACATCCGAAAATGCCCTGTTAAGGGATATGGACAAATACGAAATTGAATTGTTAATGCTTGCTGATAATGTCGGCGATGAACTGCTGCAAAGTGTTAACGCCCGTATTGTTGTATATCTTACGGATGAGAATATTGACGGAAATTGTGTAAATCCATATCAGTCGGCAGACCATCTGGTTAAAGAGGTTATGTCCTATATGCCGGGGCTTGATGTAATCAGAAATACCACTAATAAGAAGAGCATGCTCAACTGCATATATTCTCCGGCAGGTAAATGCTTCAAGACAACATTGACACTAATGCTTGCATTGTGGTTCTCACGTAAGGGGAGGTCTCTGTATCTTAATTTGGAGCAGTTCTCAGGACTTGGAAATATTCTGTCTGACAGGGAGGGCGGATTATCGGAAGCATTGTATCAATTCAAGGCAGGCAAAAGAGCTGCGTCCGGCAAAATAATATCCTGCACGGGTCAGCTTCAGGGAATGGATTATTTCTATCCGGTGACCTGTGCAGAGGATATTTCAGAACTTCAGGAGAAGGAGTTTCTGGATTTTCTGAATCTGATAGTTGAGTCCGGAGTTTATGATTTTATATGGATTGATATAGGAACGGTATACAGCCGGCCGTGGAGACTTATGGAGATATGCGACAGAATTTTTATGCCGCTGCCGCAGGATTATGTAGGACTTCAGAAGGTACGGGAAATGGAAAACTATCTTGCTGTATCAGGAAGAAGTGAACTTTTGAGCAGAATTGAAAAGCTGTCAATTCCGTTTGATGAACAATGTCTGAATAAGGAAATTTCATTGGAATACCTTAACCGTCCTCAAAATGGTGTGCTTGCAGAAAGAATCATGGAGGGTAAGGCCTGTGGATGAGATTTTAAAGAAGCTTAAGCAAAGGGTTATGGAGGAATTGGATTCTTCCAGAGATATGAGTGAGGAAGAAATATTACAGACAATTGATAAGGTATATTTAAGCATTGATAAGCAGATATCACTTACAGCGTCACAGAAGGTTGAATACAGGAGGCTGCTGTTTAATGATATTAAAAGGCTTGATATTTTGCAGGAGCTTATTGATGATGACAGTATTACAGAAATAATGGTAAATGGCTGGGATAAAATTTTCATTGAGCGAGGCGGAAGGATAAGTAAATGGGACAGGCATTTTGAGAATAAAGAACGCCTTCTGGATATTGTCCAAAGAATTGCCGGAATGTCCAATAAGATTGTTAATGAAGCCATTCCGATATCCGATACACGACTGCCTAATGGTTCGAGAGTAAATATTGTTATGAATCCGGTTGCAATAAACGGACCTATAATCACGATAAGGAAGTTCTATGAGACTCCGTTGTCAATGGAAAGGATGATTGAACTTGGGTCAGTTAGTGCAGAGGCGGCGGATTTTTAAGAAATCTGGTAATTGCAGGTTACAATATTTTTATCAGTGGAGGAACGGGCTCAGGTAAGACAACATTTTTAAATGCACTGTCAAACTATATTCCGTCACATGAGCGGGTTATTACGATTGAGGATTCAGCAGAGCTCAAGCTGAAATCCGTGGATAATCTGGTAAGGCTGGAAGCACGTAAGGCGAATATCGAAGGCAGGAATGAGATAACAATCAGGGATTTAATTAAATCCGCACTCCGAATGAGACCTGACAGGATTGTTGTAGGAGAGGTCAGGGGCAGTGAGGCCATTGATATGTTAAGTGCCATGAATACAGGGCATGACGGTTCTTTGTCTACGGGACACGCAAACGGAGCAGAGGATATGATGCTTCGATTGGAGACAATGGTGCTTATGGGAATGGATATGCCGATATCGGCAATAAGGGGTCAGATTGCTTCTGCAATTGATATAGTGGTTCACCTGGGGAGACTTAGGGACAGAAGCCGGCGGGTACTTAGTATCAGTGAGGTTAAAGGTATTGTTGACGGTGAAATAGTGCTTAACAGGCTGTTTGAATTTGTTGAGGATGGTATTGATGAGAACAATGGGATTAAAGGAAGGCTTAAAGCCACAGGAAATGTTATCTGCAATAAAGACAAATTATTTGCAGCAGGCATTGATTGTAAGGTTTGTTGCTGAAGCGGTGGTAATTCTGATGGTTTTAGGATATCTGTTCTATGACTGCTGTGCGGCAGGGCTTATTTATGTGCCATATATAATCTATTATGTAAAAAACGGAAAACGCAGATATGAAAGGAAGCGACAGGAGAGAGTAGCTGCGGAATTCAAGGACGGCATGCAGGCAGTTGTGTCAGCATTAACGGCAGGGTATTCAATTGAGAACAGTTTCAGGGAAGCACTCGGAGAGATTGCACTTCTTTATGGAAGAAAAACAGAGCTGTATAAAGGGTTTGCGGGAATTGTATATCAGTTGAATCTGAACGTAAATATTGAGGAAGCGTTTGGAAGCTTTGCAAAAAAATGTCAGGTGGAGGAAATCAGTAATTTTGCTGAAATACTTCAATATGCAAAGAGAAGCGGAGGAAATCTGATTCAGATAATAAAGAATACAACTGAAACAATCAGTGAGAAAATTGATGTGAAGCGTGAAATAAGCACGATTATCAGTTCAAAGCAGCTTGAACAGACAATAATGAATTATGTGCCGATAGGAATAATTTTATATATGAGGCTTACAAGTCCGGAAATGTTTGAGAAGGTGTATGGAAATATTTTTGGAATAGTATTTATGAGTGTCTGTTTAATATTATATCTTTTTGCAGGAATTCTTGCAGAAAAAATTGTGGATATTAGGATTTAACGGGTGAATTTTATGAAGATTAATAAGAAAGTGCTGATAATTGCGGCAGCATGCATTGTGATTGTGGCAGTAGTATTTGCAATTAATTCTTCAAATGATAATGTGGTAGAACAGCTTAAAAGACCATCTTATAGTGAAAATACAGATAATTATGTATTGTCAGTAAAAGTGGATGATGAAGAATTTGATATGGAAATTCAAGTTGAACCTCAGAAAATACCGTTGGACGAGCTGCAAAAATATTTTGACATGTCATTTGAAATTGTATCCGGAAAGCTGTTGGGCGGGAATTCATCGTTTGACAATATCAGAACGGATTTGAATTTCGTATCGGAGATAGAGGAATACGGAATTAATGTGGATTATACTACTGATAATTATGATTTGGTAAACTGCTTTGGAGAGGTTAAGAACGAAAATGCACTTCCGGAGGGAAGTGAATGTACAATAACAATTACGTTTGAATATGACGGCATGTATCAGTCCTATAAGCAGACGGTTGTGATTATGCCTCCTGACTATACAAAGGAGGAGCTTTTGGCAAATAAGATTAATGCTTTGATTGCTGAGGAAAACAGTGAAGAGGACGAATATGTTATTCTTCCGAATGAGCTTGATGGAAAGCAGATAAGTTTTGCTGAGAAAGCAGAAAATAAACTGCCGGTAATTATTATTCTGACCGTGATAGTGCTGATGTTATTGTATTACAGGAAATTTGCAGCAGGAAGAAAGCTTGAAAAGGAACGTGAACAAAAGCTTGCTATGGATTATTCCGAAATTGTTTCAAAGCTGTCACTGTTAATCGGTGCAGGAATGAGCAATGCGTCAGCTTTTACAAAGATTGCAAATGATTACAGAAATACACTTAATAAGCCCAAAGCGCAGAAAAGGCCTGCTTATGATGAAATACTTGCTGCGTCAAACAGGATTGCGTCAGGAGTATCCGAAGCAGATGTATATGCAGCATTCGGAAGGAGCTGTAAAATTCACTGTTATGTAAAATTAGGCAGTCTGCTGACACAGAATATAAGAAAAGGAGGAGATGATTTTATCGGAGCATTGAGAGCCGAGACAACAGAAGCATTTATTGAAAGAAAGGCAATTGCGAGAAAATCCGGTGAGGAGGCAGGAACAAAGCTGCTTCTTCCGATGGGAATAATGCTCTGTATTGTATTGGTGATAATTATTGTACCTGCGTTTATGTCTTTTTAGGGAGGTAATATAATGAATGTTTTTAAGAGATTTCTAAAAGAAGAGGATGGAATGGGAGTTGTGGAGGTAATTCTCATTATCGTGGTTCTGGTAGGTCTTGTTTTAATCTTTAAAAATCAGTTAACTTCAATTGTTAAATCAGTATTTGAGACAATCTCAACTAATGTAAACAAGATTAAATAGTTTCAAAATACCCCAATGGAGGAGAAGTATGAATAAATTAAAGGGAAGCGTATCACTTTTTTCAGCAATGATTTTTTTAATGATAGTATCTGTTGTTACTGCGACGATACAGTCTGCCAGAATTCAGGGAGCAGGAGTAATGGTTAATACGGCATTAACAATGGGGTTGGATTCCCTGTTTGCAGAATATGATTCTGAGCTTTTCAACCAATTTGGGGTATTACTTTTAAATGGTAATCAGGATGGAAAAGGTATTGATGAGGATATTATTGCAGGAAAAATAAGTGAATATATGGAATACGGTCTTGAAACGGACAAGGAACTGTATCTGGCCCGGAATACGGATTTATATGGAATTGATTTAACGGGAATATCAATTGATAAAGTAATAAAGCCGGTTCATAGCGGTGGTCTGCTGTGGCAGGATATGGTAGTAGATTATGAGAAATATGCAAAGGTAATAGATTTGGCAGCAGGATATCTTGGAATAGAAGACAGTACACAGGAAGCAGTTGCGGTTGATGAAATAAGTAACCAGATGACAAGTGTGGCAGAGAAAATAGTTGTGGTTAACGAATCGGTAAGAGAAATAATTGAATATGTAGATGGTGTTATATGCACGAGCGAAGGCATGAATATTGAGAATCCTCCGTCTTTACCTGTTTTTATTAAAAAGTGCTGTCCTTTTCCAAAAACAATGGAAGGGGTAAACATATCTTATCAGGGTATCTTTAAAGCCATAGAAAAATATCTTGATAATCCGATGGATTATATTGATGAGGCTATTGTACAGAATAGCGAAGAGCATTCCTATAATAATGCACTTGACGAATTGCTGAATCTGATAAAGATTTGTGAAAATCCGCTTGATAAGGCATTGGAAATAATGAATACAATTGAGAGCAATCAGGAGGCAATTGACACGGAGATAGTAATTCTTGACCGGCTTATTGAAAATGGCTCTTCAATTATTAACGAAGAGACAATGGAAGGTATAAACGAGGAGTATGACAATATCTGTCAGTACAAAGAAATATTATTGAGGGATATCTGTGATGTAGAGGCTATGGGAGAAACACTGCGTAGCAATAAAGAAATTTTCAAACAAATCAGGGGCATTGGTGAATCAATAAGTAAGGTACAGGATAAGGAACAGGTGGATTCTGCCCTGCAGGAAATTAAGAGTCTGATAAATGAAATTTCTTTTGAGGGGTTGAGCTTTCAATATGAAAATCTTGTCATTGAAAAGAGTAATACTGATATTCTTAAGGAAATGCAGGAATTTATTGAAACAGGATTTTTGAAGCTTGTTATTCCGTCGGATAAGGAGGTTTCAAAACGGAGGATTAAGCTTAGTGACCTTGCCTCATCAGTAGTGGATTTGGATGCAGCTGATGATATTCAGGAGATGGGCAGTGTTACTACAGTGGGAGCCAAGAAATTAATTTATCTTGAATATGTTATGGATAAATTTGTAAGCTTTACCGATGAGAAGCAGGGTGCCGCATTAAATTATGAGGTGGAATATGTACTTTTCGGAGGAAAATCCGATAAGGATAATCTGACCTCTACGGTATTAACAATTGCAGGAATAAGAAGCGGTATTAATATGATTTACCTGCTTACGGATTCGGAGAAAAGGGAATCGGCATATAATATGGCTGCTAATATTGCCGGAGCTGCGAAGTATGAGGCGGTAATAAGGATTATACAGTTTGCACTTTTGTATTTATGGGCTTATGCAGAGGCTTTGATGGATGTCAGAACTCTTTTAAAGGGGGAGGAGGTTACGTTTGTAAAGTCGGATGAGAGCTGGCAGCTGTCAATGGAAAATCTTATGTCATTAAATTTTGAAGATACGGGTGTGGAACAGGAAGGAATTGACTATGAAGGCTTTTTGAGGTTTCTTCTGTTTTTGGAAAGTGACGCAAAAAAGTCTGCATACACAATGGATTTAGTTGAACTGTGGATGGTTAGTAAAGGAAGAACGGATTTCAGATTAAAAAATTATATATATGGAATTGAAGTAACGGCGGCTTATCAGGTGGCCGGAGGATATTACTATAAGGAAAAGGCGGTATATACATATTAATGACAGAAAGGCGGTATAGGATGCTCTTTTTTTCTCAATTGATAATAAGACTGACAAAGCGGAAAGGCTGTGTTGCAGATAATGTTCTCCCCCCGGACTTAAAACACAGAACAATAGGGAAAAGAAGGGCGCCCCATGCCGCCTTCGATATGAGTGGAAGTATGACACTTGAGGCCTCAATTGTTCTGCCGGTTTTCATTCTTGCGGTTATTGTGCTGATGTTCTTTATACAGTCAATACAGATTCAGATAAGAGTACAGAAGGCGTTGACAAGCCAGACCGTAAAGGCTGCAGGATATGCATACTACATCAATGAAACCGGGATACCCGATATACCGGAAAATTTTCTTGAAGCGGAATATATTAAGGCGAGGGTAATTAGCGAGCTTGGCGAAGATTTTTTTGAAACAGCATATATTGTGGGCAATGAAAACGGATTAATTTTAAATCTGTCAAATATTACGGATAAGGGAATTATTGATGTTGCAATACAATATTATATGAAGGTTCCTTATGATATGTTTGGACTTGGCAGAATTCCGTTTGTTGCACGGGCAAGGTGCAAGGCATGGACGGGTAACAGTGACAGTACGGAGGAATGGAATACTGAAATGGTCTATGTAACGGAGAGAGGAAGCGTCTATCATGTTAACAGAAACTGCACATACATAAAATCTGATATTTTGAATTGCAGATATTCTGAAATCAGTGATATCAGAAATTCGTCAGGAGCAATTTATTATCCATGCAGTCAGTGCTGTGATTCGGAAATAAGTGAGGGAAGAAAGGTCTATTATACAAAATACGGAAACAGATATCATGCCCTGAATTATTGCAGCAATTTACAGAACAATGTTTTTATGATTTCGCTTGAGGACGCAAAGGAGAAATACAGAGCATGCTCTAAATGTGGTGGTGAAGATGATTAAAGGTATTGTAATTGCAATTTTAGCAGTAGAAAGCTTTTCAGATATTAAAACAGGAACTGTGTCCGGTATCAGAATAATAATTTTTGCAGTAATTGGAATTGTGCTGAATGTGTTTATTAAATATCAGTCAATTGCTTCAATAATTGGCGGACTTATTGTAGGTGCAGTTATACTGTTATATTCAGTTGTTACAAGGGGCGGAATCGGAAAGGGTGATGGGTTAATGTTCATATGTCTTGGAATTTATCTTGGTTTATCAGTTAATTTAAGACTGCTGTTTTTTTCACTAATTACGGCAGCGATAGCCGGAGGCATTTATGCATTAATTAAGAAGAAAGGAATTAAATCACAGATTCCGTTTATGCCCTGTATTTTGGGAACTTATTTAATTATTACAGCTACGGAGGGTCTGTTATGAAGCTTAGGGGATATATGACGGTGGAAGCAGCATTTATTTTTACGGCACTTATTTTGATTGTGGCGGGTTTGATTAAACTTAATTTCCATCTGCACAATGGACTGCTGAGTGACTCCTGCAAAATAATCGGCGGCATTAAATACTATCAGGCAGAGAGATTTTACTATGATGTGGAGAAGAGCTGTATTGATACGACGGCAATTTGCAATTCGCCCGTTTTGGGAGAGAGCAAGGATTTTGCAGAAGCAGCAGAAAAAGCACTTAATGAGTCGGTAAGCAAATACTATGCAGAGAAAAGCTTAAGTGTCGAAAATGAGTTATCAGACGCAGAAATTGATGAAATAATTGATTTGCCCGATAATGCCAATCTTATAAGGGCAGGAGGAAGGGCGGTTCAGGTAATTGGAGGTGTTTTAAATGAGGATTGAATATATAAGGGAGCTTCGGGATTGTTTTATACAGCTGATACCGGATGAGGAAGAATGGGATTACAAGATGAAAATGCTTGAGAATAATGAACCCGATGGATTTCTCAAACTGACAGTAAGGATGGTGGATGGTGTAAACCGAATGCTGTACAGGATATCCTCCTGCACTTCCATGGAGGATTATTTTCTTCAGAAGAGTATTTCATGGGAAGATATGCAGAATCTGATTAAGTCATTTATGTCAGCGTTTGATTCAATAGAAAACTACATGCTGGATTATGACGGTATTATTCTTAATCAGGAATATATTTACATTGATAGCAGCGGTAAATGGTTGTTTGCATATTATTCAGGGAAAGAAACAAAATTTTATGAAGATATAAAAAGACTGTTTGAATATGTTATCGGGCATATTAATCATAAGGATGTAAAGAGTGTTACGGCAGCATATGGAATATATAAAAGAATTTGCGAAGGAAATATTAATCCGGAAATGCTTTTTGATATGGAAATAAGCGAGGAGCCGGAGGGACTTGTGGAGAAGGAGTACAAGCCGGTACCTGACATAATTCCGGAACTGTGTACACAGGAGACAGAGGAGAAGGATTTCAGAAAAATATATATGCTGTATTCAGCAGCAGGGCTGTATGCAATAATGTTAATTTATGTTTTAATTGGGATTTTTATGCCGGGAATAAGAATCGGAGGTATTGGCGGAGGTATATATGTCTTTTTATTGATTTTAATGATATGTATTGGAGTTGTGGCATACCGCTGGTATGGGAAGAATAAGGATTTCTTTGTCAGAATTACAAATAAGCAGGTGGAAATTCCGTATGAAAAGACTAATATACGGGTTGTTATTCCGGCACAGCCGCTGGAAAATGAACTTACAACAGTGCTTACAGAGGAAGCAGCAGGGACAAGGCATTTTTTAAGATGGTGTGATGGTAATGGACAGAAGGAATATGAGATAAATGAAAGGGTAACGGTAATCGGCAGTGCTGCTGACAGGGCGGACTGTATTATTCCGGAAAAAGGAATAAGCAGAGTACATGCAAGAATATCTAACGAGGATTTAAAGTATTATATTAAGGACATGAATTCCACAAACGGGACAAAGGTTAACGGAAGGGAGCTTGCATGCTATGAATTATGCGAAATCAAATCCAATGACAGAATTGAATTAGGGAATAAGGAGTGCATATTTATTTGACTTGATTTATAATAAATGTTAATCTACATATATGTTTAGTTATATTAAAAGGGAGTCTTTTATATATGAGGAATAAAATACTGACAGTTAATAATTTCATTATTGCATTAAACGTGATTGTTTTTATCATCACAATGCATAAAGGATATATTGATGATGTCCAGGGTCTGTATAAGGCCGGAGGTATTGCGCCTTTAAGCCTTTTTGAAGACCGTGAGGTGTACCGATTGTTTACAAGTATGTTTCTGCACTCCGGATTCAGACATATTTTTAATAATATGATTGTGCTGTTTTTTATGGGAAATATGCTTGAACGTACATTAGGTAAAATCAGGTATCTGATTCTTTATATGGCAAGCGGAATTATCGGCGGTATTACTTCACAGATGTATTATTTTATGATGGGAAATACCGCTGTTGTCTGTGTTGGTGCGTCCGGTGCTATTTTTGGGGTGCTGGGTGCCCTTACATGGGTTTTGATTGTTAATAAAGGCTATGTAGAGGATTTGAGCCTTGGAAGAATGATAATGTATATTGTGGTCAGTATTGTATTGGGAATGAGTACACCTAATGTCAGTGTATCTGCACATGTCGGCGGACTTATCGCCGGTTTTGTATTAGCAGTACTTTTATACAGAAAGCGAGGATATAACTATGAAAATTAACATTTATTATGGCGGCAGAGGGATGATTGATGACCCGACAATTGCGGTAATTAACCGGATGACCAGCGTATTAGAGGAGCTTAGGGTTAAGGTTACAAGATATAATTTGTTTGAAATCAAGAATACTATTATGACTTTGCCGCAGACGTTGAAGGAGGCAGACGCAATTGTTCTTGCTTCAACTGTTGAATGGTCAGGAATCGGCGGTTATATGCACGAATTTCTTGACGCCTGCTGGCTGTATGGTGATAAAAGCAAAATTGCAGGAACATATATGTTTCCGATTGTTATGTCCAAAGCGTATGGAGAGAGAGAGGGTGTACTGGAATTAACTAATGCATGGGAGCTGTTAGGCGGCAAGGCATGCAATGGTTTAAGCGCATTTGTAGAGGATACAACAGAATTTGAACTCAATGCAAACTATATGGAATTGGTTGAGAAGAAGGCAGAAGAGGTTTATAGGGCAGTTTCGCAGAAATTTACTACTCTTCCGACAAGTAATAAGGCAATTAAGCAGAATATTGTAGGAGATACAATAAATCTTACTCCTCAGGAGTCAGAGCAGTTATCCAAATATGCGGCTAACGATAATTATGTTAAGAAGCAGAAGGAGGATATTGAACAGCTTGCCGGATTGTTCAAAACAATGCTTGAGGAGGAGGAAAGAGGCGGCGATGAATATTATATTAATATGCTGAAGGAGCATTATGTTCCACAGGACAATTTCAATGCAACCTACTTAATTAAATTGGACAACAGGGATGATTCGCTTATAATTTCCATTAAGAACCGTTCGCTTAACTGCTATTTTGGACAGCTTGAGAGTGCGGATGTGGTTGGAAGAATGGATATGGAGGTTTTGGATAATATTATCGAGGGCAGGATGACATTTCAGAGAGCCTTTATGTCCGGCGAAATGACAGCCAAGGGCAACTTTAAGACTCTCCGAATGCTTGATGAAAATTTTGTATTTGCGTAAGTTTTATTAACGTGGGAAATTCAGAATGAAGGTATGTCCCTTATCGATATTGGCAATATAATCCAGGCTTCCGTTGTGGGCAAGCATAATCTGATATGATGTGGCGAGGGAAAGACCTACATGCTGCTGCTTATTGGTTACAAATGGCTGAAACATATTTTCACGAATTTCATCAGGTATGACAGAAATATCGTCAGATATTTTTATACAGAAATTATTATCGTTACATTCAGTTGATATTGTAACCGTTGCACTTGATTCACTCTCACATAAATTGTCGAGAATGGTTGTAAATATGTAGTTAATTTTATCGGAATCCATTAATATTTCCGAAATTGGTGAGGCGGTATTAAATTGTAAATGTAATGAAAAATATTTTGGGTTTCTGAAAATGGAGCTCTTAAGGTTGTCGAAGAAGTCTTGCAGGTTAGTAATAATAGGATAGATTCTTCCGGCATACCGGTATTTACTGATTGCCTCCATTGTATGAACCAGATATTGAACATCATCTTTCATTTGATTCCATCGGGCACTGTCCTTTAGTTGTGGGTTGCCTAATTCGATTAACTGAAAGTTTCCAAAAATTACGGAAATAGTATTGCAGATATCATGACATCCGACCTTGAGGTCATATGCACGCTCTTCTTGCAGGTGCGTGATATAATCATATATTTCCGGATTTGTGTTTTTAATTTCCATAAGGAAATCTCTGTCCTGAACGGTATACATTAATGATGCCTCCTCGTATGTTGATGTAATTAAAATAACATATATTTGGGAATTAATGCAGACAAATATTAGAAAAATTCTATCAAAAAGGGAGAAAAATCGACATGATTAAAGAAGATTGTATTTTTTGTAAGCTTGCAAACGGAATTATACCTACAAATACGGTATATGAAGACGAGGATTTTAAGGTGATTCTTGATGTGGCACCTGCCGCAAAGGGTCATTCGCTTGTATTATTAAAACAGCATTTTGAAAATGCTCTTGTTGCTGATGAGGAGTTGTTAGGAAAGGCGATGGTGCTGGCTGCCAAAGTCGGAAATGCAATGAAGAAAGCACTTGGTTGTGATGGAGTAAATATTCTTCAGAATAACGGGGTGGCAGCAGGGCAGACTGTATTCCATCTGCATATTCATGTAATTCCAAGATGGGATAATGACGGATTAGAGCTTAATTGGAAACAGGGAGAGGATACACCGGAGAATCTGGCAGCAACAGCACAGCTGATTGGTAAAAATATTTAATTTAGAATCCTGTTAATGGGTGATACCTGTTAACAGGATTTTTTTTAATTGCTTACATGACCATTTAATACAACAAAACGACCGTTGAATATAGGCTGATTGAAACCATTTAAGGTGTATGATATAACGGGTAATATAATTAATTAAAATAGGTAGTGTCAAGTGACCTATGAAAAAATGAGTTAAAAGAAAAAGACTCATTTGTACCTTGAAAATTGCAGATATTTTACTTTATGGTAGGCTGACGCCACCCTTGACAGCATGCAAAAGCAATGCTCTGAATGTCTCAC
>JBGVLM010000030.1:0-10076 GCA_045124255.1 Butyrivibrio sp. | reverse complement strand
CCTGCTGATGAGCTACGCCCTGCTCATTTTTTGAAAATATGGTCGACAGGGCTTAGGTGGTCGTTTTTTGTTTTCGTGAAATATATCAAAAAATAAAAAGAGTTTTTATTTTATTTCACTTGACATCTCACCGCTGGACTTACATTTCTTGCACAGACCATACAGAACTGAGGATTCACATTTCAGTTCAAATCCGTGCTCACTCATAATATGGTGGGAAATTTCCTTCATAAAATCGCATTCCAGATGGATGATTTTGCCGCAGCCGGTACAATGCAGATGTAAATGTTCTTTGCACTGATGCGAAGCATTGTCAACATACTGGAAGCTTGACATTTCTCCCTTGCTCGCAACATACTTAATAACCTCTCCGCTGTCGCTTAACTTATTAAGGAATCTGTAGATTGTGGAGATATTGACCTCCAGTCCCTCATCCTTCAAAAAATTATCTATATCATTAACGGTAACAAGCTTGTCATGGTTCTCCATAAGATATTTCATTATCTTGGTATGACTCGCTGTCGTATACTTCCCCTTAGCCATTACTGCTCCTTTTATTAAATGGTTTATAGCTTTTACGCAAAATGCAATCTGTTTGCATTTTTGATGCTAACACAGCCTATAAGCCTTGTCAATAAAAATTGCAAAAAGATTGTATTTTAACCATTCAGGTGCTATAATTGACCCAAATGGTGTTTTTTGACCTAAATTATATATAAATAAGGAGAACAGACAAATGACTAAGAATTTTGATGACATTTTGGCAATGGTTAAATCCTGCAGCAAGAAAAAGGTTGCCGTAGCTGTTGCCCAGGATGAAAATGTACTTGAGGCAGTTAAGGTTGCCAAGGAACGTGGAATCGCTGATTCAATTCTCGTAGGTGATGCAGATGAAATCAAAGTAATCGCTGACAAAATCGGAATGAACCTTGCAGATTATGAAGTAAGAGATGTTAAGGGTATTACGGCTGCTGCTCTTGAAGCAGTTAAATTAGTACATGACGGCAAAGCAGATATGTATATGAAGGGTCTTATTGATACAAAGGGCTTCTTAAAGAGCGTTCTTGACAAAGAGGTTGGTCTTCGTACCGGCAAGCCGCTTTCACATGTATGTGTATTTGATGTTGAAGGAATTGACCATTTACTTTTCCTCTCAGATGTTGCTTTTATCCCATATCCGACCTTAGAGGACAAGGTCAACATCATTAAAAATACCGTTGAAATCTGTGAAGCATGCGGAATCAACAATCCTAAGGTTGCTCCACTTGCTGCTGTTGAGGTTGTTAATCCTAAAATGCCTGCAACTGTTGAGGCTGCCGAGCTTACAAGAATGAATGAAGCAGGCGAGATTACGGGATGTATTATTGACGGACCTCTTTCAATGGACCTTGCAACTGACCCTGAGGCAGCTAAACACAAGGGTGCTACAGGCAGAAAGATTGTCGGAGACGCTGATATTCTTCTCTTCCCTGACATCCATGCAGGTAATATTACATACAAGTCAATGGTTCACTATGCAAATGTCGTTAATGGTAATATGATTACCGGAACCAAAGCACCTGTTATTCTTACATCACGTTCAGACAGTGTTGAAGTTAAGGTTAACTCTCTCGCTCTCGGTGCAGTTGTTGCAGAGAAAATGAAGAACAATTAAGCATTTGCTGCTATTAATAAATTATGAAAGGTGATTAAACATGGCAATTAAGAGTTTAGTAATTAATCCGGGTTCTACATCTACCAAAATCGGTTTATTCGAGGATGAAAACCTTCTTTTTGACGAGACACTTCGTCACCCTACAGAGGAAATTGCAAAATATGCTTCCATTATTGACCAGAAAGATTTCCGTAAAGAAATTATCGTAAATTTCCTTAAAGAGAAGAATTTCGATATCAGCAGCCTTGATGTTGTTATCGGCAGAGGCGGTCTTTTAAAACCTATTCCAAGCGGAACCTACGCTGTAACAGATGCTTTGCTTGAGGATTTAAAGATAGGCGTACAGGGACAGCACGCTTCTAATCTTGGCGGTATACTTGCAAGAGAAATCGCTGATTCAATCGGGGTTCCTTCATATATCGTTGACCCTACAGTAGTTGATGAGATGGAGGATGTTGCAAGACTTTCAGGTGTTCCTGAACTTCCAAGAATCAGTATTTTCCATGCACTTAACCAGAAGGCTGTTGCTAAGAGATACGCAAATGAAATCGGCAGACCTTATGAGGAGCTCAATCTTATCGTAGTTCATCTCGGCGGCGGCGTTTCAGTAGGACCACACAAGCATGGCAAGGTTATTGATATTTTCAATGCGCTTGACGGTGATGGTGCTTTCTCTCCTGAAAGAGCCGGAGGTGTACCAAGCGGTGCATTAATTAAGATGTGTTTCAGCGGCGAATATACCGAAAAAGAAGTTTATAAGAAGATTGTCGGCAACGGCGGTTTTAACGCTTACCTCGGCACTAACGATATGCGTGAAGTAATTAAGATGATTGAAAACGGCGATGAAAAGGCAAAGCTTGTTAAAGAAGCTTTTATCTATCAGCTTTCCAAGAATATCGGTGCAATGGCTGCCGTACTTTGCGGCAAGGTTGACGCAATCATCGTAACAGGCGGAATTGCATACAACCAGAGTGTTATCGATTCACTCAAGGAATACTGCGGATGGATTGCTCCTTTCGTTGTATATCCTGGTGAAGACGAACTCCTTGCTCTCGTCCAGGGAGGACTCAGAGTTCTCAACGGTGAAGAGGAAGCAAAGGAATATTAATTAATTTTTGAAATTACTCATTGGACTGCAACATAATTCCAAAATTTGTTGCAGTCTTTTTTTATCCATTAAAATTGACACACATACTGTTTTCGACTAAAATAATAGTGACTATATTTTGAAAGGATTTAGATAAAATGTTTGCAGATGAAAATTGTATCCGATTAAAGCATGATGTCCTCTACGAGGTTGCAAAGCTTGCTTTTGCGGATGAGCTTGAAGAGAAAAGAGACAACATTGCATTTGATTTGGTTCCGGGACCTAAGCCGCAGTCCCGATGCTGTATATACAAAGAAAGAGAAATCATACGTCAGAGAGTAAGACTTGCGGAGGGTAAAGCTCCCGGAACTTATGATGACGGAAATATCATTCAGGTAATTGATTCAGCCTGTGCTGACTGCCCTATTTCCAGCTATGTTGTTACAGATAACTGCCAGAACTGTGCGGGAAAAGCATGTATCAATGCCTGTAAATTCGGTGCCGTATCACAGGGTGACAAGCATTCCAAGATTGACCCGCTTAAATGCAAGGAATGCGGCATGTGTGCAAAGTCCTGTCCTTACAATGCAATTGCTTACCTTAAGCGTCCTTGTAAATTCAGCTGCCCTGTTAACGCAATTACATATAACGAAGACGGAATTTCAGTAATTGATAAGAATAAATGCATACGCTGCGGCCAGTGCATACACCGCTGTCCTTTCGGTGCAATCGGCTCTAAAACCTTTATTGTTGACGTAATTAAGGCAATTAAATCCGACAGACCTGTTTTTGCAATGGTTGCACCTTCTGCTGAAGGTCAGTTCGGTCCCGACATCACAATGGCAAGCTGGAAAATTGCCATGAAGGAGCTGGGCTTCGATGATATGATTGAGGTTGGTGCCGGAGGCGATATGACCACCAAGAGTGAAGCTGAGGAATGGCTTGAAGCATACGAAAACGGCGAGAAGAAAACAACCTCCTGCTGTCCTGCTTTTGTCAATATGATTCGTCTGCACTTTCCTGAGCTTGCGGATAAGATTTCCACTACCGTTTCACCGATGTGCATGATTTCCAGAATGATTAAGGCAAAAGTACCTAATGCATACACAGTATTTATCGGTCCTTGCCTTGCCAAGAAATCCGAAATAGTTGACCAGCAGATAGAGGGCAACGCTGATGCTGCTCTTACCTTCAGCGAAATCCGTGCAATTATGAAGGCTAAGAACATTAAGCTTCAGCCAACTGGTGAGAGCTATCAGGAATCCTCAGTATTCGGTAAGCGTTATGGCAATTCCGGTGGTGTTACTGCTTCCGTTCTTGAATACATGAAGGAAACCGGACATGATATTGACCCTAAGGTCTACAAGGCAAACGGTGCTGCCGACTGCCGTAAGGCACTGCTTATGATGAAGGCCGGTAAATTTTCTGAAGACTTCATTGAGGGTATGGCATGCGAGGGCGGCTGCGTAGGCGGACCAAGTTCCTACAACGACCAGCTCTCATCCAGGAAAGACCGGGATACATTAATCAGCTGTGCAGATTGCAGAAGCATTGTAGAGAATCTTGCAAACTATGATTTAAGCAGTTTCTCACAGCACAGATAAATTACGGCACATGGTATTTAACCTGCCATGTGCTTTATTTAACGGAGTTAAGACATGATTAGACGAAAATATATGCGTACAAGGCAGTTAAAGCCCGGCATGAAAATGGACCAGTCGGTAGTTGACCGTTTGGGGCGCAATCTCATTACACGCGGTGCTATTCTTGATGAATACATTATTGATTCGCTCCTTAAAATGGGTGTTATGAGTGTATATATTCAGGACGGCGAAATGAGTCCGGAAGAAGAGAATATTATCATCTCACCTGCCGCCCAGAATAACATTGAGAAATTATACTGTGAGGACCGTGCCAAGGTTTCATTATCAAACAGTGTGCGTGAACGAATTTCCCATGGTATACAGAGCATTTATAACAACACCGATGACGCAAGTCTTGTTGATACTACTGCAAGCATAACCAATGACCTTTTAAATGCGATTGAACAGAATAACGCCATTGCCATTGATATCGGAGAGCTTAAAACCTGTGACGAATATACATTCAAGCACAGTGTTGATGTTGCCACAATTGCAATGATTCTTGCCAGACATCAGGGTTTATCCAAACAGGAAGTATTTGAAATCGGTGTCGCAGGGCTTATGCATGATGTAGGCAAAACCAAGGTGCCTTTAGAGATTCTCAACAAGCCGGGAAGACTTGATGATGAGGAATTTGCCATTATGAGACAGCATTCCGTTTATGGATACAGAATAGTCAGGGAAAGGCCTGAATTCTCCAATACTGTTGCACTCGGCGTTTTACAGCACCATGAGAAAATAAACGGCTCCGGCTATCCGATGGGTATTACAGAGAATCAGATTTCTCCGTATGCAAAGATTCTGTCAGTTGCAGACATTTATGACGCATTGATTACCGAACGCCCATACAAACAGGCATTTTCGCAGCGTGACGCCGTAGAGATGATTATGTCAATGACAGGCGAGCTTGATATCAATGCAATGAAAAGCTTTTTGGAAAGTATGATACTCTATCCCGTTGGCTCGATAGTCGAACTCAGCAACGGCGAGAAAGCCAAGGTAGTTAAGAACAGTCCTCATTATATACTCCGCCCTACCGTTGTAGGTGTTCGGACAGGTAAGATATATAATTTAGGTGAAGATTTAAGCTGTGCCAATATAATCATTCTGTAAATAAAAAGGATGTCGCCTGCGCAATCCTCCGTCTGCGGCGGATTGCGTAAGCAACATCTTCTGATTATTTTTCGATTTTCATTATATTTTTGAATTCAATTCTTGTATTAACCACATTCATATATCCGTTCTCCTTATCAATTTTGGAAATAAGGCCTGTGGTCTTAACATATTCATCATCTTCAAAGTGAACCACCGTTATCATCTCCGCTATTGAAAGATTCTGAATAATCCGGTTAAGCTCCTCTGCGTAATCTTCGGCAAGCTCCATTCTGGGAACCACTATGCGTTCCTTCTCCCTCAATGCCTCATGCAAACCCTTAACTGCGTCAAAGGGCATGAACTGTTTGGCTCTGTCACTTCGGTCCATCTTCGGTCTGTTCGCCACTCTTATGCCCTCCTATCTGCATATTGCGTTCAATCATTGTTGCTCCTGGGCGAAAGTTCATTCCGCGTAAAATTGCATTTTTCCCAAATTTCTTTTTAATATCCAGAATTGCATGCTGCATTTTATTCTCACGCTCCAAATCCGCCGGATCAGTAAAAAAATCATACTGCATACAGATTTCACTTACAACATTATTAAACGACATATTAATTCGTCTTACCGGATAGCTTTTTACGATTGATTTGTATAATTTCTCCACAACGTGAATTATTGTTCTTGCAGAATTGGTTTCTGCCGAAAATGCCGATGTTCCTCTGGAGCCCTCTACCTCAAATGCGGAGGAATATCCCAAATACAGGCTGATTGAGCCGGCATACATGTCCCTTTCAACCAAATCAAGGCATAATGCGTCAGCCATTTCTTTTACAACAACAAGGCATTCCTCATAGCTGTAATCCCTCGGCAGAACCTGACCGTTGGAAAAAGAATTTTTCTTAGGCTTATATGCTTTAATGTCCGCTATTTCCGTACTCTCCCTGCCCCATGCATGGTCAATTAACAGCTCTGCGTCAACACCAAACATTCTGTACAGCCGTTCCTCGTCAACCCTTGTCAAATCTTCCATTGTAAATATACCGATTCGCCCGAGTCTTCTTGCAATTCCGCCTCCGATTCTCCAAAAATCGGTAAGCGGCTTGTGCCGCCACAAAGTCCTGCGGTATGTCTCCTCATCAAGATACCCTATATTGTCCTTAGAATGTTTAGCCGTTATATCGAGTGCTATTTTGGTAAGATACAGATTAGTACCTATTCCGCAGCTTGCAGGAACGCCCGTTGTTCTCCTGATATCATCCATTATACGGACGGCAAGCTCCTTAGCAGTAAGCTTATACAGTTTAAGATAGTCCGTAACATCAATAAAAGCCTCATCAACTGAATATACCCATATATCATCCTTAGATATATATTTAAGATAAATTCCGTAGATTTCGGCTGAATATTCGATGTATTTCAACATTCTGGGCTGTGCCATTATATAATCTATTTCCTTCGGAATCTGAAAAACGCGACAGCGGTTGGGAACTCCTAGTGCCTTCATTGACGGCGAAACCGCAAGGCATATTGTTTTCTCGGAACGTTCCGGGTCCGCAACAACAAGATTGGTGGTCATCGGATTCAGTCCCCTCTCTGCACATTCCACAGAGGCATAGAAGGACTTTAAATCAATACATAAGTATTTTCTATCCATGACCACCAATCTCCTTGCAATATAATGCTATTATTTTTCCAGATAAGAACCCAAATCAAAAATTGTCTGACCGTCTCCGACAACCAACGGAAGCTCTCCGTTCCATTTATCCAGCATATAGTTAGTAAAAATATCGTCTGACAAAGAATCTGCTATGGTCTTATTGGCCTCTGCTTCTGCCTGTGCTGCAATTTTGAGTGCTTCTGCCTCTCCGTTTGCTTTTGCAATTGCAGCCTCCGCCTCTGCCTCTGCCTGTTCAACATTTTTCTGGTTGATTATCTGCTGCTGTTCATATTCAAGCTGTGCCTGCTGTTTTGCAGCAATGGCAGCATTATAGGATTCCTCAAAATCCACATTATTGATAACGACCTTATTAACCGTTACAACGCCTGCTCCGTATTTGCCGTCAAGCGATGCCTGGATTGTTTCCTGTGCAAGCGGTTCAATCTTTCCTCGGTTAGTAGCATCTACATCCGCCAAAGTTTTGCTCGCAGTCTTAATTGCAGATGAGACAAGTGCCGTTGAGACAAGATTATCCTCATAATTGGAAACATGGGAATATATCCATGCAGATTTATCGCCGGAAATTGAATATGTAACAATAATTCCGCTAAAGCTGATAGCTGTCCTCTCAGATGTCTCACCCCAGATTTCACCTGAGAATTCGATATCCTGCTGTTTGTTGTTAACCTTCTTAATCTCCTCTGCAAAAGGAATCTTCCAGCATAATCCGTTTGGTGCAGGAGTGTCATTAACCTGACCGAATACTACTCTTACGCCCGTATATCCGGTTGGAATGATTGTAAAACTGAATGACAGTACAAAAAGAACCATTCCGATAATCCACATCGGTGTATATGCCTTAAGTCCCGTTCTGCAGCTCTTATACAGTCCTAACACTACAAAACCGCCTATAATAAGCAAAACGCCAATTGCTCCAATAAACACATTCATTATTATGTTCCTCCTCGTGTGTAATTATAACTAATGCGTCAGAATTAACATTGCCACAAACAGCAATGCAATAATCCATGTGCTGATTTTAACATCTTTCGCCTTGCCTGTAAATAAATTTACAGCTACATAAGTTATTATTCCAAAGGCAATTCCATACGAAATATTATATGATAATGGCATCATAACCATTGTCATAAAAGCAGGTGCTGCAATATCCACTGATTTCCAGTCGATACCTTTAACGGATGAAATCATCAGTACACCAACATATATAAGTGCCGGAGCAGTTGCACAGTTAGGAATTAACTGTGCTATCGGACTTAAAAACATTGCAATTAAAATCATAACTGCTGACACAATTGCAGCAAGTCCCGTTCTTCCGCCCGCAACTATACCTGATGCAGATTCTGCAACCGTGGTAACGGTTGAGGTACCGCAGACTGCTCCTGCCATTGTTGCTGCAGCATCTGAAAACATTGCTTCTTCCATTTTAGGGACCTGTCCGTCCTCTGTCAGAATATTTCCCTGTGATACCGCGCCGTAAAGTGTTGCCATTGTATCAAACATATCCACCATACAGAATGCAAGTGCTGTTGTTATAATAGTGATTATAAGATTGGCAACTCCGTGTTCAGCAATAAATGCACTGAAATCAAAGCCCTCCGTAAAGACCTTTCCAAAGGCTTCATTTGCAAACTGTCCGAATGCCTCGAAAGGACTTCCGACTGTTACATTTACGCCGGCATAGAAATCAGGAACAGTTAATCCAAACAGGTAATATAAGCCTGTACCTCCTACAATCGCAATAAGCACCGAGCCCTTAACATTCTTTTTTTCCATAATAATCAGGGCAAGGAATGCAATTATCGTAACAACGGCAGGCATCATGCTGCCCCAGTTTCCCTTCAGTATATTAAAGGAACCGAGAGTTACCGCCGTTGATGAGCTTGGTACAATAATACCGGAACTCTGTAAACCGATAAATGCAATAAACAAACCGATTCCTGCCGTAGTTGCGTCACGTACCGGTTTTGGTATTGCGTCAAACATTTTCTTTCGTAGTCCGGTTATTGTAAGAAGTACAAAAACAATTCCCTCAAAGAAAATAAGCACAAGTGCATTTGAATAGCTTAATCCGATTTCAAGACATACAGTATATACAAAGAAAGCATTTAGTCCCATTCCCGTACACAGTGCAAGCGGCAGGTTGGCGATAAGTCCCATTAAAACCGTACCGATAATCGCGGATATTGCCGTAGCAATATAAATAGCACCAAAAGAAACTCCTAAATGGTTGCTGCCGTCACCAAGCGGGTCAGAAAACATATTTGCATTAACCATCAAAATGTAAACCATTGCAAAAAAAGTGGTTACACCTGCTGTTATTTCCGTACGCACTGTTGTATTGCGTTCTTTTAGTTTAAAAAATTTTTCCATTTTCTTTTCCTCATCATCTATTATTAAGCCAAAACTTATTTTTAATACCTAATCCGGCATTAAGGGAGTAAATCATTTATCATTAAATTTATATGAATTTGCTTACTGTTTATGATGCTTTGTAACCTTTTCATCTATGGTAAGCACACCGCCTTCAGGGCTGAAGGAAATCTTAACATAAGAAGCAACCTTAGGGCAGCCTGCCTTAATTGCAATATACTGGCAGTTCTTAACGATTTCCATCAGTTCCTCATACTCTCCTTCAATCGCTGTTTCGCATGGTCCTACATAATATGTACAACCCGTGCTTCTGATATAATCAATTACCTCATCAACAATGCGGATAACCTCTTCATCCGTATCAACATGCGGTAAAACCTGAATTGCTACATTTGCGTTCATCAATATCTCTCCTCGTATAATATCTTTTAGATAAAGATTTATACTTTTCCTTTCTTTATTTTTTATATAAATATCAATCGGCTTAGTTAAGCCCATGATATAATTGTCCTAGTGTCAATCAGGTAATAGTTCTTTTCTCTCCTGTT
>JBGVLM010000029.1:0-9899 GCA_045124255.1 Butyrivibrio sp. | reverse complement strand
AATTAATCATGCAAAAACACTCCTTTGTTTTATTTATTTTGTCGTGATTTAATTATAACATTAGTGCAGTGTTTTTGCTTTTTTATTTTGGATGTGATTTAGCTTCTGAAAAAATGGGGAAACTCAAAATTTTGTATCATTGAAAAAAAATAATAATTGTAGTACAATTAACTTCGTATAATTTAATTATACCTTACATTAGGAAGGAGGCAGTACTATGGATAATCCATTTATTTGGATTTGGCTTGCGCTTACCATCTTATGTATCATTTTGGAGGTATGTACAACAAGCCTTACAACGATATGGTTTGCAGCGGGCGGAGTCGTCGCATTCATTCTTGCTCTTTTCAATGCTCCGGTTTGGGCACAGATTACCGTGTTTGTTGTTGTATCCGTACTTTTACTCATTTTCACAAGACCATTTGTTGAAAGAGTTCTTAAGGTTGGAGACAATAAGACTAACCTTGACAGCCTTATCGGCGCCAATGCCAAGGTTACTATTGAAATCAACAACAATATGAACAGCGGATGTGCGGTTGTCAACGGACAGGAGTGGACAGCAAGAGCAGAGAGCGATTCAGAAGTTATTCCTGAGGGTACAATGGTTAAGATTGTAAGCATTACGGGAGTAAAATTAATTGTCAGGAAAATTAATAATTAAGAGTTTGGGATTTTATTAAACAGGAGGATTAGGAGTATGTTATTATCAGCAGTTTCGGCAGGACAGGTTGGAGCAATTATTATTGCACTTGTTATTATTTTAATTATTTTTGCGTCATGTATTAAGGTTGTTCCTCAGGCACATGCGGTTATCCTTGAGAGGCTTGGTGCATATAAGGCTACATGGGGCGTAGGTATTCACGTTAAATTTCCGTTTATCGACAAGGCTGTTAAGAGAATGAGCCTTAAAGAGCAGGTTGTTGATTTCCCGCCACAGCCGGTTATTACCAAGGATAACGTTACAATGAAGATTGATACGGTTGTATATTATCAGATTACAGACCCTAAGCTTTATGCTTACGGTGTTGAATATCCGATTATGGCTATTGAGAATTTATCAGCTACAACACTTCGTAATATTATCGGTGAGCTTGAGCTTGACCAGACTCTTACATCAAGAGAGATTATTAACACTAAGATGAGAACAGAGCTTGATTTGGCAACAGACCCTTGGGGAATTAAGGTTAACCGAGTTGAGCTTAAGAACATTATCCCACCTGCTGAGATTCAGAATGCGATGGAGAAGCAGATGAAGGCAGAGCGTGAACGTCGTGAGATGGAGACAAGAGCAGAAGGTGAGAGAAAGGCAAACATTACCATCGCAGAAGGTAAGAAACAGGCTGCAATTCTTGAAGCACAGGCTGAGAAGGAGGCTGCAATTCTCAGAGCAGAGGCTAAGAGAGAAGCAACAATCCGTGAAGCAGAAGGTCAGGCAGAGGCCATTCGTGCCGTACAGATGGCTAATGCAGAAGGTATCAGATATATCAAGGAAGCAGGTGCTGACGAGGCAGTATTAAGATTAAAGAGTCTTGAAGCATTTGCAAAGGCAGCAGACGGTCAGGCGACTAAGATTATTATTCCATCCGAGATTCAGGGAATGGCAGGCCTTGCCAAGTCACTTGTAGAGGTTGGTAAAGAAAACTAATTTATATATTTTTTACGAGGAGTCATAATTATGAATTTAAAGGGACGCAGCTTTTTAACACTTAAGGATTTTACAGCAGAAGAGATAGATTATCTTCTGAATCTGGCGGCTGATTTAAAAGCTAAGAAGAAACAGGGTATAACAGGAAACAGCCTTAAGGGCAAGAACATTGCTTTGATTTTTGAAAAGCCATCTACAAGAACAAGATGTTCTTTTACAATCGGATGTCTTGATGAAGGCGGACACGCAGAATATCTCGGAAGAGAGGATATTCAGCTGGGATATAAGGAGAGTGTTAAGGATACCGCAAGAGTTCTCGGAAGAATGTTTGACGGTATTGAGTTCAGAGGCTTTTCACAGCAGACTGTGGAGGATTTGGCTAAATACAGCGGCGTTCCCGTATGGAACGGACTTACTGATGAATACCATCCTACACAGATTCTTGCAGACTTCCTTACAATGAAGGAGCATTTTGGATATCTTAAGGGACTTAATTTTGTATATATGGGTGACGGACGTAATAATATGGCAAACAGCCTTATGATTGGTTCTGCAAAGATGGGAGTTAACTTTGTAATCTGTGCACCTAAGGAATTATGGCCTACTGATGAATTAGTGGAGTTATGTAAGAGCTACGCTGAGGAATCAGGCAGTACAATTACAATATCAGATTCAACAGATGTAGTTGCCGGTGCGGATGTATTATATACTGATGTATGGTGCTCAATGGGCGAGGAGGATAAGGCTGCTGAGAGAATCAGACTGCTTACTCCATATCAGATTAATTCAGAATTGATGGCTAAGACCGGTAAGAAGGAGACAATCTTCATGCACTGCCTTCCTGCCGTTAAGGAAAAAGAGGTTACGGAAGAGGTTTTTGAATCTGCACAGTCAGTAGTATTTGATGAAGCAGAGAACAGAATGCATACCATTAAGGCTGTAATGGTTGCAACCTTGGGAAATTTATAGTATTATAACGGGGTAGACTTTTTAGAACAGGAAGGTACCCCGTATGTTTTCTTCAGGAAAGAGCTCTTCCAGAGTAATAAGAATAATAATTGACATTTTAAATGTTATTTTAGGGCTTGCGGCAGTTGTATTTGCTGTATTAACCTTTATGAATACACGTGGTAATGCATGGATGTTTCCTGTTATTTTTATCATTGGCGGTGCAATGAATTTTCTGACGGGAATTAAGCACCTTATGAATGATAAGAAGGTCAATGGAATTATTCTTGAGGCCGCAGCAGTAATTATATGGGTTATTGCATATTTGAGCTATGTGGCAGTTGGAGGCTTCTGATGGGCGTATATATGTCCGAAGAGAATGAACAGAATAGAGATGTTGTGTCGGGACAGGAATTGTACGGTAATCGTGGGATTGTATGTCCCGATGTTTTATGTGCAGAAGCAATACATAAAAGCTTAAAAACAAAATGGTTTGGCAGTAAAATTCAGATTACCGATGAAATTGATTCAACGAATAATGAGTTAAAAAGAAACCGGAGCAGTCTTCCAAACGGTACTTTGCTGATTGCAAAAAGGCAGACCGGAGGAAGGGGCAGACTTGGGAGAAGCTGGGAATCGGGCTCGGAAGACGGCATATGGATGTCTTTTCTTATAAAGCCCGATATAAAACCGTGTAACACGGCTTCACTGACTCTTGTGGCTGCCATGGCATGTCAGGAGGCAGTTAACAGAATTACTCAGATTGACGCCCGGATAAAATGGCCGAATGATATAGTAGTAAACGGCAGGAAGCTTGTCGGTATTTTAACGGAGGCTTCTTTTGAAAATAACGGTATCAGCTATGTTATTGCAGGTATGGGTATCAATGTGAGTATGTCAGGTTTTACAAAGGAGCTTTCAGACAGAGCAACGTCCTTAGCCATTGAAGGTGTAACATCTGTTGACAGAAACAGGCTTATAGCTGAGATTGGAAACTGCTTTGAAAAATATTATGATATATATTTAGTTAATGAGAATATGTCAGGACTGAAAAAGGAATATGAGCAGAAGCTTGTAAACCTTAATAAGGAGGTCGTTGTTATCGGAACAGCTTCTGAGTTTAAGGGAATTGCAAGAGGAATAAATGCAGACGGCGAGCTGCTGGTTCAGAATGAAAGCGGAGAAATTGTATGCGTCAGGTCGGGTGAGGTTTCCGTTCGCGGCGTATACGGATATGTATAGGAGGTTATATGGAAGAGACAGTTTTGTGCGCAGCAAGTGCGTATGACCGCAAATATTTTATTAATGAAGGATTTGAACGTCTTCCCGACAGTATTAAGGACGAACTGAAAATAATGTGTGTTCTTTTTACGGAGGATGTGGGCGGAATATTAATTGTTAAATTTGAGGAGGACGGAAGCCTGCTTCTGGAAACAGCCGCAGATGAGGGCGATTTGCTTTATGATGAAATAGGAGCCGCACTTAAGATAAAAAAGCTTCGCGAGGAGCATAAGGATGCATTTGAAGCATTGGAAATGTTCTATAAGGTATTTTTCCTTAACGAAGAGCCGGAGATGGAATAGAATGAAAATTGGAACATTGGAAATAGAAAATCCGGTTATGCTTGCGCCAATGGCAGGTGTCACTGACCTTCCGTACAGGCTTCTGTGCAAGGAACAGGGCTGCGGTTATATGGTAACGGAGATGGTAAGCGCAAAAGCCGTTCTTTATAATAACAAAAATACGGAGCTTTTAATGCTTACAAAGCCTGAGGAGGCACCTGTTTCCTTACAGCTGTTCGGTTCTGAGCCTGAGATAATGGGAGAGATTGCTTCAAGACTTGAGGACAGGGGTTTTGCGGGCTTTGATGTAAACATGGGCTGCCCGGTGCCAAAGGTTGTTAATAATAACGAGGGCTCTGCACTTATGAAGAATCCGATGCTTGCGTCACAGATTGTTGAGGCAATGGTAAAACGTGTTAACGTACCCGTAACGGTAAAGTTCAGAAAGGGCTTTAATGAAGACAATATCAATGCAGTGGAATTTGCACATATTATGGAGGAGTCCGGTGCTGCTGCGGTAACCGTTCACGGAAGAACAAGGGAACAGTTCTATTCAGGTAAGGCGGACTGGGATATAATCAGACAGGTCGTGGACAGGGTTTCGATTCCGGTATTCGGAAACGGTGATATTTTCACGGGTGAGGACGCTTTGAGAATGATGAAGGAAACCGGCTGTGCAGGAGTTGCAGTAGGCAGGGGTGCAAAGGGTAATCCATGGATATTCAGGGAGATTAATGCTGCATTGGCAGGAGAGAAAATGCCTATGCCGCCGACGGTTGCCGAGCGCAAGGCGATGATTAAACGTCATGCTAAGCTTATGGTAGAGTATAAGCCTGAATTTATGGTGGTCAGAGAAATGCGTAAGCATGTTTCGTGGTATACTACGGGACTTCATAATTGTGCCGCATTAAGGGATGAGGTTAATCATACCGAAAGTCTTTCGGAGCTCTTTGAGCTGTTGGACAAAAGAATGATTGACAAATGAATTTTATTTATCTTATAATAATATGAATTGTTAATGGCCGAAAGTGTTTTTTTTCGGTAAGCAGAAAGGTAAAGGTGTGTAAAGTATTATGGCAGAGAAGAAGAATTTAATGACATACGAGGGTCTTAAAAAGCTCGAGGATGAATTACAGGATCTTAAGGTATATAAGAGAAAAGAAGTTGCACAGAAAATTAAAGAGGCAAGAGAACAGGGCGACCTTTCAGAGAATGCTGAATACGATGCAGCTAAGGATGAGCAGAGAGATATAGAGGCAAGAATTGAGGAAATCGAGAAAATCCTCAAAAATGCAGAGGTAGCAGATGACGATTCAACCGGCAAGGGCACAGCCAACCTTGGATGTGTTGTAACGGTAATAGATATGGAATTTGATGAAGAGCTTGAGTTCAAGCTTGTTGGTTCAACAGAGGCAAAGAGCCTTGAGAACAAAATTTCTAACGAATCTCCTCTTGGAAAAGCTTTAATCGGCAAACAGGCAGGCGATATTGTTGAGGTTGATACTCCGGCAGGAGCAACTCAGTATAAGGTAGTTAAGGTTACAAGAGATTAATTATAAAGGAGTGAAAATTTTGGCAGAGCAGAATAATGGACAGCAGGTTCAGGATACAAATGCCTTAATTCAGGTAAGAAAAGATAAGTTAAAGGATTTAATGGAAAGAGGCAGGAATCCTTTTGAAATAACCAAATTTGATGTAACACACCACAGTCAGGAAATTAAGGATAATTTTGAGAGCTTAAACGGACAGACTGTTACTATTGCAGGAAGAATGATGTCAAAGCGTGTTATGGGAAAGGCTTCATTCTGTCATGTTCAGGACCTCCAGGGTACCATCCAGTCATATGTGGCAAGGGACAGTATCGGAGAAGAGGATTATGCAGATTTTAAGAAATTTGATATAGGTGATGTAATCGGTATAACAGGACAGGTTTTCGAGACCAAGACAGGTGAGAAGTCAATTCATGCCGAGAAGGTAACACTTCTTTCAAAGAGTCTTCAGATTCTTCCTGAGAAGTTCCATGGCCTTACCAATACAGATTTAAGATACCGTCAGCGATATGTTGATTTGATTATGAATGCTGAGGTTAAGGATACATTTATTAAACGTTCCAAAATTATTACAGCAATCCGTAAATACCTTGATTCACAGGGATTTATGGAGGTTGAGACACCAATGCTTGTTGCCAATGCGGGCGGTGCCGCTGCAAGACCTTTTGAGACACATTTCAATGCCCTTGATGAGGATTTGAAGCTTCGTATTTCACTTGAGTTGTATTTAAAGAGACTTATCGTCGGCGGTCTTGAGAAGGTTTATGAAATCGGACGTGTATTCCGTAACGAGGGTCTTGATACAAGACACAATCCGGAATTCACACTTATGGAATTATATCAGGCATTTACTGATTACCATGGTATGATGGACCTTACCGAGAATCTGTACAGACATGTTGCACAGGAAGTTCTTGGCACAACAAAGATTACCTACAACGGAATTGAAATGGACCTTGGTAAGCCTTTTGAGAGAATTACAATGGTTGACGCAGTCAAGAAATATGCAGGCGTTGACTTTAATGAAATTCATACTCTTGAGGAAGCAAGAGCGGTTGCTAAGGAGCATCATGTTGAATTTGAGGAGCACCATAAGAAGGGCGACATCTTAAATCTCTTCTTTGAGGAATTTGTTGAGGAGCATTTAATCCAGCCTACATTCTTAATGGACCATCCTATTGAGATTTCTCCTCTTACCAAGAAGAAACCTGAGAATCCGGAATATGTTGAGCGTTTCGAGTTCTTCATGAATGGCTGGGAAATGGCAAATGCATACTCAGAGCTTAACGACCCGATTGACCAGAGAGAGCGTTTCGCTGAACAGGAGGAGCTTCTTGCTGCCGGCGACGAAGAGGCTAATCACACAGATGAGGACTTCCTTAATGCACTCGACATCGGTATGCCTCCGACAGGCGGTATCGGATTTGGTATCGACAGAATGGTAATGCTGTTGACCGATTCACCGGCGATAAGGGATGTACTGTTGTTCCCTACGATGAAGAGCTTGGATAAGTAAAAACCTAGGAAAATCAAGGGTTTACAGGCTTTGAAGCATTCATAAATCCAGTTAGTCAAGGCGTTTTGACCAACTTTTGACCAATTTTTTTCATAGTCAAACAGAGCTTAACATAGCTTGGTGAAGAACTCTTAGTCCACAATTTAATAGAAACAGCACTATATAGAGGATATTTTCTAAAGAAATTTAGAAGATATCCTCTTTTTTGCGTTATAGGAAAGATAATGCGTAAAATTTTTATACGAATTTAAGTCATGTTAGCACGAAACTTATATGAAATGATTGGATTTGAAAGGAGACTATTATGGAGCATACAAAAACATATTTAGACTATAAGAAAAAAGCTAATGAGAAGTTTGTCAGATATGACGAGGGCGCAGAAATGTATCATATGGGAATATCAAAGTTTATGCAGATTGCGAAAGACGCAAAGGCATGTTACAAGGTTGGTCAGATGGTACTTGTAAAGCTGGAAATTATAGATGAATATTTAGAAACCTTTCGTATAGTAGATGATGATTTTTATAAGTAGGAGGTTGTATGGCAATTAAGTTAGAAGCAGGAAGTAAAGCCTCTTATATATCTAAAAGATATATAAGAGTGGTTGAAGCAACTACCTTGTATCAGAATGAAGATATTAGGTTAATAGCGATAGCAGCAGGAGCATTATATAAGCTTCCGAGAACGGAATTAATACATAAGGAAAGGTTGGATGAATATATGAAACACCTTTACAAAGTACCCGGAACTAATAAACAGGTAGTTAAGAAGTTTGTGAGAATAGGTGAAGGCTCCATTATTTATGGCATAGGTCATCACAGATTTATTGAGATGGCAAGAGCAGCAGGAGCAACCTATAAGATAAATGAGGGAACGGGCGGTACGGTGCTGATTAATCTAGAGATATTTGATGAATACATGGAGCAGTTTAGGCAGGCACCGATACCTTTGAAACACCCACTTTTTGAGGCAGGAAAGGAAGGTGATTAGATGGGATATTCCTATAAGACTTATGCTGAGACAAAGGATGTGATGAAAAAGTATGTAAATGCGACAGAGGGTTCCATTATCTATAGCATGAGTAAAACACACTTAATGACATTGGTTAATAAAGCAGGAGCGTTATATAAGGTTGGTAATTCAGCTCTTATCAATACTGAAATCTTTGAGGCGTTTTTAGAGCAATATCGTGAACCTGCAAGGTTATTACCTAAACATGTGTGGAATAAGATTGAGGAAAATGTCAAAAACAAAAAAACACCAGAATAGTGTCCAAAATCAGAAAAATGCACCAGGATTGTCACTGTATCAATTATAGATTTGGGCTTACAATAGCTACATCCTAAGAGAAATCTTGGGTATACAATTGAATATTTCAGTTACAGGCTGAGTGAAATTACGGGGCATTCACCCTGAGGACAGCGGTCACAGCTTTCGCATTAGTAGTTTGAAGGATCGAAAGATGAAGGACGAGGAGTTGGACTTAAATCTGGTAAAGGGAGAATAAGGATGTTGCGTAAGGATAATAACCCATGGAGGGCGAGAAAGTCGTCCTTATCTTCACAAGGCAAACAGAAGAGAAAGTCTTTCGTCACAAAGGAAGGCGTCGTGAACGCATTAAGCGGCTCGCCTGTAACTCCCGAAGGTGAGCACACCTTTATGTATACGGGGCGATATAGGGGTCTAGAAGACCGGCGTATACCTACATGCTTTTTATAAAAGCAGACAAGTCAGATTATTTGCTTGTATCAATTAAGGAGGATGTAGGAAATGGTTGTTATTATGACAGGAATCAGTTTTGTCTTAGTGTTTTGGTTTGTGATTTTGTTCTCTTGTTTGAAGGTTGCGGCAAGAGCAGACAGGATTATGGAAGCGTTTCTCCTTGGAGAGGAGGAATACTTTGGGAATCAATCAGAAAAACAAATCAAAGAAGTTGGATAAAGTAGAAAGAGAGCGAAGGAGATTTGACAGAGAGTTAAGAGATTGTATGCACTGCAAGTTCTTTTGGGGCAACAATCACAGATGTGCAATGAATAAGTGTTGCAAAACGAATCAAGAGACTGTTACGGAAAAGAAAATTCCTGAAAAGTGTGTGGGATGTCCGTATAAGCAGTCAAACGACTATTGCTTTCCATGTATGAAGAAAATCCTTGGAAAGTAGAGGCAGTAATGAAATTCAGATTTAGATTGAATAGGAGGAAGCAGACGATGAATAACAAAATCGAAGTAATTGGTATTGACCACGGCTGGAGTAATATTAAAACCTCTTCGCAGGTATTCGTTACCGGAGTGAAGGAAATTACAACTGAGCCTGCATTATTTGATGGCGTTCTTGAGTATAAAGGAAGATATTACAAGGTCGGAGGCAACAGACAGGAAGTAAAAAGCACAAAGACAGAGGATGATACATTTTATCTTTTAACTCTGGCAGCGGTTGCGAAGGAATTAAGACGAAGGGGCTTATGTGAAGCAAAGGTGTTCTTGGCGGTAGGTTTGCCACTGACACGATTTGGCAGTGAGAAGTCAGACTTTATTAAGGGGTTTGTCAAGTAAAGTGTGTAAGTTCTTTTTTACACCTCTTTCCGCAGCTTAGTGCGGTATAGGGTGCTGACCGAAATTCCGGTCATGGAGGAGACCTGTTTGTAGGAATTGGTCTCTAAGAGAAGCATTGCATGCTC
>JBGVLM010000028.1:0-20709 GCA_045124255.1 Butyrivibrio sp. | reverse complement strand
GCAGAATTAAATTAATGTTTTTTAAGGCCTGGTGTGATTTACCTCTTTTGGATTTGTATGTTTTGCATACAGAAGATATTTTTATCATAGGTACCTCTATCTTTCCTCAAAGATACAACGAGTCAAAAGAATTACCGTCTCTGTATGATAAGTTCCCGGAAACATATCAATACACGCTGCCTTCACCATCTTATATCCCCTGCTCTCAAATATCACCAAATCCCTCGCAAGGCTTGTCGGCTTGCAGGACACATATACGATATTGTCAACACCGAAATTAATTATATGCTCAATTGCCTTCGGATGAATTCCGTCACGAGGCGGGTCAAGGATAATCATGTCCGGCTTGTCCGTAAGTTCGCCTACTACCTTAAGCACATCGCCGGCAATGAACTCACAGTTGTCAAGACCGTTGAGCTTGGCATTCTCCTTAGCGGCTTCAACGGCTTCCGCAACAATCTCCACACCGACAACCTTTTTCGCAACAGGCGCAACAATCTGTGCAATAGTACCCGTTCCGCTGTAGAGGTCAAATACAGTCTTATTGTCTACATCACCTGTAAAATTACGCACCTTATCATACAGAACCTCTGCACCAAGTGAATTGGTCTGGAAGAATGAAAACGGAGTAATCTTAAAACTGAGTCCGAGCAGTTCCTCAACTATATAATCCCTGCCGTACAGGATATCTGTATGGTCATTCATTACAACATCGGCAAGAGAATCATTTAAGGTGTGCAGAATGCCTGCAATGCTTCCTTTAAGCTGTAGATTTAAAAGTGAATCGGCATATTCCTTTAAATCAACTGACATCTGTGTCGTAGTTACCAAATCAATCAGGATATCGCCGGTTTTCTTGGCTTTACGGACAAGAAGATGTCTGAGATAACCCTCATGCCTTAACTTGTGATAGAAAGGAATATTTCTTTCCTTAAAATATGACAATGTAGCCTGAAGAATTTTCCTGAAATCCTCATCAACTATCTGACAGTTCTCTACGGTTACAATGTCATAGAAGCTGCCCTTTTTATGCATTCCAAGAGCAAGAGGACCGTCCTTCTCCTCATCACCGAAGGAAAATTCCATTTTATTGCGGTAGCCCTCTGTAATCGGACTTCCCGTAATTCCAAGGAATTCATAATCGCTGCAGACATTGTCAAGGATTCTCTTAACCTGGGCTTCCTTCATGGCAAGTTGCTTATCATATGACATACTCTGATATGTACAGCCGCCGCAGACACCAAAATGCGGACAGGTTTTGTTATTCTCCTCAAGCGCAGATTTCTCCACTATCTCTAAAAGGCGTCCCTCACATCGGTCACCCTTTTTTTTATTAATCATAAATCTGACAGTCTGTCCGGGAATTGTATTTTTAACAATTACTTTACCTTCCTCACATATAACAATTCCCTTGTTGGGAAAGTCCACTCTTTCTACCTTCCCTGTATAAATCTCACCTTTTTTCATATATACCTCTAATCTATTTTTTCTTATTTGCAAATAATGCAAAAAGAAATATTAAAAGCCCTCCGATTATTAAACCAAAATATATAATCCATTCGAAAGGCATTATTTTCTTCTCTATAATTATCGTTGAACCAGCCATGATAACAGCTATGAGACAAAATGCTCCCAATAAAGCCACAATTTTAGCAATTCGAAGCTTCGGCTTAATTGCCGACAACACAATTCCAACTATCAGCGGAACAAAAGCCAACAGTATTTTCCACCATTCCCAAAATCCCTCTCCCAGTAAAAAATCCGATGAAAAGGTTGCTTTTGAAGTAAATAGGCAGACGCCTGTTATAATCATGGCAAGACCAACGAGAACTGCTATCAGTTCGTTTCTTGCTCTATTATCCAATGTGACCTCCAAAAAAGAAAGCGGGGTTGTCAAATCCCCGCATTTCCGATTATCCTATAAGGAATTATGCTTCGTAATCATCTTCATACTCATCGAAATCGTCTTCGAAATCTTCAAGATAATCCGGCTTAAAATATCTGTAAAGAGCATAAGCAGCTCCTGCTACAGCAGCAATAACACCGATAATTGCAAATACCTTAATTGCAGTATTCTTACGCTTAGGTGCCTCTACAATAACCGGTTCTGAATTTAAACAATCATATATCTTCTTCATAATATCCGATCCTTTCTGTGAATATAATATCACTCAATTTATAGCTATTTACATTTTAACACGAAACTATACATTTTTCCATATAAAAAACATTAAATTAAAGTTAATTTTGCGAATGAAGCAAACATCTTCTTAACTCCGGCAGTATCAAAGTCAACAGTTACCTCAAAATCCCTGCCTCCGGATTTTATTTCCTTAACAGTGCCCTCACCGAATTTAATATGACGGACTCTGTCTCCTTCCGAATAACTGAGACTTGACAATACCTGCGAATTATTTTTGTCAAAAGCACCCTGCTTTAAAATATCCTTCTGGAAAGATTTAAATGCAGTCTGCCCCGGTTCTCTTGGCGGAAGGCTGAAAATATCAGGCGTTGAATACTGTGAATATTTGGGCTTAACACTCTGTCCGCTTACTACAAGAAAGTCCTTCGGAATTTCATTTACAAACCTTGAGGTTCTGTTAAGCTGGGTTTCTCCACGAACCATACGACGTTTTGCAGCTGTAAGGGTTAACTGCTCTCTCGCCCTGGTAATTCCTACATAGCAGAGTCTTCGCTCCTCCTCTATTTCTCCGATATCACCATCACTTATTGACATGTACGAAGGGAAAAGCCCATCCTCCATTCCCGGCATATATACCACAGGAAATTCCAGTCCCTTTGCGCTGTGCAATGTCATAAGCGATACCACATTCTGTTCGGAATCAAGATTATCAATATCTGCAACAAGCGCTACCTCTTCAAGGAAACCTGCAAGAGTCGGAAAATCTTCCTTTTCCTCATATGCAGCAGCCTTTGAAATCAATTCATCAATATTGAGTACTCTTTCATTAACTTCCTCAGGAGCATCACTTTCGCCAAGGAAATCAACATATTCCGTCTGCTCCATAATATCCTCAATCAGTTTCTTAATTGAATATTCCGACTGTTTTGCACGGAATACCTGAATCAGATTAACAAAGCCCTTTATTTTCGCAGCAGCACGCGCAACGCTCGGAATATCATCTGCATTTCTCAATGCATCGTAGAAGGTCATGTCATTTTCGTAGGCATAGCTCATAAGCTTATCAACGGTTGCTGCACCGATACCACGCTTCGGAACATTAAGTATTCGCTTTACCGCAAGGTCATCTCTGGCATTATCAATTGTTTTAAGATATGCAAGAATATCCTTGATTTCCTTTCTCGCATAAAAGTTAATTCCGCCGTAAATTCTGTACGGAATATTCTCCTGAATAAGTTTTTCTTCTATAACGCGGGACTGTGCGTTGGTTCTGTACAGAACAGCACAATCATTATATGCATAGCCGTCATTCTCTGTCTTATTAAAAATATCCGTTACAATACCCCTCGCTTCATCATATTCGGTGTCATATACCTGAAAACCGATTTTCTCTCCTGACTCGCTTTCCGTCCAGAGACTTTTGTCCTTACGTCCTGCATTATTACGGATAACAGCGTTTGCAACATTCAGAATATTGCCTGTTGAACGGTAATTCTGCTCAAGCTTGATAACCTTTGCTTCCGGAAAATACTGTTCAAAATTCAGGATGTTCATAATGTTGGCACCTCTGAATTTGTAAATTGACTGGTCATCATCACCCACAACACACAGATTTCTGTACTTTCCTGCAAGAAGCTTAATTAATTTAAACTGTGCCGTATTTGTGTCCTGATACTCATCAACCATGATATATCTGAATCTGTCCTGGTAATACGAAAGTACTTCAGAATCGGTGTTAAAAAGCTCAACCGTCAGATTAATAATATCATCAAAATCCACCGCATTATTCTTTTTAAGCTGCTCCTGATATTCCCTGTATACATCGGCTATTCTCATTCTGCGGTAATCCGAGCCGGAATTCTGATACATAATATCAGGTGTTATAAGCTCGTCCTTAGCCTTGGAAATCTCGCCAAGAAGCATTTTCTCCTTGTACATCTTCGTATCAATATCCAGTCTTTTACAGATTTCCTTCATAAGTGTCTTCTGGTCATCCGAATCATAAATTGTAAAATTCGTACCATAGCCAAGTCTGTCAATATATCTTCTGAGAATTCTGACGCATGCGGCATGAAAAGTCATAATCCAAGCAGAGTCAGCCCCGAATCCGGTAAGCTTATCAACTCTTTCCTTCATCTCCTTAGCCGCCTTATTTGTAAAAGTAATTGCCAGAATATTGTAGGAATTAACACCTAATTCTTCAATAAGATATGCTATTCTGTGTGTAATTACACCGGTCTTTCCCGAACCGGCACCCGCTAACAGAAGAACGGGGCCTTCTGTTGTAAAGACCCCTTCTTTTTGTTTGTCATTTAATCTATCATAAATACTCATTTTTTATTTTCCCATATTAATTCTGTCCCAGACGTTATCCGGATAACTGAAGCTCTGAATCTTAAAGTCGGTAACAGTAATTCCGTCCTTAATCATCTGCATATCCAAATCCTCACGAATTCCCTTTGCTATTGCTTCTGAGTTCTCCTGAAGATTAAAAATATCCTTGCCTTCCCTGCCAATCCATTTCATCAGTAAAGGCGAAACCTCCGCTGCAACTCTTTCCCGGATATCCTCAACTCTGTATTCATTACGGATTCCGGCAACCTTATCAATAAGTGCAATATAATCAGATACCTTACAGTTAAAACTTCCACAGGCACGAATAGGCAGTCCGCCTGCGAATTCAGGTGTCTTTATGTATACCGGATTAAACGTTCCCCATTTAATTGTAAATTCCCTTGTATTTACAAACAGCACCTCTGCACGCATACCGCTTTTGAAACCGAATTTGAATCCCTTTAATGTAGATAAAAACGGAGTGATGTCTGATTCAATATCGTATGTACCCTCATCGACGAAAATACCCTCAATCCTGCCGTCCACGATAAAAACAGCGTCCTGTCCGGCTCTTATAACCAAGCGGCTGCCCTTCTTAATCTCAGTGTCATCATGCTTCCAGAATATAACATCATTACTGTTGCGTTCGTCCCATTCTATAACCTTTGAAAAAAATCCCATCATGTCCTCCATATTTGTAACACATTGAAAAAAGAATCTCCTCTTTGAGATTCCGCAAATTGAAATGAAAGGAGTTCCGCTTGCGAAACTCCTTTCCGATGTACATAATAATTACATTCCCATCTTAGCCTTCAAAGCTGCAAGTTCATCATCAACTTCCGGTGAAGCAACTGTCTGGTATTTTCTCTCAAGCTCTTCCATTGAATTGTCAAAACCTGATGCATTCAAATCTGCCATTGCATTAGCCTCATCAAGCATTCTGTCTGCCTTGGCTTCCATCTTTGCAAATGCAGAAAGATTCTTGTCTGCACCTGACATATTGGCACCAATCTTGTTAACTGTCTGCTGTGCCTTAGCAACCTTAATCTTAGCCTTGATTGCATCGCGCTTAGCACTTAATTCATTAATGTCATTAACAAGCTTATCATGCATCTGTCTCATCTTAGCTGCATTATCCGCTGCAATAACATATGTCTGCTGATATGAATTTAACTGAGTAGCAAGCTGCTGCTTCTTAGTAAGGAACTGTCTTGCGTCATCATCATTACCTGACTTAACAGCCTTCTCAGCATATGACTGTAATTTATCAATTTCCTTCTGACACTCATCAAGGTCTCTCTTTGCTCTTGCCTCGTCAGCCATAACTGCTGCAGTCTCAGCCTTAACCTTACCCAAATCGCTCTCAAGATTTCTCATGTACTGATCAATCATCTTCTCAGGGTCCTCAGCCTTATCAAGCAGTGCATTGATATTAGCTGACATAATGTCCTTAAATCTTGCAATAATACCCATTTAATTGTACCTCCACACATAAATAAATCAGTAAATATATTACTGTTTAACATTATATATCATAATATGGAAAATGTCACGAATATTTTTTCTTGTCATATAGTTTACAATACTATATAATAGAGTTTGAACATTTACAAAAGGAGGATGTATAAGATGTCCACAACAGAAAACGATTATTTATCTGATTTAGTTCAGTCATTATCAAGACTTGACCATATACGTCCGGATGATTTTCCGAACATTGATTTATATATGGACCAGGTAACTACTTTTATGAGTACCAATCTGTCCAATTCCAAGCGTCATCCTGATGATAAAATTCTTACCAAAACAATGATTAATAACTATGCCAAGGACAATCTGCTTCCGCCGCCTGTTAAAAAGAAATATTCCAAGGACCACATGATTGTGCTTCTTTTTATTTACTATCTCAAAAATATTCTTTCAATAAGTGACATTCAGAATATTTTGAATCCTCTGACGGAACGTTTTTTCGGTCCGGATTCCAAATCCTCTGAAATCAATATGGAGGAGATTTACAGGGAATGCTATCGTATTGTCAAGGAAGAGTTCAAATATATCAGTGATAATGTAGCCAAGAAAACAGAGTCCTGCCGGGAAGCCTTTACAAATGTTGAAAACCAATCCGACAGAGATTTTTTACAGCTGTTCTCATTAATCTGTATGTTAAGCTATGATGTTTTTCTCAAAAAGCAGGCAATAGGAACTCTTATCGATAAGATAAAATCCGATGAAGAAGCTCTGAAAAAAGAAGAAGCCGCCAAAAAAGAGGCTGCAAAGAAGGAAGAGGCTACCAAAAAAGAGGCTGCCAAAAAGGAAGCCGCTGCCAAAAAAGAAGCCCGCTAAAAAAATGGTGTATTCAACTATTCGTTGGATACACCATCTTCTGCTTCTAAGCGTTTAAAAACCATTTCATAGCCGTCACATCCGTAATTAAGTGACCTGTTAACTCTGCTTATTGTTGCCGTACTTGCTCCGGTCTTAGCAGCAATATCAAGGTATGTCTTATTCTCTCTTAACATTTTGGCAACCTCATATCGCTGTGACATTGAAACGAGCTCGTTAACAGTGCACAAATCCTCAAAAAAAGCATAGCATTCTTCCATATTCCTCAAGCTTAAAACAGCCTCAAAAAGATGGTCAATGGTTCCTGTTTTTATTTCCTTACTCATTAATTACACCTCTGAAAATTCAAAAATACTTTGATGTTTTTACACTTTAACTAATTAAGATTTTAACACATTAAAGTGAGTTAGTCCAGTACGAATTTTTCAAGGACATGGGCAATTCCACCCTCATCATTTGATGGGGCAACATAGTCAGCCTTCTCTTTAATTAAATCATTTCCGTTTGCCATCGCCACGCCCATTCCGGCATATTCAATCATTGAAATATCGTTATAGCCGTCTCCAAAAGCCATTAATTCTTCCCTTGCTGCACCGACTTCCTTCAACAGCATTTCAAGGGCATTCGCCTTATTAATTCCCTTCGGCAGAATTTCCAAAAAAAACGGCTCTGAACGGTAGACATCCAAATCATTTTCAAGCAGAGGCTTTACCTTCTTCTCAACCTCTGCAAGAATATCTCCGTCTCCCACCATAATAAACTTAGGCACGGTAAAATTCAGATATTCCTTAAGATTATCCACTTTTCTTGCTTTTATTTTGTTAATTCTTGTCTCAAACTGAACATACTCATCCTCCGGCTTTTCCGTAATAACATCATCTCCCTCATAGGTAAGAAGTGTTACGCCATGTTCCTTTGCCAAATCGCAGATTTTACCGTTGAATTCGGCAGGAATCTTTTTCTCCTGAATAATTTTGCCGTCCTGCCAGGACATTACAAGTCCGCCGTTAAGTGATATTACATAGCCTTTTATTTTCTGAAAGTTAAGCTCATTGGCAAATTCACGTACACCCTGAATAGGTCTGCCGGTAGCTATCGCTATTGTACAGCCCTGCTCTGCTGCCCTGCGGATTGCATTTTTGGTACTTACCTCAATCTGCTTCTGTGAATTGGTCAATGTTCCGTCTATATCAAATGCTAATACCTTATATTTCATTTTTTCATCTCCATTCAATTAATGCACGGGCACAATTCTATCATCTGAACAAGAAAATTTCAACCCCGGCAGTTTACAAAAAATTTTTTTCGGTTATACTGTTACTATAAAGCATCAAAGGAGTTTTTATTATGCCGGGTTTTGTAACACATTATTTATTTGGCGTTAAATCATATAAAGCATTGGATGACGTACAGCTTAAGGAAATTATACGAAACAACCGCAATCCCTTTTCTATCGGACTTCAGGGACCGGATATTTTTTTCTATTTTCTTCCTGCAACAGTCGGCAAGGGAGTTAATATCGGCAACAAGCTTCATAAGGAGAATACGAATCAGTTTTTCCATGAAATGATTAACTGCATGGCCAAAATCAACGACAAAAAGGCATACGGCATTGCCTGTGCCTATATTCAGGGTTTTATGGGACATTATATTCTGGACACCAATATGCACCCTTATGTATACGGACGCGTCGGTACCTCAACCTCCAATAAAACAATGGGCAGACATTACGGACTTGAAACGGATATGGACAGGGAACTTTTGTGGGAATACAAGAAGCTCAGGCAGGCCGATTTCTCACATTCGGCAAGAATTGATTTGTCACCTTATGAGAAAAATGTTATTGCCGGAATTCTGCACACAGCGATACTTAAGACATATAATACGGATATTTCCGTAAGGCTTATCAAAACAGCACTTACAACTTTTTATATTGAATGTGCCCTGCTTACAGATTCCAAAGAGCACAAATACAAAGCAATTAACGGAATTGAACACTATATTTTCGGATATGATATTTTATCTCCACTGCTTATTAATGATGTTTCTCATTCGGAGGACCCATGCAATGAGAAGCATAGTGAATGGCATAATCCATGGGATGAGAGCCACAGTTCTACTGACTCTGTTTATGACATAATGGACAAAGCATCCGCAATATACGCCGAATACATGAAGCTTATGCAGGACGCTCTCAACTCCTCATATCAGCTGAGTGATGACAAGTCCCACACCATACTCGTAAAACTAGGCAACAAATCCTATACAAGCGGTCTGGATTGCAGTATACAGTTAAAACGATAAAATAAAAGTATTTCCACGGATAAACTCATTGTCTATTATGGAAATACTTTTTTATTATTAGTTATTATATTTTTCCGCCTGTTCTTTAATAAGTGCCATATCATCAAAATAATTGATTCGCATGGCTTCCTTAACCTCTTTCAGTGTCTTTGCTGCAACAGCCTGAGCCTTCTCGCTTCCTGCCTTAAGAATCTCATATACTGCCGGAATATCCTTCTCCCACTGTTTTCTTCTCTCTCTTATTGGTGCAAGCTCTGACTGCAATACATTGTTAAGGAACTTCTTAACCTTAACATCACCAAGTCCGCCGCGTGTATAATGCTCCTCAAGCTCTGTAAGATTAGCATATTCAGGAAGGAACTCTGCAAAATGCTCCGGCTTGCTGAAAGCCTGAAGATAGATAAATACAGGATTGCCCTCAACCTTGCCCGGGTCCTCAACGCGAAGATGATTAGGGTCCGTGAACATTGACATTACCTTCTTACGAACCTCCTCCTCTGTATCCGCAAGATAAATACAGTTCCCTAAGGACTTGCTCATCTTAGCCATTCCGTCAATTCCCGGAAGACGCAGGCATGCCTTATTATCAGGAAGAAGTATTTCCGGTTCAACAAGAACCTCACCGTATACATCATTAAATTTTCTTACGATTTCTCTGGTCTGTTCAAGCATCGGCTTCTGGTCCTCTCCGACAGGAACGCAGGTTGCCTTAAAAGCTGTAATATCGGCCGCCTGACTGATAGGATAGGTAAGGAATCCTACAGGTATGCTTCCTTCAAACTTACGAAGCTCAATTTCATTCTTAACCGTAGGATTACGCTGAAGTCTTGCAAGTGTTACAAGATTTGAATAATAAAATGTAAGTTCAGTAAGCTCCGGCACCATGGACTGAATGAACAGTGTTGAAATCTTTGGGTCAAGACCGCAGGACAGGTAATCCAATGCAACCTCAATAATATTCTGACGTACCTTTTCAGGCTTATCTGCATTATCGGTAAGTGCCTGTGCATCAGCAATCATTACATAAATATCATCATATTTGCCGGAATTCTGCAATTCAATTCTTCTCTTTAAGGATCCTGCATAATGTCCGACATGAAGTCTTCCCGTTGGTCTGTCACCGGTCAAAATAATATTACTCATTTCTTTCTCCAATCCGCCAGAAGGCATATAAATTTAATTAATTTCATTTTCAACATCACCGACAATGCGGTTTCTGCCGCCATTCTTTGCAGCATACAGCCTCTCATCGGCACATCTGATTATATCATTAAGATTAGCGTTTGTGCCATCACACACTCCAAATGACATTGTAACCTTTATTTTCGTATTATTATACAAAACGTATGAATTCATTACTTCAATTCTCAGCTTCTCAAGCTCTTTTTGTGCCTGACAGATATCCTCTTTTTCAAAAACAATCAGGAACTCCTCGCCGCCCCATCTTGCAACAAAACCTCTGCCACGCATATAATTTCTTATTAAACCGGAAATGTAAATGAGAACCTCGTCGCCGGCCTCATGTCCATATGTATCATTAACATTCTTAAAAAAGTCTATATCCGAAATTGCTACTGCAAAATTCATTCCTGTATTGCGGTTAGCTTCCATTATACTTTCAAGTTTTCTTCCTGCGTATCTTCTGTTATATATTCCGGTAAGTGCGTCACGTTCCGTAAGCTTCTTAATAGCACGCTGCATGTCAACTGCCGCATTTGCCATCTCGCCAATCTCGTCGCCCCTTGATAAAAGCTTATTATCCAATGTTCCGGGATTTTTGTCCTTCTTAATTGACAACAGATAATTCTTAACCGAAGCAAAGCATTTAATTATCCTTTGTGAATATGCAAAACTTATACATCCTGCAAGTGCAGTAATCGCAAGCACAATAAAAAATACCGGATGTACCGACTTCTTAATAAGTGCCTTAACCTTATACGAACTCTTAAGAATCGCAATCATTCCCACAACATTTCCATCTGAATTATGCAGTGGAAGGTAATAAGCATAATACTCCTTGGAACCGGCAGTAACACTTGAATAGAAAGCAGGTTCATCTCCCTCTATTACGGCTTTTTCTATAGCATAATTAACCGTGGTTCCTTCCATGGAATTACCCTCATTATCCGTAAGCGTTGTTATCATCCTTACATCACCATAGAAAATAGTAATATCCATCTGGGTATCTTCTTTAATATGTCCAAAATATTCATTAAGATTTAAATATTCGCCGCCCTTCTGCACCGCCATATATTTATCCGACCTGGCAAGCGAATAATCTCCCGGATAGAGCTTATCCATTGTATTTGAAATAACATAAGCCATATCCTTCATATTATCCTGAACCTCTTCTTCTACAAGCATTTTAAAAGCCACGCCGGTAAATATGGCAATCAGAATTCCCATAATAATAATAGGAAGTATAGTCATTAATAAAAAAGAAAGCTTGAAACTTTTTTTATTAGATTTAATAAACCCTCACCCCTTTACATCTGAATCCTTAAATCTTGGACTGTATTTTGAATACATAAAACGTTGTGCCGAATAAATACCCGAATAACCTGACGCCACAAAACTTACAGCTGCCGTAAGAACAATATACGGAACACATTCAAAACCAAATAATTCAAAACTAATCAGCATGGAGGTTATCGGACAGTTTGTAATACCGCAGAACATTGCTGTCATTCCCATCGCCGCACACAACTCAGGTGAAATTCCAAAAACATGTCCGAACACACATCCAAATGTTGCCCCAACATAGAATGACGGAACAATCTCTCCGCCCTTAAAGCCTGCGCCCAAAATAAGAGCAGTAAGAAACATTTTAAGTATAAAAGCATAAGGTACTGCCTCGCCGTCAATTACAGCCTTCTCGATTACATGGATTCCGGCTCCGTAATAATCGTTGCCCCCTATAATTCCGGTAATCAGGAGAAAAAGAGCTGCGGCAGCAAACACACGCAGGAAAGGATTTTTAATCCATTTTTCCAAATATACCTTAACGTATTTCATCATAAAGCAGAACAATATACTGACAAATCCGGCTAAAATTGCCAGCAGAACAATTTTCAGAGCACTTACGGGACCAAAATCAGGAATATTTGATACCGGAAAGCTCTCCGGAGAAATCCCAAGTGAAGCAGAAAACTGGCATGCCACAATCGCCGCCACAACACACGGAAGCAGCGACGCCAGATACATTGAACCGACGGTTGCCGCTTCAAGAGCAAAAACTGCTGCTGCCATCGGAGTTCCGAATAATGCTGCAAAAGCCGCACTCATACCTGACATAAGTATTATTTTTCTGTCGTATTTATTTACCTTGAAAATTCTTCCGAAAAAACAGCCAAGACTTCCGCCCAACTGTAAAGCCGCACCTTCTCGTCCGGCAGAACCGCCGAATAAATGTGTCAGTGTCGTACTTATAAATATAAGCGGAGCCATTTTCCCCGGAACATCCGGCTCACTCCATATAGATGTTATAACACCATTTGTACCGATATCCTTATCCTTAAATGCAAGCTTATACAGGCCTACAATCGCAAGTCCTGCAATCGGAAGTCCGTAAACAATATACGGATATCTGCCCCTGAGCTCCGTAACATGGGACAGGCAGAATGAGAAAGCTGTACTTATTGCACCTACAATCAGTCCTATAGCAAATCCAATCAACAACCATTTAAGTAATATCAAAAACCTTTTACCTGCTGTAATTAATACTTCCTTCACGGTTAATCTGTCATTCTCTGCCATCATGCGCTCCTATTCTGCCTGTCTTATTCATTCATGTAAATTTATTATTTGTCGTCATATTTATCCTTCAAATCATTCAGTGACTGGTCACCAAAGGTCTCCAAAGGTTTATCCAACATTCTTTCAAGATCTTCCTGCTCTTTATTTTTCTGTTTGGTTCTAGCTTTCCACCATTTAACTAATATAACTAATGCAATAACTACACCAACTACTACCACAACTACAATGATTACATTTCTCCAAGGAATAGGTCCTGCCATAATCTTATCGCCGGCTGTACTGAAGGTCTTACCATAGAATTCTTCAATACTAAGGTCTGCATCCTCATAATAGTAATCATAGGTACTCCAGAAAATCTTCTGAGCCTCATCATCCATAATCAGCTCTGTTGCCTGACCCGTAACCAAATATAAATCGCCCTCAACAAGCCAAGGTCCGTCATTTGCACATGAGAAATAGCATACAAGCATGTGACCTTCGTCACTAAAAAGTGTATCATACATATTATGTGCAAAATCATTCATCTGGTTATTATCCATTGTTCCGTTGGAATCCACAAGGTACAGATATGGCTGAATTCCGGTCTTATTATAGAAATGCTCCATTCCGCTGATTAAGTCACTCTCAAAGCTAATCCAGCCCAGTTCATCGGTATACCATTCATTGCTGAAATTAACCAAATCCCTGTCTAATTTCTCTCTTTCCTTAGTACTCTGTGTTCCGCTGATACTAACCATACTTCCGCCTACACAGCTTCCGAGCATACTACAGCTGGAAATAAAAATTGAGCGTGCAAACGCGTATGTAATAATAAGAATAACTATTATCAATGCTGCCAATGAACCACAGCCGCTGCTTCTTCTGTGTCGTGGTCTTGGTCCGTAATGATGTGGTCCCGGATATGGTCCATGATGTGGTCCATAGTATCCACCCGGTCCTCCCGGTCTTGGACCACCCGGTCTTGGGCCTCCCGGTCCTCCCGGTCTTGGGCCGCTGCTGTAGCCTCTTCCGCCACCGGAGAAACTGCTTCTGCCGCCTCCTGAAAAGCTGCTTCCGCCGCTTCTGTGACTGGAACTTGAACGACTTCCGCCGCCACTTCTGTGTCCTCCTCCTGAACGGCCTCCGCCGCCTCCGCCTCTTGCCATAATTAAATCCTCCTAACTTTGATTCAACTCTTTTTTAAATATTTGTCTGCAAAAATACTGCTCGGTAACGGTTTGTCATGAAGATATCCCTGAACAGCATTACATCCGCATTCATATACAATTTTTTCTTCTTCAACACTTTCGACGCCCTCACAGATAACATCAAAATTGACGTCATAAAAAGTGTTAACAAGATTCTTCATAATCTTTCTGCCTGCCTCAACATTAATGCTGTTTAAGACAAAGCCCCTGTCAAATTTAATAATATCAATAGGTACCTTGCCAAGCATATATAATGAGTTATAGCCTGAGCCAAAATCATCCATGCTGATTCGATAGCCCCTGTTTCTTAAGAAATCGAGCTGGCGTACTATCTCCTGAAAATTCTCACAAAAAGCCGTCTCGGTAAGTTCAAATTCAAAATATTTCTTAGGAACCCCCGATTTCTTAATATCCTCATCAATCTGATCTATAAAGCCCTTCTCCCAGAAGTCCTTTCGTGAGAGGTTCATGGAAATTGTAGTAATCTCTGCACCCTGCTCCATCCATGTCTTCTGAAACTCTATAATCTTTGTTATAACATAATAATCAAGCTTTGTAATTAATCCCGTATTCTCAAGTATATCCACATAAACGCCGGGCGATACAATATTACCGTCCTCATCCTCAATTCTGGATAAAGCCTCCGCACCGATAAGGCACTGCTTATCAATTGAAAATTTAGGCTGTATATATACTCTGATACGGTCATTTTCAAGTGCTGACATAAACATTGGAATTACCCTTGATTCAGCCCTTGTCCTGACCTGCATATCCACAGTATATAAAGCAATGGTTTTTGAATAATTAATCTTAATGCTGCGTCTTGCATACTGAGCCTTATCAATCATTGACTTAATCTCTTCATCCCTGTCGGTTATAAAATATGCACCGGCATAAATTCTGATTCTTGCAGCTGTATATTCCTGATTAATCTCATCACTGAAGGTACGGTTCAATAAGTCATACCGCTCCACCAGCTCGGTCTCTGTCATGTTCCCTGCTTCAACCAGCATGATAATGTGGTCAACGTATATTCTATATGCGAGAACACAGTCCGGATTATCAATGCAGAACCATTCCACACATCTCTTAATAAGACCGTCTCCCATATCGAAGCCATACATTTCATTAAAAAATTTAAAATTGCTTATATCTAATGATAACATTACAGGTTTATTTATTTTGTTTTGAATAATTTCGGGTGCACTGCGATAAAAGAACTCCGCATAAGGAAGTCCTGTCAGTTGCTCGCAGAGCATATCTTCTCTAGTCTCCACCTTAACTCCTCCAGGATGACAAAAATAGACTTGTATTTGAAAATATTACCACATTATCCCCAAAAAATAAATTAAAATTTGACACAAACACAAAGTTTATACAATTTTAAACGAATTAGTTATTCTTTAATATATATTTGCGTTCAAATTCCTGTGCAGGTATAGGTCTGTCATACAGAAATCCCTGTGCCATATCACATCCGCATTCAAAAACCATCTTCTCGTCAGTGTGGGTTTCAATTCCCTCACAGACAATATCATAGTTGATTTTTTTAAGTACGGATATAAGACTTAACATAATCTGGTAGCTTGACTCGTTAGAAATACTGTTTCTTACAAAACCCCTGTCAAACTTGATTATGTCCACCGGCAGAATACCAAGTGAATTAAGATTACTGTACCCCACTCCGAAATCGTCCATGCTTACCCTGAAGCCGTAATTTCTAAGCTTCTCCACCTCTTTGGTAATCTCGTCCGAATCCTGAAAAAACAGCGATTCCGTAATCTCAAATTCAATATATTCAATAGGAATCTGATATTTTGAAAAATCCCTATAAATATTATCCGCCAGATTTTTCTCGTAAAAATCCATTTTGGAAAGATTAATTGATATCGGGACCGGTTCATTGCCCGAATCAATCCACTCCTTTATGGTAGCAAATACATGATTTCTCACATATCTGTCCAATTCTATTACTTTACCGGTATTCTCAAGTACCGGCACAAAACTTGCAGGAGATATCAGCCTGTCCTCCTCATCAACCATCCGGCTTAACGCCTCCGCTCCCCGGATTCTTTGTGAAGCAATGTCAATCTTTGGCTGATAGAATATCTGAATCCGTTCAGTTCTTAATTCATTGTCAAAAAGATTGATAATTCTGGCATCCTCCTCCTTACGGCTGAGCATATCATCCGCATAGGTTATGCTTGTTGAACTGTAATTGCCCTTAAGTATTCTTCTTGCCATGTTAGCCTTGTCGATACTGTAATTTAATTCCTTCTCATCATTATTAAGAAAATAAATTCCGTTATTGAGATGAAGCGTTATCGAATTAAAATTTCTGGCATTTCTTGTAACAAATTTCTTGCTGTACTGCTCTACAAAACTTACAAATTCTTCCCTTGAGCCGCCAAACCTGAACATACTTATAAAATGGTCAGAATGTGTTCTGCAGCTTACGACATTGGTATCATTCCCGGTAAGCACCATTGCAACAATCTTTAAAAGTTCATTTGACTTATCATATCCATACAGATGATTAATAAATTTAAAATTACTTACATCTGTGGATACCAATGCAAACTGTTCACCCCCGGAATTATCCAGAAGTGTATTTTCTACCTCCAGCAGAAATTCATTGAACAGCGGAAGTCTTGTCACATTATCAAATTCCTTAATAGTATTACTGTCCATCATTCTCTTTCCTTCCAATCAGACGATTTTCCTTAATTGTCTGTGTTGACAGCTTTAGCATCTGCTTTACAATTCCCCTGAGCATCTTCTTGGTATCCTTATCCAAATCAGAGTATGAACGCATTACCTTGTTCATAACCATCGGAAAACCATTGGATATCTCGGTTAAAGTATCTGTCTGTGCCGACTTTAGCAGCTGAAAAACATGGTCAATAAACACTTCCCTCTTGTCAGTCTCAATTTCTTCAACCCATTTCTGACACGCCTTATTGAACCATATACTCGTCTTGTCAAACCGCTCCCCACTAATAAAATGGGGTCCGCATACTTCCCATGATATTGCCTTATGCTGTAAAAAACCCTTCTCAGTACTTTTAACAATTTCACAGGTACTTTCATTATACATAATCATACCGACCATTGACCCCTGCGGCATATACGAGGTAATCTTAGGAACGATTTTCAGGTATTCTTCATCCTCAACTATTTCAGGCAGAAAACCCGGTCCGTCATAATTATAAATTCTGCAAATTCTGCCTTTATATTCATCACAAAGGCACATTGCCGCATAAATGGATAAATTGCCTCCCTTGGAATGTCCTCCGAGAAAAATTCTTCCATTCCATTCACTGCATAAATCCTTAAGATATTCTTTTGCCTCAAGCTGCGATTCAACAGGAACCATATAGCACAGCTTAAAATCCTCTTCCCAGCCTGCCAGGGTATCATCTGTTCCCCTGAAGGCAACAAATACACAATCCTCTGATATTCTGACGGTGACAGCAGCAAACTGCTTGGCTGTAACCGGGTCAAATCTCTCCACATACCCGCAAAGCCGTAAATTACGGAATCTCTCAGTGCGGTACATTTTCCTTACAACCTCGCTGAAATTATTAATCTGCAAGGTTAAGGATTCCTCTTCATCACTCTTACGTCTTCTTCGGAAATATTTACGTCCTGCTTCCTCTATAGTAACGGTTCTGTTCCTGTCCGCCGGCACAATACCATCATAGGAAAGATATACAAACTGGGATAAAATCAATCCGTCAATCTCGTTAAAAGAGCTCTCCGTCATAGGTATGTCGCCGCGCCAGTCAAGATAATCAAGAATATTCGCCATATAAACCCTCGTTAACTATAAAATAAATCTGTCCAAACTCCACAACACCAGTAAATGAATCGGATAAAACACATATCCTGCCCACTTAGGGAATTTCCCCTTCTCACCATTATATCCGCTGATAAATATCAGTGAAAACAATGACATCAAACCTATCAAAGAAGTATCTATAAGCAGCATTACCGCCACCGATATATTTCTCATTGAAAAATTAGTGCGGGCAATATAAAGAAAAGCCACAATAAAAATACATCTCCAGGAATATTCGGTTCTTAAAAACACCGATAATCCTGCACAGGCTGTTATAATAATAATTGCTGCCGCAAGTCCCTTATTGCCCTTTCCCACACATTTTGAAATAAGAAAAAGCATTCCGACTGCGATTGTAAATGTAAAAAGAATATTATTATGCGTCAGGTTAATGACGCTTCCGAAATTAAAAAGGTCATACGGTATTTCTGACGCAACAGCAAACAAAAACAATCTGAGTATATATTTCCCACAGGAATGTGTATGCACAAATCCTTCCACAAGCAGAAAGCAGAAAATCGGGAATGCAAGTCTGCCTGTTCCGCGCAGTATTGAATAGACGACCGTATTCGCTCCGTTTCCTGCAAGCATAATTCCTATATGGTCAATAAGCATTATCCCTATAGCAATACACTTAAGAGCGGAAGCATTAAAAATATGTTTATTCATAACAAAAACCTTTCGCTCATTATTTTATCATACTTTCTAAAAGAATTACAGCAATTTTTTAACACTTATGCTATAATAATTATATTCAAAAAACAACCGAAAGAGATGTATTAAAATGTATTATTACGAAACACATTTGCACACACATGAAGCAAGTGCATGCGCAGTCTCCGGCGCTGCTGAATATCCTGCTTTTTATAAAGCACAGGGCTATGACGGAATATTTGTAACGGACCATTTTTTTAACGGCAACTGTGCCATTCCCAAATATCCTAATGACTGGGAAAGAATGGTTAATGAATTCTGCAGGGGCTATGAAGAAGCCAAAGCCGCAGGAGACGCTATCGGCTTCCCTGTTTTTTTCGGCTGGGAGGCTAATTTTCAGGGTGATGAATTTCTCATATACGGACTGGATAAGGAATGGCTGATGAACCATCCCGACATCCTGACATATAACAGAACCAGGCAATACGATATCATCAGGCAGGATGGCGGCCTTGTAGTCCAGGCACACCCGTTCAGGGAACGCGGCTATCTCAGTACAATAAGGCTCAATCCCGATACCTGTGACGCAATGGAGGCATATAACTCAGGTAATCCGCTGTGGCAGAATCACAATGCCGAGATTTACTGCCGTGAGAATAATATTTTCATGACTGCCGGCTCGGATATACACTCCACAAGTTCTTTTAGCGGTTTAGAACTGTACGGAATGGGCTTTGACGCCCCACTCACATCCGAGCAGGATTATGTCCGCAACATTCTTAACCATAAGGGCTGCATGAGAGTTCCTGACAGCATACGGATTGAAAGCGGTGATATCCGGCCTACACTTCCGGTTGTCACAAACCATCGCGAACAATATTAAAAGGAAAAAGCACTGTGGTCACAACCAAACCACAGAGCTTTGTTATTTAAATACTTCTTCCTTTGCCGTAATAAATCAGTGCAATCATATCAGGACCCGTATGTGCTCCGATAATCGGGCTTAACATGGTAATCTTTATGTCAAGGTCAGGATATTTTTCCAAAAGCATTTCTTTAAGATTCTCCGCTTCGGCTTTGCAGTCTGCACATGAGATATATACGGAATTTCCCAATTCCTTAAGATATGAACTTTCAAAACGTTCAATAATGTTCTTTAAAGCCTGCTTATTGCCTCTCTTCTTATCAATCGTAATAAGCTTGCCTTCACCGTTAATTGTAAGTATAGGCTTAATGCTGAGTGCCGTTCCCATAATTGCAGATGTCGCAGATAATCTTCCGCCACGCATAAGGTACATCAAATCTTCTACCTTAAATAAGAAATTAAGATTAATTGCATTCTTTCTGAGCCATTCGGCATTTTCCTTAAGACTCATTCCGGCATTTCTGTTAAGAACTGCCGACTCAACGAGAAGTCCCATTCCACCCGTCGCAGCAAGTGAATCAATAACCTCAATTTCAACATTGTCATATTCATCACTTAAATTTTGGACTGCAAGAAGTGCTGAATCATATGTATTACTCAAACCGCTCGACAAAGATATGTACAATACTGATTTTCCTTCTTTTACAAAAGGCTCAAAAATCTCCATATATCTGGAAGGTGTTATCTGACTTGTCTGTGTTCTGATTTTATTACGAAGTTTTTCGTAATAATCATGCATCATTTCATCACTTTCAGGCTCCTGACAGTAAAAAGTCTCCTCGCCAAGTACATATTCCATCGGAATATATCTTATATCATTCGTTTTAGCAAAATCTTTATCAATATCAATTGATACATCTGAAAAAATTATGTAACTCAAAACCCATTCCTCCTATTTGTGAATATCATACAAATTCTTTAAAATTGTATCACATCAACCCGGAGCTTTCAAGCATTACCAATAAATATCATACCATAAATTTCAATATTGACCCCCAAATTCCAAAAAGCGGAGAACGAACCCTTCGAGCCCGGGATGGGGCTCGAAGAATGCAAAAAGAGTGATACATTCGTATCACTCTCAGACTGTAGACAAACTAAGCCTTGAGAGCATAGCTCTCGGGGCTTGATTTTTTCTACAATTCACATTTCTGCTGTTTATAAGGTGAAATCACCCTTATATTATGTAGGTATTAACTCTCTTTTGTATTTCATTCCTGCC
>JBGVLM010000027.1:0-13598 GCA_045124255.1 Butyrivibrio sp. | reverse complement strand
ACAGTAGTGATGAATGGAAGAAAATCTGGTGGGCTGAAGACTACAGTCTTTCACTGAAATTTCTTTATGAGCTGTTCTTTGAAAAACAGCAGTCTGTTTCTTAATTGGCTTGATTAACAAAGAATTATCATCTTCATGGGCATCAAGGACAGCCTGCTGTTCATATATCCTTGATGCCTATGAAGTGATAATTATAATTCACGTAGCCAATGAAGAAGTGACATTTTCTCAAGTTAATGTCCTTCTAAAAAAGTGACATTTTCAAAAGTTATTGACACATCGATATTATCATTTTATGTTAATAATCACGTTTTCCTGATTCAGTCCATATACTAACCTAGAAAAAGAGAAAGGAATTTCTTATGAAAAAAAGACTTCTTGTATTTTTTACGCTTGCCATGCTTCTTATTGCTTCCTTTGCAGGCTGCAAAAAAGATGATAATGGTTTACAGAAGGTAACTCTTAATGAGGTTGCTCATTCTATTTTCTACGCACCTCAGTATGTTGCAATTGAACTGGGATATTTTGAAGAGGAGGGAATTGACCTTAATGTCGTAACCGGCTTCGGTGCCGACAAGACCATGACCGCGGTTCTCTCCGGAGACGCCGATATCGGCTTTATGGGCTCAGAATCCACAATATATACCTATGCGGAGGGTGCTGACGATTATCCCGTAAACTTTGCACAGCTTACACAGCGTGCCGGCAACTTCCTTGTTGCAAGAGAGGAAAATTCGGATTTTAAATGGGAGGATTTAAAAGGCAAAACAGTCCTTGGCGGCAGAGCCGGAGGAATGCCTCAGATGATTTTTGAATACATTCTTAAGCAGAAGGGAATTGACCCTGAAAAAGACCTCGAAATAGTTCAGAATATTGATTTTGGTCTTACGGCAGGTGCTTTCAGCGGAGGTCAGGGCGATTACACCGTAGAATTTGAACCGGGTGCCACCAGTCTTGAATTGGAGGGCGACGGTTATGTTGTTGCCTCCCTCGGTATCGAAAGCGGCTATGTACCTTACACCGCATACAGTGCCAAACAGAGCTATATTAAAGAGAATCCTGAAATAATAGCCGGCTTTATAAGAGCCATCGAGAAAGGCATGGATTATGTTAACACGCATACCGCCGAGGAAATTGCAGAGGTTATCGCTCCTCAGTTTGAGGATACGGATAAAGCAACCATTGCCATCATCGTCGACAGATATAAAGCACAGGATACATGGAAAACCGATTCCACCTTTGAAAAGGAAGCCTTTGACCTTCTTGTTGATATCCTTATGGAGGCAGGCGAGCTTGAAGAAGCCGTACCTTATGAGGATTTGGTAATTAAACCGGAGCATTAAAATAAAGCCGGTAATAGTATTTGAAAAACAATACTATTACCGACTTCATTTTTTATAATTTGTCCAAATCCTTAAATTTAGGAATCTTCGTATGTGCATTCCTGCTGATATCGTCAGAGGTCTTTTCAGCCGCCTTACCTTCCTCCGCAGCTTTAAGCTCCTTATAAAGCTTAATTGCAAAAAATACCATTACGCCCGATATTACAATTGAAATGAATACCGAAGGAATTGCAAAAACATCATTATTAAACAGACACTCACATACTGTAAGCAGGAAGGTTCCGCCTAAGCCAAATCCATACCAGCCCTTGCTCTTTCCACCGTTGCCGGCAGCATAAATCGGCATGGTCAATGCTACATGTCCAACCATTATCGCAACGGAAATAAGCATCATAAAAATACACTGACTGTAATCAAATTCAAGCATTTCCACAAGGTCCAGTGCCTGCTCCTTTGCAATATCTGCACTCAGAGTCTCAGGGAAGAAATATTCAACTCCCAGATTCTTAATCTGAATATAATTAAGAACCGGCACAAAAAGTGTAAAAATTGATGAAACCGCTTTCGCACCCATAATTCCAAGTCCATATCCGAAATGGTCTTTAATTGTATCATATTTCTTTGATAAAAGCAGTGTAAACAGTGCTCTTCCGCCAAACGGTATTACCGAGGCTATTAATGATGTGATTAAAATATAAACACCAAAGCTTGTTGACGGTATAAATATATTAAATACCATTACAAGCAGGAAATTGAATACAAGGAAAATTGACACACCTGCACATAAGCATGCAACCGAGCCCTTCTCCTTATTTCTGATTACAACAACCAGTGCCACCATTGCGATAAAAATCAGCACCATGCCTATTATGCTGTATACCAGTGCATTTACAGGCAGGTTTTCCTCCAAAAGATACTCATATCCTTCCGGAATAGAAGTATCTGCCAAAAACAAATTCTTCATGTAGTTTTCCTTTCTGTCCATACGTCAAAGGGCCATCAGATGACTGACAGCCCTTTTCATAATCTTGTGAATGACAATATACTTTTTTTAATAAAAATAATTAATTATATATTGAAAAAGGCACACTGCAAACTTTGGATTATAGCTTCGTTAATTAAACTCTCTTAACGTGTGTTGCCTGTGGTCCCTTAGCACCGTCAACTACTTCAAACTCAACAGCCTGACCCTCTTCAAGAGTCTTGTAGCCTTCCATATCAAGTCCTGAGTAATGAACGAATACATCCTTGCCTTCTTCATCAGAAATAAAGCCATATCCCTTCTGATTATTGAACCACTTAACTGTACCTTTGTTCATGGTAATACCTCCAAAAAAAATAAAAAAAATGTCATCGTATATTTCACGACAAATTAAATCTAACATATTGTCAAAAATAAGTCAAATTATTATTTGCTATTTTTAATGCGGTTTAAGTCATTTAAATCAAAATTATATGAAGTATTACAGAAATGGCATTTTACCTCTATAGGCTCTCCATCCTCAATAATCGCCTCAATATCTTCTTTATTAAGGAGCACAAGCGCACTCTCAACCTTTTCTCTTGAGCAATCGCATTCAAAGCCGACAGGCATTGTATCAAGAATTTCCAAATCCAGTCCGGCAAGAATTCTGTTAAGAATATCCTCAGGCGACAGCCCCTCTTCAAGAAGTGCTGTTACCGAAGTAACCCTTGCTAAATTTGCCTCTATTGCGGAAATAGTCTCTTCTGTCGCGTCCGGCATAATCTGTACAATGAAGCCCCCTGCCTGTGCAACACTCTCATCCTCTGAAACGAGCACGCCAAGTCCGACTGAGGAAGGCGTCTGCTCACTTGACGCAAAATAATAAGTTATATCCTCTGCAATCTCACTTGTGACCAGTTCACAGGTTCCGCTGTACGGCTCCTTAAGTCCAATATCCCTGATAACCGTAAGAAGTCCCACACCTATTCCGCCTGCAACATCCAGCTTGCCCTTATCATTAACCATTAATGGAATTCTTGAAACCTGCGGATAGCCCTTTACCCTTCCTTTGGAATCAGCTGTTACCAATACGGATTTAATAGGGCCGTTTCCCTCAACCTTAAGGGTAATTACATCCTTATCGCCCTTCATCATACTTCCCATCATTGCACCGGCTGTCAACAGTCTTCCAAGTGCCGCAGTAACAACCGGGCTTGTATCATGTGCCGTTCTTGCTTTCTCAACAGTCTCCTTTGTAAATGCAGCAAAAGCCCTTACCTGACCATTTGCTGCCGTACCTCTTATCATATAGTCTTTCATCATTTTTTCCTTTCTAAGACGTAATATACTCTTTCTGCATTATAATCTCCCTGAGTCAATAAATCCATCCCGAGAATTTCTTTTATATCAAAACCGCAGCGTTCTGCACAACTGACTACCTCTTCTTTGGTAAATGCATGCTGCAAATGCTCCTCCGTATGCTTAATATATTTATTGCCTTTATTTCTGATATATATGTTCAGTTCATAATGATTGTCCCTGTTTTCGGTGTCATAGAAATTTTTCCAGACATAATCTCCGGTCTCAGTCTCGTCCACATAAATATTTTCTCCAAGCCCACTATAGAAATGCTCCGTTTTCATATCAAACAGAAAAATTCCTCCCGGCTTTAAAACACCCAGAACCGATGATAAAACAGCCTCAAGTTCCAGTTCGTCAGTCATATAATTCATTGAATCACAAACACTTATAACGCAGTCGAATTCCTCATCAAGCTCCAGCACTCTCATATCCTGAAACCCGAATTCACATTGTATTTTCTGTGCCTTAGCTTTTTTTCGTGCTATTTTTAACATATCAGCGGAAAAATCCGTTCCCAATATTTCATAGCCCTTCCGCCTCATTCTGAGAGTGAAGCTGCCGGTACCGCAGCCTAATTCCAAAATTCTGCCGCTAAAGGTTCTTTTCTTCAAATATGCATCTATTCTCTCCGTCCATTCATCATACGGAATATTGGACATAAATTCATCATATACCCCGGCAAAGCTTGTATATTCCTTCATTTTTTCACCCTGTTTCACTTGATTATTTTACCCTGCTATCCTATACTTACATTTATGAAGCATAAAACATTAAAACAATACATACGACAAATGTACCTTTTGAGGCTTATTATTCCAATTATACTTTTCATAATTTTACTGATTGTACTTATAATTAATCCTCTTAAGGACCATATCAATCCCTATAAAGTAAATAAGCTTTCATCAATTGATACGCTTTACGATTCCGATACACGCAATGTAATCTGCACCGTTGACACACTGTATTATGCCGGCGTTGATTACCGCATTAATGACAGAATCATGGCAAGAGTATATTATACCATTGAGGACGGCATTTGCTATCTTTTTCTTATATGTGATGATAAGCTTCCCGAGGATTATTCCGTACTTACGGACTTTACCGTCAAGGCACATCTGACACATAATGATAACATGTACGAAACAGTAATTGCAAGCATATCTGATGAGCTTGAATTTTCAACGGATTTACTAAGCAGGCTCACGCCCGCAACCTTCGTAAACCAGTTTGACTATGTACACAGTGCTGAAACCTTTTTTATCTACGCACTGTTTGTTTTTACGGTTATGGTTTTTGTGGATATAATTTTTACGGTTATTGTATTTTTAAATCCTTATATTTCACTTCCTTTTTTCAGGCTCCGCAAATACGGCAGAATGAAAAGCACCTATGCACTTGCCGAACAGGAATTCAATGAATCCGCAGCAATGTTCAGCGAGAATTTATTTGTAAGTGAAACCTTTTTCTTCGGTGTGACAAGAGCCTGCAACATGGTAGTTATTCCGCTTGAACAAATTGTATGGATATATAAATACAATGAATTTACCAACAAAAACGGCAGGGCTGATATACAGTGTCCACTCTGCATTGTAACCGAAAATAAAATTTTCACCAAGATTCCGCATGTTCCCGAGGATGTTTCGGATGATATTATCTCCCATCTCCAGAGCAGATTTCCGGAAATCATGGTCGGCAATGAAAAAGGAACCTTCTAAAGGTTCCTTTTTTGTGTATTATTCTGTTACGATTTCTATATACATAGCATCAAGCATGGTCTTTAACGCATCTGTTTTGAGTTCTTTATCAGGAGTTTTCATATCCGGACTAAATGAAAAAACATAAGCGCAATAATTATTTCCCAAATCAATTACATAATGATATTTGTCAACATCATACACATACGGTTCAGGATTATCTCCCGGATTGGTTATATTCTCATTTGTCTGGGTAACGGTATATTTTCTTTCAAAACGATATACCATCATGCCGCTTTCTACTTCAATTATCTCCGGTTCACTAATATAGGCATTACTATAGGTTTCTGTCATATTATACTGAACCGTTGTAGCATTTTCTTCCTTGCCGCCCCCGTCATCCGTCACAACAGTAGTCTTAGGATTGGCTACATTATTATCCAGCTCTGTTTTATATCTGTCATAAAAATCCTGAACACTTCCCTTAACTATATCAAACTGTTCACTATAATATTTATCCTTCAACCCGAGCTTAAGTGAATAACCATCCTCTGCCTTATCTACTTCAATTACATCCGCATCATATGTAAGCTTCAGCTTCACACCTGAACTGGTCCAAGTGCACACCTCACCCTCAAACCCGCTCTCTTCCAGAGTCTGAGATTCTGTCTCCTTATCTTCCGTTGTCGCTTTATCCTCTGTTGTTACTTCATTAGATGAAGTATTCTCCGCACCAGTCTCTTTCCTGCTGTCACTCTTTTTGCTTTCGCCACAGCCCGCCAAAATGGCTGCACCCATTGACGCAATAAGCAATGTAACTAATATTTTCTTCATAACCATATTCTCCGTAATCTCCCATAATATAAACGAGTCAAAAATTTCATTTCTGACTCGTTCAAATTTTCTCTTTAATTTATGCGTTCTTGCCGCAGCATTTCTTATATTTAAGTCCGCTGCCGCATGGACATGGGTCATTTCTTCCAATCTTCTTATCCTTGAAAACTGTTGTTGAAAGCTTCTGCTCTTTGTAAAGAACTCTTCTTCTCTCAACATCAATTAATGCGTCCCATTCAGGAAGTTCATAAAGCCAGTCCGCTTTAGCGTCAACCATGTTCTTATAAAGAAGTTCCTTATCATAATCAAGGTTAACTTCTGTATCCTCCTCCATTGTCTCAATCGGATTAGGTACCTTAAGACTGTCGTTGATTCCATCCAGGAAACCAACCATGCTCATAACATCAATATTAAACTTCTCTGCAAGCTCCTTAACGGTTCCCTTAGCAGGCTCGTCAGGTGTCTTTAAAATCTGCTGATAAATTCCCTTTTCAAGGTTAAAATAATTAGCCCAGAACATCTGTAATTTACGCTGATCAGCTTTCTCGTCATAGGCCATTGTTCTCCATGTTTCTAATAATGCCATTGTGCTTTCTCCTTAACGCAATATTAATTATCTCAATACATACAAAGTATATAACAATCTCTCTTCTACGTCAAATATAAAAATTTTTCAAAATAAACTATCTTTAAAGCAACTTTGCTGTTATACTCTTGTTATGATATTTTTGGAGGTAATTTATGAAGCGAAAAGTATCTTTTAAACAGGTTCTTGCAATCATCTGCATAGCACTGCTTTTAGGCTTGTATCTTTCCACACTTGTTTTTGCCTTAATACGCAGTCCATGGGCTCAGACAATGCTTAAATTGGCCTTACTCGGAACCATAGGCATACCTATTGTAATATATTTAATTTTAATGTTCTACAAACTTTCCAAAAAGGACTCCAAGCCGGAAGACAAAACATATGCAAATGATTAGGATGACCCGTATACCGAAGAGGATTTTAAGAATTAAATCCTGCAAATACAAAGAGTTCTGCAGCAAGTGCAGAACTCTTAATTTTTTATTTGCTTAATTTACTTTCTCTCATAATTATATCATGACGTTTTGGACCATTTGATACCATTGTAATCGGAACTCCGATTTCAGCCTCTATTGCCTCAATATAGTCGCGGCATTCCTGTGGAAGCTCTTCATATTTCTGAATGCCTCTGATGTCACATTTCCAGCCCTTAAAAGTCTTAAGAACAGGCTTTGCCTTCTCTAACTTATAGGTTACAGGGAAGTCTGTAATAACCTCTCCGTCTATTTCATATCCGACACACATAGGAATCTCATCAAGATATCCAAGTACATCAAGAACTGTTAACGCAACCTCTGTCGCGCCCTGCATTCTGCAGCCATATCTGGTTGCAACTGCATCGAACCAGCCCATTCTTCTCGGTCTTCCCGTAGTAGCACCAAATTCTCCGCCGTCTCCGCCTCTTACACGAAGCTCCTGTGCCTCATCTCCAAAAATCTCGCTTACAAACGCACCTGCACCAACCGCTGAAGAGTATGCCTTAACAACCGTTATAACATTATCAATCTCCTGTGCAGGAATTCCGGCACCGATTGCACCGTATGCTGCAAGTGTTGAAGATGATGTAACCATTGGATAAATACCATGGTCAGGGTCCTTTAATGAACCAAGCTGTCCTTCGAGAAGGATTGACTTACCTTCCTTAATTGCCTTATGCAGGAAAAGTGAAACGTCCGTAACATAAGGCGCCACCATTTCCTTATATGACATAAGAAGATTAAATATATCATCAGGATTCATTTCAGGTTTATGATAAAGGTTGGTAAGAAGAATATTCTTATATTCAACAACTCTCTCAACCTTCTCCCTTAAATCTGCTTCATCCATGAAAAGCTCACTTACCTGAAAACCGATTTTGGCATACTTGTCAGAATAAAATGGAGCAATTCCCGATTTGGTTGAACCAAATGCCTTACCTCCAAGTCTTTCTTCCTCATAAGCGTCAAAGTCCACATGATACGGCATAAGAATCTGTGCTCTGTCAGAAACAAGTATCTTAGGAGTAGGAACGCCCTTTTCTTCAAGGCTCTTAATCTCATTAAAAAGATAAGGAATATTGAGTGCCACGCCATTTCCAATTACGCTTGTTGTATGGTCGTAGAAAACTCCGGACGGAAGTAAATGTAATGCGAACTTTCCATAATCATTAATTATTGTGTGTCCCGCATTGCTGCCTCCCTGAAATCTAACGATAATGTCGGATTCTTCAGCAAGCATGTCCGTAATCTTGCCCTTTCCTTCATCACCCCAGTTTGCACCAACTATTGCTCTAACCATGTAGTTTCCTCCTGCTTTGCTACAATTTTTTGCAGGATAAGTATACACCAAAAATATTCATATGTAAATCAAAAACTTTTCTAATTATCATCTAAATTTAATACAAGCAACATCTTCTGCTTACCAGGGAATTTCTGAGGAATTTTCCGGTAAATCAAAAAGGCTGAATTCTGCATCAAACAGAATTCAGTCCTTTTATATTATACGTTAATTTCTGCCTTAATTCCCAAGTCCTCTGTATTGGCATCAAGAATCGGCTGAATTACTTCGCTTAAGAACTCCTCAACCTGTTCTTTGGACCTTCCTGTATACTTAGACGGGTCCATTGACTTCTGGAGGTCTTCAAGTGTCATATTGAAGGCAGGGTCAGCCGCGATTAATTCAAGAAGATTGTTATCAAGTCCCTCCTGCTTAACTCTCTTACCTGCTTCCATGGAAAGTGTTCTAATCTTCTCGTGAAGCTCCTGACGGTCTCCGCCGGCTTTAACAGCATCCATCATAATGTTCTCTGTTGCCATAAACGGAAGCTCTGCCATAATATGTTTATAAATAACCTTATCATATACTACAAGTCCGTCAACTACATTCATATATAAATCAAGAATACCGTCAACTGCAAGGAATGCCTCAGGAATTGACATTCTCTTATTAGCTGAATCATCAAGTGTTCTCTCAAACCACTGTGTAGCACTTGTAATTGCAGGATTCATAACATCTGCCATTACAAAATTAGCAAGTGAAGCAATTCTCTCGCTTCTCATCGGATTACGCTTATATGCCATTGCTGATGAACCAATCTGTGATTTCTCAAACGGCTCCTCAATCTCTTTCAAATGCTGTAAAAGACGGATATCATTAGAGAACTTGTGTGCGCTCGCCGCAATTCCTGCAAGTACGTTAACAACTCTTGTATCAACTTTTCTTGAATAGGTCTGTCCTGATACAGGATAAACTCCCGTAAAGCCCATCTTCTCCGCAATCATATTGTCAAGCTTGCGAATCTTGGCATGGTCACCTTCAAATAATTCAAGGAAGCTTGCCTGAGTACCTGTTGTACCCTTTGAGCCCAATAATCTCATTGAATCAATAAGATAATCCAAATCGTCAAGGTCAAGCTTTAATTCCATTAACCAGAGAGTTGCTCTCTTACCGACAGTTGTAGGCTGTGCCGGCTGAAAATGAGTAAATGCCAAAGTTGGAAGTGCCTTATAAGTATCAGCAAACTTCGCAAGTTCATTCATAACGTTAATTAATTTCTTACGCACAAGCTTAAGAGCCTCTGTCATAATAATCAAATCCGTATTATCACCAACATAGCATGAGGTTGCTCCAAGATGAATAATTCCCTTTGCCTTTGGGCACTGTGTACCGTAAGCATATACATGGGACATAACATCATGTCTTACTTCCTTCTCTCTTGCCTTTGCAACATCATAGTTAATGCTGTCCTTATTAGCCTTTAATTCTTCAATCTGCTCATCCGTAATGTTTAAGCCCAATTCCTTTTCTGATTCCGCAAGGGCAATCCAAAGCTCTCTCCATGTTCTGAATTTCTTATCAGGAGAGAAAATATACTGCATTTCCTTACTTGCATATCTCTCAGCAAGCGGTGTCTGATAACAATCTGTTCCCATAGTCATGTCCTTTCCATACCGATATAAATATATTAGTTGAATTTCTCACCTGTAAGTAATTCATAAGCCTCTTTGTACTTATCAACAGTCTTCTCGACTACCTCATCAGGAAGAAGAAGGTCATTATCCGGATTGGCCTTTAACCAGTCTCTTACAAACTGCTTATCGAATGAAGGCTGTGACTTGCCTGCCTCATAGCCCTCCAATGGCCAGAATCTTGAGCTGTCCGGTGTAAGCATTTCATCTCCGAGTACAACATTTCCGTTCTCATCAAGACCGAATTCGAACTTGGTATCTGCAATTATAATTCCTTTGCTTAATGCATATTCTGCACATTTCTTATATAATGCGATTGTGTATTCCTTAAGCTTCTCTGCATATTCTACACCCTTATCGCCATAAATCTCCTTAAGAATCTCAACGCTTCTCTCGTATGAGATATTCTCATCATGCAAGCCTATTTCAGCCTTGGTACTTGGTGTATAGATAGGTTCAGGAAGCTTGTCAGATTCCTTTAATCCCTCAGGAAGTTTAATTGAACAAACTGTCTGGTCCTTCTTATAGCTCTCCCAGCCGCTGCCTGTAATATATCCTCTTACAATACACTCAATCGGAAGCATTTCAAGCTTCTTGCACATCATACTGTTTCCGTTAAAACGCTCCTGATTAAAAAATTCAGGCATATCCTTGGTATCAACTGAAATCATATGGTTAGGAACAATATCTCTGGTAAAATTGAACCAGAACTTAGACATCTGTGTAAGGATTGCACCCTTATCAGTAATCTTATTCTTCAAAATATTGTCAAATGCAGAGATTCTGTCTGTTGCAACCATAATGATTGAATCTCCGATATCATATACCTCACGTACTTTGCCTTCTTTAAATGGTTTAAATTCCTGCATGATTAATTATCCTCCTATGTTATCCCTCTATATTTATTTTTACATATAAAAATCGAGGGGTTAATACTCACCCCCCGATTATAATACAGTCTCTTTTATAAAGTCAATCTTTTGCACAAAAATATGCTGTATCTCCATCCATAAGCTTATCAATTCGCTCTGAATCTCTTAATTTTCTGAGAGCATCTTCGAGTCTGTCATTTGGAATAAGTGCAAAAATAACATTTCTGTGCTGAAGCTCTGTAAATGTAAGACCCTTGCCGGTTCCTATAAGCAGTGCATATACATACTCTCTGAACACGTCATCCTTATTAAGCAGTTTATGAATATCAAAATCACTTAACTCTGCATAAAGCTTCTGAACATCCTTATTATCAGTGAGCTCTGCACTTAATGCATCAATCTGGTCTGTTACTTCCTTCATGCTCTCTTTAATTCTGTTAATAGTGATGTCAAGCCTTCCAAGATTCTTCTCCTTGGTCTGGATTAATTCCTGTCCCGTAGTCTCGCTTACACGAAGATTATTATTAAGCTTCGCAAGCTTCTGCTCATTATCCTCAATCTTCTCTGTAAGAGATTTCTTCTTACCTACTGCAACAAATGAACATTCTGAAAGTTCCTGTTTAAGTTTCTCCTGCTCCTTCTCAAGATCAGAAATTGAAACCTTAATTCTCTCAATATCCCTGTTGTTGTTATTAATTCGGATTGTGTACTCTCTCTCTATCTGGTCCCTCTTCTCATCTCTTTCAGAGGCAAGACTGTCACACTCCGCTCTTTTATCGGCAATACCGCTTTCAAGCCTGTCGATTGTTGCAACAATTGCACTTTCCTCACGCTTCTTTAAAGCAAGTAATGTCTCTCTTACTCCGTAGTCTCCATCATAAATATTTCCTGATTTAATCATATTCGTTCACCCCGCTTATATGCTTATAATTATTATAATATGTTATGTTATTCTTCGTTATAATTTGCTTCAAGTTCCTCAAAAATGTAATTGAGTACAGGTGCCATTCCAACAAGCTCACATCCGTAGATATATTCACCATCGCCCTTATCAACGCAACGGATAATCTTCACAACGGTATATAATGTTGAGCCATCGCCTCCGATGTTAAGTGCTGCATTAAAATAATAGTTCATTGGAAGAACAGACTTAGATACGAACCCGATACCGTGTCTTGAAATATCCTTAACGGTAATCGGCGAATCAATTTTAATCTTATCATTGTCCTGAATAAACAAGTCAGATACAATTAATTCCATTGTAACCGGAATTCTCTTACTCTGTCTTCTTTCCTGCATAATTGCACACCTCCGCATAATTATAATATCATTATATAATAACAAATTAGTATTAGACAACTAATTTTTTATTTATTAAGAATTTCTTTTAACATTTCATTAACCATTCCAGGGTTGGCTTTCCCCTTCATGACCTTCATGGTCTGTCCCACTAAAAATCCGATTGCTTTTTCCTTACCATTACGGTAATCCTCAACAGACTGAGGGTTGGCAGCAACCACATCCTCAACAGCCTTTCTCAATGCGCCTTCGTCATTGACCTGCTTCAAGCCATTCTCTTCAACATATTTGTCCGGGTCAATATTCTCATCGAATATTTTCTCGAAAACTTCTTTTGCTACGGAGCTGTTAATTGCACCGGCTTCCGTAAGGTTAACAAGCTTTGCAAGGTTCTCAGGAGAAAAAGTAATGTCTGTAACATCCATGCCCTTTTCCTTGAGGATTCGCATTGTCTCAACCATGAGCCAGTTGGAAACCTTCTTAGGCTTTCCGCAGATTGCTGTTGCCTGTTCAAAAATATCGGCAAGCTTCTTGGAATCTGTAATAATGTTAATATCATAATCCGGTATTCCAAATTCTTCTTTATAACGCTTCATCTTCTCAGTCTTAAATTCCGGCTGGCGCAAACGTATCTCTTCAAGCCATTCATCGCTGATATGAACAGGAACCAAATCAGGGTCAGGGAAATATCTGTAATCCTGAGCATCCTCCTTGGAACGCATTGCATAGGAATATTCCTTATCGTCATTCCACCTTCTTGTCTCCTGAATAACAGGCTGTCCTGATTCAATCAAATCAATCTGTCTGTCCCTCTCTGCCTCTATTGCTCTTGCAATAGCACTGAAGGAGTTAAGATTCTTAGTCTCGGTTCTGGTGCCGAATTCCGTTGAACCGACCTCTCTTACGGATAAATTCACATCCGCTCTCATTGAACCTTCCTGAAGCTTACAGTCAGATGCTCCAAGATATTGTATTATAAGTCTTAATTTATCAAGATATGCTATAACTTCATCTGCACTTCTCATATCAGGTTCTGATACAATCTCTATAAGTGGTACACCTGAACGGTTAAAGTCTACAAGAGAACAGTCTTCCCACTCATCATGTATAAGCTTACCTGCATCTTCTTCCATATGAATCTCATGAATTCCTATTACTTTCTTATTGCCATTGACATCTATCTCTATACCACCAT
>JBGVLM010000026.1:0-5057 GCA_045124255.1 Butyrivibrio sp. | reverse complement strand
ATACAAACAGCTTTGCCTAAGATTAATAGCCTGAGTCATCATTATAATACTGTTCTTTGAAGTCTGGCTATTGCGAGGCTTATTAATGATATCTTTTTTTCTATAAATCATACATTTTCTTGCTTATATGTTGCATCACATATTCCACGGCTTACATTTTTCGCATTTTGCGGAAACTCAAATTTCAAAAGAAAGTACACGTTTACATATATGTCATAAATTGTTCATATTTTTTTCTTATAATATTGCATATAGCTTAATGGATAGGGTGGTTTTTGTATGGAACAGAAAAAAGACGAGAAATACGATTTATACACTGAACATATCGTCCCTGACACCGGGGAGAAAATCAAACGAGGACTTAAGAATGGTGCAATGGTTGCCGTGATGGCAATTTTTTTTGGGCTGGTTGCAGGACTTGTTATGATTATTGTGTATCATAAGGGCATAACAATGATTTCTGAACCTACTAAGGAAGAGGTTAAGCTTCCTAATGGTTATGATGATAATAATACCGGGGAGGATGTAACGGTCTCCATGCCTGGGGGCAATGAGAATGAGACTACTACCCAGCCTCCGCTTGAATGGGATGAGGAGACTGAGAGCAGACTTGCAGAACTTAATGATTCTTATGGTGCATTAAGGGCTGTTGCTGAAAGGGTCAATGAGTATGTAGTTACGGTTGTTAAGGAGCCGGATACTGTTTCACTGCAGAGTGATTATCATAATGTTAATGAATCCTTTGGCCTTGTTATGGCTGAGGATTCCACATATTACTATATACTTACGGACGGATTTTTTGTTAACGACAAATTGCCTCTCAGTGTCAGATATTCCGACAGGGCTTCAATGGACGCAGAGTTTGTTCAGATGGACACTACAACAGGACTTGCCGTAATCAGAACACGCAAGGACGGACTTTCGGATGTTAAAATCGCTTTGCTCGGCAATTCGAATCTGGTTAACAAGGGCGATATTGTGGTGGCAGTCGGTGAGATGTATGGTTTTACAAATTCAATGGGCTATGGGATTGTAACCGGTGCCGGTTATAAAATATCTGACACTGATACGGAATTTACGATGATTGGTACGAATATCGTAGGTTCGGAAAGTTCTTTTGGCGTCATTGCAAACCTTAACGGCGAGATTACGGGGATTATAACGACTAATTATAATTCCGGTTCATCCAATCATATAATGGCATATTCGATTCAGGGGATAACGGATACAATTGAGCGTCTTATGAATGGTAAGGCAACAATTTATCTGGGAATTAAGGGTCAGGCAGTTACAAACAGTATGGCTGATGAAGGCGGCTATCCAAAGGGAATATATGTCACCTCGGTTGAGACAAATTCTCCTGCCTATTATGCAGGAATACAGCCCGGCGATATAATAACCACCGTAAATAACAACAAAATTTATTCAATGGACAAATTCAGACAGGTGCTTTTTGCACTTAAGGAAAATACGGCCGTGGACATAATTGTTCAAAGAAAGGGCCGCGGACAATATAAAGAGATTGTTTTTTCTGCTGTATTGGGTGTAGAATAGAGAGGATAGACTGACTAAAGGTGGTAGGACATGAAATATATTGAGACATTCAAGGAAAAAGAAACTATAACAGGAATTTATTTCTGTAAATATAAGACAACTGCACTTTCCAAGACCGGTAAGGAATATGCCAGCATAATTTTGCAGGATAAGACCGGAACAGTTGACGGCAAGATTTGGAATCTTTCTTCCGCAGGAATCCGTGAGTTTGATGAGAAGGATTATGTATATATTAAGGCGGAGGTAACTGTTTTCAACGGAGCATTGCAGCTTAATATTTCCGAGGTAAGAATTGCGGAGGAGGGCACATACGCTGAGAGTGATTATCTTCCGACCTCCGAAAGGGATATTGAGGAGATGTACGGAGAACTTCTCGCCTGCCTTAGAAAGGTTCAGAATCCTCATCTTCAGGCACTTAATAAAATGTTTTTTGTTGACAATACGGCTTTTGTTAAGGAATTTAAAAGACATTCCGCAGCCAAGAGAGTACATCATGGTTTTGTAGGCGGACTTCTTGAGCATACTCTCGGGGTTGTGAAGCTGTGTGATACAATTGCTGACAGGTATTCTTACCTTAATAAGGATTTGCTTATTACGGCAGCAGCTTTTCACGATATCGGAAAGGTATATGAGCTGTCAGATTTCCCTGAAAATGACTATACGGACGCAGGTCAGTTGTTGGGTCATATTGTTATGGGCTGTGAGCTTATCGGTAACGCAGTAAGGGAGCTTGCAGGCTTTCCTAAGGTACTTGAAAGACAGCTCAAGCACTGTATAGTGGCACATCATGGAGAGTTTGAATACGGTTCTCCTAAGAAGCCTGCACTTGCCGAGGCACTTGCACTTCATTATGCGGATGACCTCGATGCCAAGTTAGAGACCTTTAAGGAGGCAATAAGCACCCCTGCCGGACAGAGCGGCGAGTGGATTGGTTTTAACAAGATGTTAGACAGCAATATAAGGAAGACAATTATATAGTTATGGATATTATTAAGAATCAGGATTACGAAATTTTAATTGAAGATATGACAATGACCGGAGAGGGCGTAGGCAAAATAGATGGCTACGCTCTTTTTGTGAAGGATACAATTCCCGGAGACAGAATCATTGCAAAGGTCATTAAGACAAAGAAAAATTACGGCTACGGCAGATTAATGGAGCTTCTCTCACCGTCTCCTGACCGTGTTGACGCACCATGTCCGGTTGCACGAAGATGCGGCGGCTGTACCCTCATGGCAATGAGCTACGAGAAACAGCTTGAATTTAAAAATAAGCTTATACGCAATAATCTGGAGAGAATCGGCGGACTTACAGGCATTGAACTGCCGCCTGTAATCGGCATGGACAATCCTTACCGCTACCGCAATAAAGCCCAGTTCCCTGTCGGAACTGACAAGGACGGCAATATTGTCATGGGCTTTTATGCCGGACACAGCCATTCAATCATTGAATGTGATGACTGCATTATCGGTTCGGATGTAAATGCAGGAATTCTTGCAAAAATTAAAGAGTTTATGTTAAAGTACGGGGTTAAGCCTTATGATGAGGTACTTCACAAAGGGCAGGTACGCCACATACTCATCAGAGTGGGCTATATCACAGGAGAAATAATGGTTTGCGTGGTTATTAACGGAACCGCTTTAAGACATGAAGACGAGCTTGTTAAAATGCTTAAAACCATGACTTTTTCCGATGACAGAAAAATTGCAAGTATTATGCTGAATTTCAATATGGAGAAGACAAATGTAATTCTTGGTAACGAGTGCCGCCTTCTTGACGGCAAGCCATACATTGAAGATTATATCGGTGACATCCGTTATCAGATTTCGCCGCTTTCCTTCTATCAGGTTAATCCTGTCCAGACAAGAAAGCTCTACGAGCTTGCACTTGACTATGCCGGACTTACAGGCAATGAAACCGTCTGGGATTTATACTGCGGAATCGGAACAATCTCTCTTTTCCTTGCACAGAAAGCGAAAAAGGTCTACGGCGTGGAGATTATTCCTCAGGCAATCGAGAATGCGAAGAACAATGCTGCAATCAACAACATCCAAAACGCCGAATTCTATGTTGGCAAGGCGGAGGAGGTTCTTCCTCAGAAATACAGGGACGAGCAGGTCTACGCCGAGGTAATAGTGGTTGACCCTCCTCGCAAGGGCTGCGACGAGGTTCTGCTCGATACTATGGTTAAGATGAGTCCAAAGCGTATCGTCTATGTAAGCTGTGACTCTGCAACACTCGCGCGTGATTTGAAGTACCTGACGGAGAACGGATATGAGGTGAAGCGGGTACAGGGGGTCGACCAGTTTGGACATAGTGGGCATGTGGAGACGTGCGTCCTCTTGTCCCACCAAGATGTCGACCGACACATCAAGATAGATTATGTTCCACAAAACGCTGATTATATGAAGGATGTAACTCAAAAATATACTTATGGTGATATAACTGATTGGGTTCAGAAGAATTATGGATTTCATGTAACTAATCTAAATATTGCTCAAGTTAAAGAGAAATGTGGTATTGAGAAGCGACCAAACTATAATCTAGGAAAAGAAGGTCATAAAGTTCCAAATACTCCAAAGGAGAAAGAGGAAGCTATTATCGAAGCACTAAAATATTTTAGAGCTATATAAATAAAATAGATTAGTAATAAAATTAAAGCCTTTTGAATGGTAATCGTTCAAAGGGCGTTTTTGCGTGCAAAAATCAATGGTGGTATTACTGTTTCATCATACTATGTAAGAAGACACTTAAAGCATCCTTCTGTTCAGGGGTGAGTTTGTATATCATATGCATTATAGGGTCATTAAGAAAATCGGTATCAGATTCTTCGTTGAAGAAATCTTTTAATGAAATACCAAGTGACTGGCATATAAGAGATAGAAAAGCTATCGTTGGATTCTTGTTTTCCAGTTCAACATCACGTAAATAACTCTGTGATACCCCTGCATGGTTAGCTAGTTTATTTAATGTATAGTTTTTTTGCTCTCTTAATTCACGAATTCGTTGTCCGACTTCCATTAAAATGCACCTCCATAACGTTCTCTATAACGATAAAGTTACCACTTTTTATAAATAATAATTATTTATATAGAGATAATTCGTATTGCTTTATAGAGTTGACAATGCTCATTAATGAGAATATAATTAGCAGATATGAAAGATAAAAAAGGAAAAGGAGACTAAGAAACCTATGAAGAAAAGAACACTACTTAGTATGTTACTTGCTGGAATCATGGCTGTATCACTTGTTGGATGTGGTGATGACGGAAAATCAAACAATAATGGCAATAATAGTAATATTGCAGACAAGTTCCAACCTACATCAACAGACACAGCAGTTAATGGTACAGAAGCTACACCAGATGTAGCAGAAAAGCCAACAGAAATTGAAACAACAACACCAGAACCTGAGAAGAATGTAATCACATTAATGTCAGCTGATGGCAAGAAAGTCATCCATGAGTTTGATATTCCAGATGGCTACACAGTTGTTTCTGATA
>JBGVLM010000025.1:0-15620 GCA_045124255.1 Butyrivibrio sp. | reverse complement strand
TGCTCTGTTAAGAGCTTCCTTGATAACGATAGCTCCAAGATCTACAGCTGGAACTGTGCTTAATGCTCCACCCATAGTTCCGATTGCAGTACGGCAAGCGCCTGCTAAAACGATTTTCTTAGCCATTAAAAAAATCCTCCTTAAAAAATTAATTAAAATATTTTTCTTTAAATTTCTTAGCCACGATTGGAGGCACAAGTTTCTCCACACCGGCATTATAAAATGCCACTTCCTTGGCTATTGTTGAACTTAAGAATGAGTATTCCAGTCCGGTTGATAAAAACATTGTCTCGATTGAAGGGTCAATACTTCTGTTAACCTGTGCAATCTGCATTTCGGTTTCATAATCTGAAATAACCCTTAAGCCTCTGATAATAACATTTGCGTTATTCTTATGTGCAAAATCAATCGTCATTCCTTCAAAAGTCTGTACTTCTACATTATCCAGCTCCTTAACGGTTTCCCGCAGCATCTCAAGGCGTTCCTCCATTGTAAACATCGGCTGTTTCTGGCTGTTTACCAAAACTCCTACAATAAGCTTGTCAGCTATTTTAGAGGTACGTGTGATAATATCGAGATGTCCAAGTGTGACCGGGTCAAAGCTTCCCGGATATACTGCTATCATCTTATCTCCTCTTGCTCATTTGAGCTATAGTTAGTATAGTATGTTAGTTTTTTAACAATCTTTTTTAAAAGAATAAGACAGTTTTAACTTACTTTAACATAATATCATTTCATGTGATAATTGTCAATTTTTTATCAATGTTTTTATTTAAATTTAATAAAGTAAAAGAAATGCCGCAAACGGATTTTCTCCGCTTACGGCATCAGAACCTTATTTCAAAATAACACAACCGAATGAAGGGATTGTTAATGTCTCTCCATCAAGTACAGGCTGCTCCTCGCTTACGCAAAGAGAATCTGCAATTTTTGTATAATTATATGTAGACTTTGAAACTGTAACAGTTGAAGAAGCTTCACTGTTAATATTGTAAATAATGTAAATTGTTTCTCCATTATAAGTTTTGGAAATTGCACATAAATTTCCATCCTGTGCAATAACGTCATCCATAGCTGCAGGTACTCCACGGCCGACCTGCGGATATTTGTTTCTGATATGAATTGCTTTCTTATAGAAATTATAAAGCGAATTCTCATCATCCTTCTGAGTTTCATATGAACCCAGCTTATGCTCCTGCGCAACCATATTCGGAGGGCCAACCGTCATATCTGCTGAATCAGAATCAGTCCAATACATCGGAGCTCTCTTATTCTCGTCAATACCTGCACCTGCCATACCAAGTTCATCTCCGTAATATACGAAAACGCAGCCGGTCTGCAGAATCTGTATTGAAGCAGCAAGCTTAAGCTTCTCAAGCTTACCTGACAAAAAGCTTCCCGCTCTGCCTGTATCATGGTTGGATAAAAATACACCGTCAACATAATCAGGATTAACTGTTGAAAAATCATTGTACATATTAACAATTGTATTTGTTAAATCCAAACCGCACTGACCGTTTGCATTACGGTTAATTGCCTTAACCAAAGCACCGTCCTTGTTGCCGAATGTAAAATTGAAAAGGCTGTCAACTCCGCTTTCATAGAATGACTTAAGTGTGCTGTAGTTATTCCAGACCTCTGCTACAACAAAGATTTCAGGGTCAATACTTTCAACATAATCATAGAACCATTTTAATGTGTCTGTACTCTTCTCAATATTGCCTTCATAATAATGCAGTGCAGCGTCAAGTCTGAAACCCTTAACACCCTTATCAATCCAAAATGAAGCAATGTCCTCGATTTCCTTCTTAACTGCATCACAATCAAAATTCAAATCAGGCATCTGGTCCCAAAATACACATTCATAAACCCAGTCTGTTGCACCTGAAACTCTTGAATAACCTGTAGGTACTGTCTCAGATCTCTGGAAATTATAATACTCAACATAAGGACACACTGCCGGGTCCGGTTCCTCATCTGCTCCAAGGCTCTGGAGATAGGTCTTAGCCTGCTTGTACCACTCGTGCTGTGTTGACGTATGGTTAATAACAAAATCCATTACAATGTCAAGATTTCTTTTATTGCACTCTTCAATAAGCTTTTCAAAATCTTCCATTGTACCATACTGTGAATCAATTGAATAATAATCAACTACATCATATTTGTGATATGTGGTTGACTGATGAAAAGGAAGAAGCCAGATACTTGTAAAGCCCAAATCAGCAATATAATCAAGCTTTGAAGTTAATCCGTTAATATCACCTATTCCATCCCCGTCACTGTCACAGAATGAATACAGAAATACCTGATAACAGGTTCCATACTTGTCATCAATCCTGTTTTCTGTATCATCATCTGTATTGTCATTGTTATTAACATCTGCACTGCTTGTTGTACTGTCATTAGCGGTTGAACTTTTTTCTCCATTGCAGCCACTGAAACAGCATACTATCATGGCAGCTATCAAAAACATTGACAAAAGCTTTTTGATTTTCTTCATAGGATACCTCCTTGTATATTTTCTTTAAATATAATTTGCACTCAGTATGATGATATTAAATCCCAGACTGAGTGCAAAAAATTTAAATATTATTTTGTACAGAATCAGTTTCCGTGCAGTTAAACTGCAATTATACAAGTAATGGGATTAACCCTTTACAGCACCGGATACACCTTCCTGATAGAATTTCTGCATTACCATGAACAGAATTGCGATTGGAATTGAAACTACAACCGCACCTGCACAGAAGCAGTTAAACCAGTCTGTAACATACTCTTTCTCAAGCATGTTCCACAATCCGATTGCAACTGTATAATACTGGCTCTTAGCACCACAGAGAACCTTTGCAAAGATGAAATCAAGCCAAGGACCCATGAATGAGTTAAGTACTGTATATACAATAATCGGTTTACTTAAAGGAATAGTAATTCTTGTAAATACCTGCCAGCGTGTAGCACCATCAATATATGCTGCTTCGTCAACGCTCTTAGGAATTGTATCAAAGAATCCCTTGGCTATATAGAAGCCCAGACCGGAACCCGCCGAGTATACTAAAATCAGCGAAACTCTGATTAATGCGCCTTCTGTAAGACCCAAAGCCTTCAAGATGTAGTATGTTGCAACCATTGACATGAATCCAGGGAACATACCAAGTATAAGTGCAACGTTCATAAATGGTTTTCTCATTTTGAAACGCATACGTGACATACAGTATGAAACTGAAAGCACGAAGAACGTTGAAATAATACATACAAATACTGCAATAATAAGTGTGTTCTTAAACATCTGAGGGAAGTTAAGAATCTGTGTGTCTGTGAATAACTTCTTGTAGTTACCAAGCCATAACTCCTTAGGGAAGAAGCTTGACATATAAAGTCCTTCTTCTTTCTTAAAGCTGATTAATATAACCCATAAGATAGGGAAAAGCCAAATAACTGACAAAATTCCAAGTATCACGTGGACAAAAATGTTTGAAACTGTTTTTCTGACTCTTGCGCCGCTTTTCTGTTTTACCATTATTGGAATCCCTCCTCGTTCTTGTATGAACTGGTACGATGGTAAGTAATTAACGAAACAGTTGCCATTACAACGAATGTTAAAATACCGATAACTGCACCGATATTATAGTACTGCTTACCAATTGTGAGTTTGTAGAGCCATGTTACAAGCAAGTCGGTCTGACCTGATGTAGAACCTACGCTCTGTGCCGGATTACCACCACTCAACAGGAAGATAACGTTGAAGTTGTTAATATTACCTGTAAATGATGTGATGAGGTAAGGTGATGTTACGAATAACATATATGGTAATGTAATCTTAAAGAAGATTGTAACAGGACCCGCACCGTCAACTCTTGCTGCTTCATAAAGCTCTGTAGGAATGTTCTGAAGAACACCTGTAACCTGAAGCATTGTAAATGGAACACCTACCCAGATATTGATTACTACAACCAATACTCGTGCCCATGTAACTGTATCCCAGAACGGAATGAATGTATCAATTACACCTAAATTCAACAGCATTGTATTAACAATACCATTGTTTGAGAACAGAGTTCTCATCAAAAGCAATGATACGAACTGTGGAATGGCTGCTGAGAGCATGAAGCAGAATCTCCATAAGCTCTTGCATTTTGTATTCTTACGATTAATAACAATCGCAAGAATCATACCTAAAATATAGTTTGAAAATGTTGCTAAAACTGCCCAACAAAGTGTCCAACCGAGTACCGGCCAGAACTCCTGACCAATTGTATTTTTAAGGTTAAGCACCTTACCGAAGTTAACCAATCCAACCCAGTGGAATATATTCAAATGGTCACCCGAAATACTGTAATCAGTGAATGCCATACAAATCATATACACAAGTGGAAGAATTGTAAATACTACTACTCCGGTAACAGGTAAAAAGAGCAGAAAACCATGTAAGTTTTTATCAAATAAACTCTTAATATCATCAATAATTGTATTTGGTTTCTTACCTGCTGCTCTAACGCACTGTGCCTTATATGCACTGCTTACCGATGTTTTCCATACTATAATAAATAAAACTGTCAAGAATATTACTGCAACACCATATAACAGGAATAAGATACTCTTATCACCAATAATGTATTCGTAAATACCCTTTGATTCGTTCCAAATCTCTTCGGTCTCTCTTCCGCCAAGTTTAACGAAGTTAACAAGGCATGAAAAACCCGTGTTAATCATGAAATAAATATATGCAACCTCAAGAGCAAGGAACATCAAACCTTTAACTATCTGACGATTTGCAATATTGCCAAGACCCATAACAAGCATAGAAAGTCTTGTGAGCATATTTCCCTTCGTCACTGCATTTTTCAATGAATAAGGGGAGTCGAATTCGCGTTTAGACTTCTTTTCCCCGGCTTTCTTTCCTAACATTTCCGCTAACCTCCTTGATGTGCCCATAAGTGCTTTACTTGATTAATATATCGGCTGCCAGTAAACTGGCAGCCGAATGTTGTTTCTAACTTCAAAAAGTTATATGTAACATTTTACTGAGCAACATCTGCGTTCATAGCAGTATTCATATCTTCTGTCTGAGCAGCTGCGTTCTCATGAGTAACTGTCTTAGCTGCAAGAGCTTTACCCATGTTCTCAGCTGGTGACCAGTAGTTGTTCATAGCTGTTACGAATGGCTGCATAATAGATGTTGAATCGAATGTAGTATTCTGAGCGATTACTAATTCATCAGACTTAACTGCATCATCAGCAAGGAGTTCTGTGTTACAAGGAACTACTCCTCTTGACTCATATCTGGTCTGCTGAGACTCAGAATTTGCAAGCCAAAGAGCAAGAGCAACTGCTACCTGTGGGTACTCAGTATTCTTGTTAACACCTACTGCCTTAGAACCAGCGAAAGAATATAACTGCTTCTCTTCACCGTTGATTGTGATAGTAGGACAAGCAGCTACACCGAAGTTATCGCCAAGTGCAGCTTTAATGTTAGCAGCATCCCATGAACCTGTGAACATAGCACCAACTGTACCATCCTTAAGTCCGGCAATACCAGCACCACTTTCATCGTTCATGAAGTTTGGATTAGCAACTAAATCTACAAGGTAATCTGTTACAGCTACAGCCTTATCGCCACTGAAATCGATTCCAGCTGCTTCATCAGTACCATCTCCGAAAAGAGTACATCCGTTAGCTGCATAGAAAGAAGCGATATACCATGAGTTGGTAAGTGGGAAAGCAACTTTAGCTTTTGAAAGCATTGTATCAAGGTTCTTGATATCATCCTCAGAGAAGATGCTCTTGTTGTAGAACATATACCATGTGTTTGTTGTATATGGTACACCATAGATAGAACCATCAACTGTTACTGAATCTACAATAGCTTCAGAGTTAGTTGTCTTAACATAATCAGCTGTTGCTCCACCAAGCTTAGCAATTGCATCCATATCAATTAACTTATTAACCTGGTCATTAGCAAACATGAATACGTCTGCTGCTGCTGTTGGGTCTGTTGAGATAGTCTCAGCAGCCTTATCCTCGCCACATGTCTCGTATACGAATGTTAAATCCCAATTTGGATGAGCTGCATTAAATGCCTCACATCTTGTCTGTAACCATTCACCTTTGTCTGCTGCCTGGTCCTCAGCTGGGCTCCATACCTTAATTGTAGCGGTGATTTTTTCTTCTTCAGCAGTTGTTGTCTCAGTCTGAGAATCCTTATTGTCTGATGAAGAAGAGCCTGAATTTGATGAACTGCTACTTCCTGAACAGCCAACAAATGCAGATAAGCACATTGCTCCAGCTAATGCTAAAGCTAATACCTTTTTGAATTTCATTGAAAAATTCCTCCTTTTTATAGTATGTATTGATTATAAAACAAAGAGCAAGCGGTGTATATATCAATAATCTTTGATTCATGTAAATTTTTAAAGAAAATCAACATATTTACCATTTGCTCTTTGTTCAAATTATACAATTTGCACGATATTTTTAATGTTATATTATTACTATAATTTATTTTTTTATACATAAAAACGAATTTCGAAGACTTATATTATCAAAATGCACTAATTACTCTCCCGATTCTCTGTATTTCTGTGGACTTACGCCATAATACTCTCTAAAACTTGAGCAGAAATATGATACATTCGGATATCCGCAGGTTGCACTGATGTCAACAATCTTTGCCATTGTATTTTCAAGCATGTCCTTCGCACGTTCCATTCTGTACGCCTTGATAAACCTGCTTAAATTCTGTCCCGTTTCTTTTTTGAAGACGGAACTTAAATAACTTGGAGTCATATATACCATCTCACCAAGTAAATCAACGCTGAGTTCATCGCCGTAATGCTCATAAATATATCGCTTAACTACTTCTATTTCCTTATGAATCATAACGGGATTCTCAGAGAAAATTTTCTCAAGTCTGTCAATATTCTTATTAACAATTTCAATTACAACCGTAAAATCATTAGCCCTGTACAGAGCATCAATTTCCATATTAAGTTCTTTCTCATCCGCTCCCGGAAAATTTTCATAAAAATCCTTAAGAAGATTTGAAAACAAAAACTTAATATAAAGCTGTGAAAAATCCGTCTTACTTCTGTATTTATCACAGAACTTATCAAAATGTCCCCTCAGTCCGGTAATATTCTTGACCTTAATATCCTGTTTCATCTGTTTCATCAGGGTATCATCATCCATCTGAACAATCGCCATGGAGGCACGTTTCATTCCCTGATAAAACACATTCTCGGACAGATGATAGAATTTATTCTCCATAAGGAAATCCAAATCGCTCATTGCCTTTGCTATCCCGTCAAAATCATACAGTTCATCCGATATCGCAATATATGGTTTTGTCTGATAATCAGCTTCAACTTTACTGCATATTTCGTCAGCTATTTCAATAAAAGGAAGATTTCCTTCTTTAAAGAAAAGTGCTGCACGATGTCTGCTGATATCAACATACTGCTCTATTGCCGGTTCTGCCTTGAGAATATATTCCTTAAATAATATATTTTTCCTGACAGAAGAATCCTCATTAAATTCCAGAAGCATAATTCTCTTATAGGAATTAACAAAATCAAGCGAAACAAGTCCACCGGTAGTTTCTTCAAGTTCTGCATATTCAACACCGTTAAGTGCCATACGCAGAAGTTGTTCCTTCACATATTCGTTACATTTATTTCTGATTATTTTTTCTTTTTTAATTTCATCAAGTTCATTCAGAACTCTTGAAATTGTATTTTCAAGCTCAATCGGTTTGAATGGCTTCAGAATATAGTCGGCAACGCCTGCACGCATAGCCTGTCTGACATATTCAAACTCCCTGCATTCGCTTATAACAATACATTTTACACCACGTTTTAATGCATTAACTCGGTTAATCAGTTCGATACCGTTATAAAACGGCATTTTTATATCTGTCAAAAGAACATCATATTCTTCATCTGCCATCATATCAAGTGCAGTCTGTCCGTTAACAGCTTCACTAATTTCACAGGATGTACCCATCTGTTCCAACAGTATCTTAATCCCTTTTCGCTCTGCCTGGTCGCCTTCAACTATTAAAATTCTGTACAAGGGGTTCTTCCTACCTTTCCCGGATTAAATTCAATAACTGCAAGTGCCGGAGCACTTTCCTGCTCCGGCCACAAGGTTATTTCATCTTAAAGATTCCAGATGTCTTTATTGTATTCAGCGATGGTTCTGTCTGATGAGAAGAAACCTGCTTTGCTGATGTTTACTAACATCTTCTTAGCCCATGCTTTTCTGTCATCGTAATCGTTTAATGCGATTTCCTTAGTCTTGATATAATCCTTAACATCAAGAAGAGTCATGAACCAGTCTTTCTTAATTAATTCTGCATGAAGTTCAAGAAGTGTATGAGCGTTACCAACCTTCATAACCTCAGCACTGATAATGAAATCAATGTACTTCTTAATATCTGCATCATTTACATAGTAATCCTTTGCACAGTAATCAGCCTTAGCATAATGCTCAATTACCTGCTCTGAACTCTCTCCGAAGAAGTAGATGTTATCCTCTCCGACAAGTTCTCCGATTTCTACGTTAGCGCCGTCCTTAGTTCCAAGAGTAACAGCACCGTTTAACATAAACTTCATGTTACCTGTTCCTGAAGCTTCCTTAGAAGCAAGTGAAATCTGTTCTGAAATATCACATGCAGGAATAATCTTTGCAGCCTTTGTTACATTGTAGTTCTCTACCATAACAACCTTTAAGTATGGGCTTACTTCAGGGTCATTGTTAATTACCTGCTGTAAGCAGAGAATCAAATGAATAATATCCTTTGCAATGATATATGCCGGAGCTGCCTTAGCACCAAAGATTACGGTAATAGGAGTCTTTGGAAGTCTTCCTGCCTTAATCTCATAGTATTTGTAAATTACCCAAAGTACATTTAACTGCTGTCTCTTGTACTCATGGAGACGTTTTACCTGAATATCATAAATTGAATTGTCATCAATATCAACATTCTGTGTAGCCTTTAAGAAATTCTTAAGTTCAGTCTTCTTAGTCTTCTTGATTTCAAGAATCTTATTAAGAACTGCTTCATCCTCAAGGTACTTAGCTAAATCTTCAAGCTTGTCTGCGTCCTTCTTGAAGTCAGGTCCGATAAGTCCTTCGATATAAGCTGTGAGTTCTTCGTTGCAGTGAAGAAGCCATCTTCTGAAGGTGATACCATTAGTCTTGTTGTTGAACTTCTCAGGATAAATTCTGTAGAAGTTATTTAATTCTGTATTCTTAAGAATCTCTGTATGGAGATATGCAACACCGTTAACGCTGTAACCATAGTGAATATCCATATGAGCCATATGAACGCGTCCGCTGTCATCAATAATATATACTGATGGGTCCTGGAATTTTCCTCTTACTCTGTTATCAAGTTCTCTGATAATGCCTACAATCTGTGGGCAAACCTTTTCAAGGTATGAAATAGGCCATTTCTCAAGTGCCTCAGCAAGAATTGTATGGTTAGTATATGCACATGTCTTAGATACAATATCAATTGCCTCGTTGAAGTCAATTCCCTCTGCTGTAAGGAGACGGATTAACTCAGGAATAACCATTGACGGATGTGTATCATTAATCTGGATTGCTGCATAATCAGCAAGATCATGGAGGTTGCATCCCTTAGCCTTGCACTCATCAAGGATGAGTCTTGCGCCGTTGCTTACCATGAAGTACTGCTGATAAATTCTGAGTAAGTGTCCTGCTTCATCACTGTCATCCGGATATAAGAACAATGTAAGGTTCTTGCAGATATCAGTCTTATCGAAGTTGATTGAATCGCCATGGATGATATTCTCATCAATTGACTCAATATCGAATAAGTGAAGCTTATTAGTTCTGTTATTATAACCTGTTACGTCAATATCATATAATCTTGAACGAACTGAGAATCCGTTAAAATCTACCTGATAAGAAACATCAGTCTTAGTTAATACACCTTCATTCTCAATCCATGGGTTAGGTGTTTCCTTCTGGAAGTTATTATCAAACACCTGTTTGAAAAGACCCATATGGTAATTAAGACCGATACCGTCTCCGGCAAGTCCGAGTGTAGCCATTGAATCAAGGAAGCATGCTGCAAGTCTTCCGAGACCACCGTTACCTAAAGATGGCTCCGGCTCAATCTCTTCGATTTCATAAATGCTCTTTCCGTTCTCTTCAAGCTCCTTCTTAACGCTCTCAAATACGCCTAAGTTAATAAGGTTGTTAGATAAAAGTTTTCCGATAAGGAACTCAGCTGAAATGTAGTAAACTTTTTTCTTGCCTTCATTTTTCTCTTTGTCCTTAGCAAGTGTCTTAGTCATCTCTAAAAGTGCGAGATAAACTTCCTCATTTGAACAATCCTTGATTGTCTTACCAAATCTCTTTTCGCAAATATCTGCTAACATATAATCCTCCTTAGCAAAATACCAATTATTGGTACTTCTTCCATAAAGTTTTGTTAAATCACGAAGCTTATTTCTGATTTCGCTTGTGAAATCTCCTTCCTGCATTCTCCATCTCCAGTTAGTTCCAATTGTGGAAGGAAGGTTCATTCTTGCAGAATTGTCTTTTCCTAAAAGATCCTGCATCTGAATGATAACTGTATTTGCAACGCTCATATACATGTAGCGTACCAGTTCATCAACAATGTCTTCTCTCTTGTCAACACCAAGATATCTCATCATATAATCGAGTTCTGCATCCGTGCGGTCATCAAGGAAGCCCTTAATTGTGTCATTGTCATGTGTTCCGATATAAACAACATAATTCTGTTCATGGTTATGAAGCGCATGCTCATTGGTTGTATATCCGTCAAAAGCGAACTGGAATACTTTCATTCCAGGATAGCCGGACTCTTTAACAAGAGCTGTTACCTCAGGAACCACAACACCAAGGTCCTCTGCAATAACCTTTGCCTTACCGTCGATTGCAGAATCAATGGCATTGATAAGTTTCATTCCCGGTCCCTGTGCGAAGAATCCGTCAACAGGAACTCCGTCAACAGGAATATTGTAATAACGAACAATTCCGATAAAATGGTCGATACGGATTACATCATATAATTTAGCGGAAGCAGCCATTCTGCGTTTCCACCATTCAAAATCTGTCTTCTCCATTGCCTTCCAGTCATAGAGCGGATTGCCCCATTTCTGTCCCCAGTCAGAGAAAGCATCAGGCGGACAGCCTGCAACATTAACAGGTCTGCAGTCTGCATCGAGCTGGAACAATTTAGGATTAGCCCATACATCGGCACTGTCAAGTGCAACATAGATAGGAATATCTCCGATAATCTTAACGCCCTTCTTATTAGCATAGGCCTTTAATCTGCCCCACTGCTCATAGAACTTGTACTGCATGAAAATATAGAAATCAACCTCATCAGCAAGTTCTTTTTTATATTTGTTTATTGCAGATTTCTTATGGGCACGGATATCCTCTTCCCAGCTAAGCCAGTCTCCATTTCCGTGAGCAGCCTTGATTGCCATAAATAAAGCAAAATCCTCAATCCACTCAGCATTCTCTTCAAGGAAAGCCTTGTACTCAGGAGTATCCTTATGATTAGATGCTTCAAAGGCCTTTCTTAAAATATTAAATCTGGCATTATAAATAACATCATACTCTACATATTCAGGATTGCCTCCCCAATATGTATTCTCAACCTCTGCCTTGTCAAGGAGTCCTTCTTCAATAAGGAAATCCAGGTCAATAAAATACGGATTACCCGCAAAAGCAGAAAATGACTGGTATGGACTGTCGCCAAAGCTTGTCGGTCCAACAGGAAGTACCTGCCAGTACATCTGTCCTGATGCTCTGAGCATATCTACGAATTCATACGCCTTAGCACCCATTGTACCAATTCCGTAAGGTGAAGGAAGGCTGCTGATAGGAAGCAGTATGCCGGCACCTCTGTCAAGTTCTTTTCCCATGAATAATACCTCACTTATAATTATATTTAAATTTAATTACGCACTCAATTCAGGGTACATTTGTACTCTAACATCAAAATATTCTCATTATCTTGCAATATTCAATCATTTTATGGTACAATCCTATCATCAGAATATTATTTGCCACATTTTGGGAGGTATATTTATGCAGAATCCGAATTACGAAGATTTACAGGAAACGAAACAGCATTCAAATTCTATTTTTCCATATAATACCTATTTATGTTCAATTCCGCTTGATTTCAGCGAGGTTCCGCTGCACTGGCATAACGAAATGGAAATAATTTACATTAAAAAAGGCAAGGGAACGGTAACTCTTGATTTTGAATCCCACTATGTTGAAGCCGGAGACATTATCATTGTTATCCCCGGTCAGACACACGGCATTTCCCGTCTTTCGAACTATTCAATGGAATATGAAAATATTATTTTTAACACGGATATGCTTATTGCCAAATATTCCGACGGGGTTGATACTGCATATTTTACCCCTCTTTTGTCAGGCAGATTAAATTTCAATCATATTATTACCAAGGATGAGCCATATTATAGCAGGATTTCAAGCTGTATTGACAGAGCCGACAGTCTTCTGAGCTACGGAAGTCCAAAAGGCTATGAACTTGCAATTAAAGGTTATCTGTATGAATTCTTTTTTGCGTTATGTACGATTGCCGAGGAAACGGATGAGCCTAAGTTAGCTTCCAATAAGAATCTGGACAAAATCAAAGACGTAATTAAATATATAGAAGAAAACTACCGCAAGCCCATCAGTATTGATGAAATTGCGGCAGTATGTAACTTCTCTTCTTCACATTTTATGAAATATTTTAAAAAGGTTATGGGTACTTCCTTTATTGATTACCTTAATGAATACAGACTTTCAATGGCTTCACGTCTTCTGCTGTCATCCACTGATAATATTCTGGACATAGCAGCTGACTGTGGTTATGAAAATCTGTCATATTTTAACCGTTTATTTAAAAAGAAATACGGTGTAACGCCAAGTGCCTACAGGAAGAGGTAGTTATTTTCTGACCTTCTGTTTAACAAATCCCGTCAATGCCATTATTCCGAAGCATGCAAGATTAACGCATACAATGCTTGCTCCGGTAGGTGTTGAATACTGGAATGAAATCGCGATTCCAATCATAAAACATATTACCGATATGATTACTGAACAAATCATGACCGATTTATATCTTTTGCAGACTCTCATTGACGAAAGGCTCGGGAAAATAATCAGACTCGAAATCAATAATGCTCCCATTATTCTCATTCCGATTACAACCGTTACCGCAGTAAGAATTGCTAACACCATATTGTACACGCCGGCCTTAGTGCCGGTTGCCTTTGCAAAGCTTTCATCAAAGGTAACTGCAAAAATTCTGTTATAAAAAATCAAAAACACAATAATTACAATTACTGAGAGCACTCTTGTTATAACTGCGTCCTCCTGGCTTATTGAAAGAATGCTTCCAAACATATAGTTATTGACATCCGTATTCATTCCCGAAGAAAGTGATATAATCATAACACCTACTGCCAGTGCTCCGCTGCATACTATGGCAACTGCCGAATCCCCCTTCAGCTTACTGTTCTCGCTTATTTTCAACATAAGGAATGCAGCTAAAATACACACCGGAATTGCCACCTTAAGCGGTGCCACATTGGCTGCCGTAGCCGCAGCAAGTGCCGCAAATCCGACATGGGACAGTCCGTCACCAATCATTGAATATCTTTTTAATACCATGCTTACACCGAGAAGTGCGGCACACAGCGATACAAGTATTCCTACTGTAATTGCTCTTACCATAAAAGGATAAGAAAACATTGTTTCAATCAGTTCAAGCATTACTGCCGCCCTCCTTTCCGGTTGTAAAAAATACGCCCTCGGAGGTTTTCATATAATCCTCCCTGCTTCCGAAAAACAGCTGTTTCTGTGATAAATGAAGTACATGCGTAGCATATTTTGTCATTGCTTCCATATCATGCGAAACCATTATAACAGTAATTTGAAGCTCCTTATTAATTTTTGCAATAAGCTCATATAATTCAGATGTCACAATCGGGTCAAGTCCCGAAGCCGGCTCATCAAGAAGTATCATTTTCTTCGTCGCACACATCGCTCTTGCAAGCAGAACCCTCTGCTGCTGACCACCTGATAAATCCTGATAACATTTGTTCTTAAGGTGTTCAATTCCCATAAGCCTCAGCTTATCCATTGCGTCCTCTTTATCCCTGCGTCCGTAAAAAGGTCTGAAGCCTAAGCTGTTAAGTCTTCCCGACAGTACCACCTCATAAACACTGGCAGGAAAATCCTTCTGTGTTATGGTCTGCTGCGGAAGATAGCCTATCTCATCAGCTTTTAAGCCATCACCCATTACAATGCTTCCCGACATCGGCTTCTTTAGTCTTAACAAACCTTTTATCAGAGTACTTTTTCCCGTTCCGTTCTCCCCGACAATAAAAAGATATTCTCCTCCGGAAAGTTTGAAATTAATATCCTCAAGAATTATTCTGCCCTCATAGCCAAGGCTCACATCCCTGCATTCAACTAACGCCATTACTGCACAGCCTCCTTCAATGCATTTGCATTTTTGTACATAAGGGTAAGATAGTTTTCACCCTTCTCAAATTCCTCACTTGTAATATTGTGACAGGTATTAAAGGTAAGAACCTTCGCTCCGGTGTCCTCCGCAATTGTCTGAGCCATTGAATCACTGCTCAGCTCAATTTTGAAAACAACAGGAATCTCCTCCTCCTTAACCTTATCAATCAGAAACGCTATTGTTGCAGCACTTGCCTCTGTCTCGGATGAGCAGCCCGGAAATGCCGCATAATATTCAAGATTGTATTCCTCAACAAAATACCTTAACGGAAATCTGTCTCCAAACACAATGACTCTTCTGTTAGATGTTCCGACAACCTTTCTGAAGGTCTCATCAAGCTTCTTGAGTTCACTGATATAGTTTTTCGAATTCTCCTCATATATAGCTTTGTTGCCGCTGTCAGCCGCAATAAAAGCCTCTGTAATGGCTTCGCAGATTGTTATTGCATTAACAGGAGATGTCCACACATGTTCATCCCATTCAGTCTCTTCGTGCCCGCAATCCTCCGTATGCTCATGATTCTCCATTCCTTCAACGGTCTCCTCCTCATATTTGTCAACCAAATCCAGCATTTTGATAATTGTCATTTTTGAGGTGTCCATTGTTTCAAGGATACCATCAACCCATGCGTCATTCTCTCCGCCGGTATATATGAAAATATCACATTCCTTAATTGTTATTATATCCTTCGGCGACGGCTCATAGGAATGGGATTCAACACCCGGCTTAAGAAGCATTGTTATTTCCGCAGCGGTTCCGCCAATCTGCCTTGCGAAATCATATGAAGCAAAAATTGTGGATACTACCTTGAGCTGTCCGTTATTTTTTGAGCCTATACTGCCGCAGCCGCTAAACCCGCATGCCATCATACATATAATAAGCAGTATTGTTATTTTTCTATATAATTTTGACATTTCTGACTCTCCTCGTATAATATCTTTTAGATAAAGATTTATACTTTTCCTTTCTTTATTTTTTATATAAATATCAATCGGCTTAGTTAAGCCCATGATATAATTGTCCTAGTGTCAATCAGGTAATAGTTCTTTTCTCTCCTGTTGAA
>JBGVLM010000024.1:0-18574 GCA_045124255.1 Butyrivibrio sp. | reverse complement strand
ATTTGGCTCAGGATTTGTTTTGGTTTTTGGTATGTTATATCAATATAAAAATGATATTATATTAAAAGAAAATAATAGCAGAAAAAATATTAACATATCAAGAATTATAGTTGTTTTTGCTTTGTGGTTTAGCCTTATGAGTTGCCTTATGTATTTATTAGGATACACGTATTATGATAATAAAACTAAATATCGTATAGTAGAAAATGAATATGCGATTGTTTATGAAAATAATAATTTCTATTATTTAGTAAAATATATAAAAGCCAATAAAACTCTATCTAAAGAAAATCAAAAAGTTATAAATAAAGAAGAAATAGAGTTTTATTGGATTGAAAATATAGAAATTAAATAGAGAAAAATAAAGGACGGTCCTATGTTAAGATGAGTGGAGGATGAAAAATGGGTATTAAATGTCCGGATTGTTTAAATGAAATCGTTGGTGGTCAGGATATGTGTTTTAGATGCGGATATAAACTATCACCTGATACGGCAAAATTTAATAAGAAAACAAATGAACCGAATTATTCTGTTTTTAGAACTGTTGACAAATATAAAACCGATGAAAATACGGAGTATAATTTTGAAAGAAGTTATGGTCATCAGAGAAAAGGTAAGACATGCAGAATAATAAAAAAATTTTTAAAAGTCATTTTAACTATTTTAAAAGTTATGTTGATTATTATGTTGTCTCCGTTGATGCTATTAGGATTGTATGGATTTATAAAATCAATTTGGAAAAGAATGAAAATTTAAATATGAATATTATTTCTGGGGCTGACATCGGGGTGTGCAGCTTCTTTTTTATTAAAAAGTAAAAAAAATAAAAATTTTTTTCAAAAAACGCAACAAAATAAAATTTTTCGGTACTACTTATATAGAGGGGTAAATTTATTGCATCGGAGGTGATAGGTGAATGATTAAAAAATCAAATATAGATGGGGTATATTTGATTGTGCAGGCTTTTAAAAAGGGATGGGAATAGAATTTTATAAATGTGCGTGAAGAAAAATAGAGACAAGTATTGATTTACTAGATACGGGAAAGGGGTGTATAATAATTCCATACTAGTTTTTGGAAAGGCTAAAATTTTAAATGGAAGACGAGAAGATAATCGAGCTGTATTTTGAACGCTCAGAACAGGCAGTCATTGAGACAGACGTAAAATACGGTAAAATGTGTTTGTGCATTGCGAAAAATATTATTAACAGCAATGAAGATGCGGAAGAGTGCGTGAATGATACATATTTAGGAGTGTGGAACAGTATTCCGCCGACACGACCTAAAAAATTGTCCGCATATATTGCGAAAATAACGAGAAATTTAGCATTTAAAAAGGTTGCTTATACCAATGCAAAGAAGAGAACGGCCGGATTAATTGTTTCCCTGGAGGAATTGGACAAATGCTTTGCTGCTCCGGATGATAAACTGAGTAGATTATTCGAGTCAGAAGAATTAGAAAAGAAACTGGAATGTTTTTTAGCTGGACAGAGCTATGAGAGCAGGAATATATTTTTGAGACGTTACTGGTTTATGGATTCAATTACTGATATTGCCAAAAGGTTTTCAATTTCAGAAACTAAGGTGCGCAGTCGATTATTCAGGACCAGAAACAAACTGAAAAAATATTTGAGCAAGGAGGGTGATTTGTTATGAGTGAAGAAATTATATCTGCTTTGGGAAATCTTCCGGACGAGATGATTGCAGAAGCAATTGAGTCATCCGGCAGAAGACATAAGATAACATGGAGAAGAACAGTTGCGGTAGCAGCGGGTATTTTTTTAATTGTTACGGGAATAGTGGTTGCCCTGATTTACAGGAATGAACCGATAATAAGCAGGAATGAAAATACAATTCCGGCAGAAAGATGCTTGTATGTGTATTATGATGGTAACGTATATGCATATCATGGGTATTATGATTATGCACCCGCGGAGGGTTTTGAATATGCCGGCATGGTTAATTTTATTGGTAAAAACACACCTAAATTCAGTCTTGATTCCAATGCAGACGGAAGCATATATGTTAATACAGCAAATCCGGATATAATTTATTTTCGTTGGAAAAATTGGGATGAAGAGATTGAAGGAAAACCGGAGCCGTATTTAATTTTAACGCTTAGAAAAACTGACTGAGAAATATAATTTTGTATAATGGAGGAAATTGAATGAAGAAGAAACTATCAGTCCTGCTGATTACAGGAATTTTGGCGGTATTGTTAATACCATTTAATATTTTTGCAACCGAGAGTGATGAGACGGAGAGCGGTTGTTATATTGCTACTACGGAATGTCCTCAGGAATATATGGATTTTGCAGAGGAGAATGTGTCAACATTTGTATTATCAATGGGCGAGAGCCTTAACTATGAAGACATCATAGTCGGAGCGCCGTTTGCTTTTGCGGATTATAATGCAGACGTGTATTATTTTCCTATAATATGTGATGGTGAAGTTACTTATCTGTTCAGGGTATATCCTGACGGAGAGTCTTTTTCGGCTGCGATAAGCAGTTTCCTTGCAGCGGATATTGAGGAATTATCAGCTTTGACATCTGCAGACAGTCCGCTGTATTTAAATCTGACAGACAATAAGATAATTGCGTCTGTTGGTACAAAGGAGTATGTTTTATTTGAGTATCCTGAAGGTGCCGTAGCCGGTAATCAGGCTATGCCGATGTCAGAGATTGAGTATCAGGCGGTTGATATAAAAGAAGCTTCGGAAATAGAATTAAACCTTATGCAGGCGAGAGTATTCTATCAGTATATTAATCTGGACTTACTTGAAACACAGGGTGATGATGAATGGTGTACGGCATATTGTCTTGCTTCAATTATCAGACTGCAGACAAGTTACTATGTTACTGCCAGAGGCTGTGCAATAATTGCAATGGGAAGTAATCCGTCTACATCAACTGCGTTTCCATGGACTTCTATTTCAACGGTTGCCAAACAATATGGTATGACACCTACGGTACTGACAACAACGGCGTCCAACAGCGTTCTTATGACACAGTTAAATGCAGGCAATCCGGTAATTACTGCTATGGACAGCGGAAACTATAAGCATGCAGTGCTGCTTCGTGGCTACAGCACGGCCGGAACATGGAGCATTTGGAATCCGTGGTATAATTTTTATGAAACCTATTCAACATCTGGTGCATATGTGCCGTCAGGAGCGTCAGCCAGCGGAAATTCATTTTATCCATATATGCATGCCTATAATTTTGAATAATTATCAGAGGACAAGTTTTTATAAATACAGCAGGGAGATTTCTTTTCCTGCTGTATTTTTTATACTATGGGATAATTACGTTGAAATTATCCTGTAGAATAAAAAACACTCCGTAAAGCAAAAAAATCCTCTGTAGCAAAACCCCAACATTTTGTAAAAAAACAATGGACTTATAACTACATATAGTGTTATTATGTGTAATGATAGGGCGATTCTGCATTGCGGCAGAATACCGTGAAAACATATTACATATAAGCTATGTAAATGAAAGGAAAAAGTAATGGCAGGAAAAGTTGAGAAACAGTATGACGCGTCCAGTATTTCCATTCTGGAGGGACTTGAAGCGGTCAGAAAGAGACCGGGAATGTATATCGGAAGCGTATCTACAAAGGGATTGAATCATCTTATTTATGAGATTGCGGATAACTCTGTTGATGAGCATCTGGCAGGTTATTGTGACAGTATTTCGGTAACTCTTAATAATGACGGTTCGGCAACAATTACTGATAACGGACGAGGAATACCGGTAGGAATGCACCCAAAGGCAGGAATTCCTGCAGTTGAGGTTGTTTTTACAATACTTCATGCAGGCGGTAAGTTCGGAGACGGCGGTTATAAGATTTCAGGCGGTCTTCACGGCGTTGGTGCGTCAGTTGTTAATGCTCTTTCAGACTGGCTGGAGGTTCGTATTAAAAAAGACGGAGTAATATATGAACAGCGTTACGAGAGGGGCAAGGTATGCTATCCGTTAAGGGAGTGCGGAACCTGCCGCAAGAATGATACGGGTACAAGTGTAACCTTCCTTCCTGACGCCACTATTTTTGACAAAATAGAATTTACCTCGGAGAAAATACAGAACAGACTGCATGAGACGGCTTATCTTAATCCGGGACTGACAATTGTTTTTACCGATTCAAGAAAGGGTCAGGAGACAAGCGTTACCTTCCATGAGCCTGACGGAATCAAGGCTTATGTTACGGCGCTTAATAAGGACAAGCCTGCGGTTATGGATGTGGCATATTATAAGGACACAAGAGAAGGCATTGAGGTGGAATGTGCTTTTCAGTATGTGGATGAGTTCCAGGAGGAGATTTTTGGCTTCTGTAATAATATTTATACCCAGGAGGGCGGAACACATATTACGGGCTTCAAGACCAAATTTACAACCGTTATTAACCAGTATGCGAGAGAATTGGGCATTCTTAAGGATAAAGACACTAATTTTACCGGTAATGACGTCCGTAACGGTATGACGGCAGTTATAGCCGTTAAACATCCTGAACCGCGTTTTGAGGGTCAGACTAAGACAAAACTCGATAATCAGGACGCCGGCAAAATGGTAGGTGACATTACCGGAGATGAGCTTGTACGTTATTTTGATAAGAATCTGGAGAATCTGAAAAATGTAATTGCGTGTGCCGAGAAGGCGGCGAAGATTCGTAAGCAGGAGGAGAAGGCGAAGACTAATTTACTGGTTAAGCAGAAATTTTCCTGTGATACCAACGGCAAGCTTGCCAACTGTGAGAGCCGCAATCCTGAGGAATGTGAGATTTTCATTGTAGAGGGAGATTCTGCGGGAGGCTCTGCCAAGACTGCGAGAAACCGTAAGACACAGGCGATTCTGCCAATCAGAGGTAAGATTCTCAATGTTGAGAAGGCTACAATGGACAGGGTTCTCGGCAATGCTGAGATTAAGACAATGATTAATGCTTTCGGCTGTGGTTTTTCCGAGGGCTATGGCAATGATTTTGATATAAGCAAATTAAGATATAACAAGATTATTTTTATGACTGATGCGGACGTGGACGGCGCACATATTGATACGCTTCTGCTGACATTTTTTTACCGTTTTATGCCGGAGCTTATACAGGAGGGGCATGTATATCTTGCGACACCTCCTTTGTACAAGGTAGTTCCCAAAAAAGGAGAGGGCGAATACCTGTATGATGACAAGGCGCTTGAAAAATACCGCAGGGAGCATGAGGGTACGAGCTTTACGCTGCAGCGTTACAAGGGTCTTGGAGAAATGGACGCCGACCAGCTTTGGGAGACAACACTTAATCCTGAGACCAGAATTTTAAAACAGGTGGAAATTGAAGACGCAAAAATGGCGTCTGACATTACCTCAATGTTAATGGGTACTGAGGTTCCGCCGAGACGTGATTTTATCCATGCACATGCACATGATGCAGAGCTTGATATTTAGGAGGCAGACAATGGCAGAAACAATATTAAAAACAGAATATTCTGATGTAATGCAGAAATCATATATTGATTATTCCATGAGTGTTATTACCTCCAGAGCGGTTCCTGATGTAAGGGACGGTTTAAAGCCTGTTCAGAGGCGCGTTCTGTATGCAATGGACCAGCTTGGACTCAATCACGACAAGCCGCACAGAAAGTCGGCACGTATTGTCGGAGATACAATGGGTAAATATCATCCTCATGGCGACAGCTCAATCTATGAGACATTGGTTGTGCTGGAACAGGATTTTAAAAAAGGAATGGCACTTGTTGACGGACATGGTAACTTCGGTTCAATCGAGGGTGACGGCGCCGCGGCAATGCGATACACCGAGGCAAGACTTAAGAAATTCACACAGGAGGTTTATCTTAAGGATTTAGATAAGAATGTGGTTGATTTCGTTCCTAACTTTGATGAGACTGAGAAGGAGCCTGAGGTACTTCCGGTGCGTGTTCCTAATATTCTTATCAATGGTGCGGAAGGAATTGCGGTTGGTATGACAACAAGCATTCCTACACACAATCTTGTAGAGGTTATTAATGCCGTAGAGGCATATATGGACAACGAGAATATTACTACCGATGAATTAATGGAATATATGCCGGGTCCTGATTTTCCTACGGGCGGAATTGTAATCAACAAAAGTGATTTAAGGGATATTTACGAAACCGGAGCCGGCAAGGTTAAGCTTCGCGGCAAGGTTGTTTTTGAACCGGGCAAAACACGTTCGGACAAGGATAAATTAGTTATTACAGAGATTCCGTACACAATGATTGGTGCAGGAATCAGTAAATTCATATCGGATGTTGTTGACCTTATTGAAAGCAAAAAGACACAGGACATTACCGATATTTCCAACGCCTCCTCTAAGGAGGGAATCCGCATTGTTCTTGAACTTAAGAAAAATGCAGATGTGAAGAAGTTAGAGAATCTGCTTTATAAGAAGACGAAGTTAGAGGATACCTTTGGCGTTAATATGCTCACAATCGCAGAGGGAAGACCTGAGGTTCTGGGACTTAAGGATATTATCCGTTACAATGTTGAATTCCAGTATGAGATTAACACCAGAAAATATCAGACTTTACTGAAAAAAGAATATGACAACAAAGAGGTTCAGGAGGGCCTTATCAGGGCATGCAATATCATTGATTTGATTATTGAGATTTTGCGCGGAAGTACAAGTCTTAAACAGGCGAAGGCATGTCTTATATCAGGTGATATTGAGGGAATTAAATTCAAATCCGAGCAGTCACGAAAGGACGCTGCAAAGCTTCATTTTACCGAGCGTCAGGCAAGTGCAATTCTTGAGATGAGATTATACAGACTCATCGGTCTTGAAATAGCAGCACTTGAAAAAGAATACGAGGAGACTCTTGCAAAAATTGCCGAATACGAGGATATTCTTGGCAGCAAAAGAGCAATGAAGCGTACAATCAAAAAGGATTTGGAGAAGATTAAAAAGGAATACGGCGTGCCAAGACTTACGGTTATTGAGGACGCAGAAGCGGCTGTTTATGAAGAACCGAAGTTTGTCGAGCAGGAAGTTGTTTTCATCATGGACAGATTCGGCTATTCCAAAACAATTGACACAGCTACGTTTGAGCGTAATCGCGACGCGGTATATGCAGAGAATAAATATGTCTTTAACTGTATGAATACCGAGAAAATCTGTATTTTCACAGACAACGGCAGCCTGCATCAGATTAAGGTTAATGATATTCCGTTTACAAAATTCAGGGATAAGGGAACGCCTATTGATAACCTTGGTAATTATTCAAGTGCAGGAGAGGAGATTATCTATCTCTGCCCTTCAGGTCAGCTGGAGAACCGCAAGCTTTTATTCGTTAGTGAATGCGGTATGATGAAGCTTGTTGACAGCAGCGAATTTAACGTATCCAAGAAAACGGTTGCGTCAACCAAGTTAAATGATGGTGACAGAGTGATAATGATTTATGCAACTGACGCCAGAGTGGATGTTAACCCTGAGAATCCTGAGGAGAGCAATATTATCAGCAGCCAGATTGTAGTACTTCAGTCAAAGGGCGGCTTCTTCCTTAAATTTCCGCTTACGGAAATTCCTGAGAAGAAGAAGAGTGCAGTCGGTGTACGAGGCATTAAGCTTAGTGCGGATGACCGCCTTGAGGATGTATATCTGATTCCTGATAATGCCGATATAACAATTGATTATAAGGGTAAAGATGTTTCGCTGAAGAAACTCAAGATGGCGAAACGTGACGCAAAGGGAACGAAGGTCAGAATTTAACAAATTAATAAATGTTTAAGGAGGTTACATATGAATAAAGCGCAGCTTTTAATTGACAATATTAACCGGGTAATCGTAGGTAAATATGATGTGGTCGAGCTTGTTGTGACAGCACTTATCACCGGAGGACATGTTCTTATGGAGGATATGCCGGGTACGGGCAAAACAATGCTTGCGAAGACCCTGGCAAAATCAGTCAGTGCTGATTTCGGACGTATACAGTTTACACCGGATTTATTACCATCCGATATAACCGGACTTAATGTGTATAGCCGCAAGAATGACGACTTTGAATTTCATCAGGGGCCGGTTTTTTGTAACATCCTTCTTGCGGATGAGATTAACAGAGCGACTCCGAGAACGCAGTCAAGCCTTTTGGAATGTATGGAGGAGAAACAGGTTACTGTGGATAAGGTAACAAGGCAGCTGCAGGCACCATTTTTTGTAATTGCAACGCAGAATCCGATTGAGACGTCGGGTACTTTTCCGCTTCCTGAGGCACAGCTTGACCGTTTCCTTATGAGAATTTCAATGGGAATGCTTGATGACACAGAAGAGGTTGAGCTGCTTAAACAAAAACTGGCAGGGAATATAATTGACGATATTGCCCCGGTATGTACGGGAGAGGATATTGTTAAAATGCATGAAGAAGCAATGCAGGTATACGTACATGAAGAGCTTATAAAATATATCTGTGCAATTTGTGAGGGCACAAGAAACCAGACCAATATTGTCGCAGGCGTAAGTCCGAGAGGCAGTATTGCACTTATGCGTACAGCACAAAGCTATGCATACATAAAAGGAAGAACTTTTGTTACGCCGGAGGATATTAAACGGCTTGCTGTTCCGGTACTTGCACACCGTCTTGTTTTAATGGAGGGCTTTGCAGGTATGAAGGTATATGAGGACAGAATGGCAGGAATTGTCAGAAATGCACTTGTACCAACGGAGGATTGGAGTAAATAATTAATGATTATTCTGCTTTTTTTGGTCAGCTTTTTTATCATTCGAAGATTGATAATTAAATATTATGAAAAGCATTGGAAGGATAATCTGACTGCCGGTGTATATTTTGAAACAGATTTTATTAATGAAGGTGAAAGCGGATATATCTGTGAAGAGTTGGTTAATGATAAGCTGCTTCCGCTTTCTGCGGTCAACGTAAAGTTTGAGCTGGATAAGGAAATCGATTATGAAGAACGCAGAAATATCATTGTATCTGATAAACAGTACCGCAGTGATTTGATGACGTTAGGCTCACATAAGAAACTGCTCCGACGTTTTAAGGTGAATTACACCAAAAGAGGAGTTTATACGATTGACGGACTCAGCATGAATACAATAGACCCGGTTTCGGAGAATCTGTATGTTGAGAAATTTCCTTCCAGGTCTACGATATATGTTTATCCTGCATACAGTAAACACAGGGAGCTGCTTAAGCCGTTTTCAAGAATGATGGGCGAGGCGTTGAAGAACCGTTTTATCTATGAGGACCCGTTTGAGTTTAAAGGAATACGAAATTACACAACCTCGGACCCGATGAAGAAGATTAACTGGAGTGCAACGGCAAAAACCGGAGATTTAATGGTAAACAGCTATTATGATACGACCAGCAGGCATGTGACGGTTTTTCTTGATATAACCACTACAAATGTCTGGAAAAAATACGACCAGATGGAAGAGGCAATCAGAATTACTAGAAATCTGATGGAAGAGCTGGTGCGTAACAGGATACCCGTTCAGATAGTTACCAATGCAAGGGACTGCTTTGAAGGCAATAATATTGCAATGGAAAGCGGAGCAGGAGCCAATACGGTTATAGCCAATTTAAGAAATCTTACGGTAATTGATTTGGATAAGGATACGGAACCTATGATGAATTATTTTAAAGATAAGGAGTCAGAGCCGGATGAGCTGCCGGTATTGATTTCCACTGATAATGCGGAAGGTCTTGTACATGCATTTGAAAAATATCTTGGAAATAATAACGGAGAATGGATAATGCCGGTAATGTCCTCAAAGGAACGTTGTATCAATTCCCGTAAAATACAGATGACGTATGTGGAGGTGAGCCGTATATGAAAACATCGATTATTATACGTTATCTTGCACAGACATTATATTGGTTTAATTTCATTTTATATCTGTCATGGCTTTTTTCATATAGTGACATAATATGGATTCTGCTGTTAATGACATCACTTATAGTATTATGCGGTTTTGTCTGCAGGCTGCCTAAGAACCGGTTTGTTTCGGTTCTGCTGCATACAGTGATTTTTATGATTCCGATTATTTTTAAGGCATGGGCGGATGTGTCAGTGATTGCATTAATAATGGGAATATTTATGATAGTGTGCTCAATTATCAGTAAATGTGGCGGACTTTCAACAATGAGCGGTGCGAGTCTGTTCGGCAAAATTGTTCTGGTAACGATATATGCTTTTGGTTCGGCTCTTAATTACAGATACATGGTGCTTTTGTTTGTAAGTATATTTGTATTTTGTATATTGGAATTCCTGCAGAGCAATTTTGAAAAAAATGAAAGCTATATTGACAGTCTTTGCGATACGGCGATAGTGGACATTAAGAAAACCAAGGGAATGGCAAATCTTATGACTGTACTTTCGTCCGTTATTATGGGAATTATCTGCGGACTTATTTCACTCCTTGGCAGAATACCGCCTGCTGCGGCATTAAGCAAATGGCTTAGTGATAAATTTAGTAAAAGGTTGTCGGCAATCAGGGAAGCACTTACAAGACCGTTTAGCGGAGGTGTAGTATATAATAATCAGGATAATGTTCAGGGAGAAATTCCCAGCGAACAGTATTCCGAAATGACCGGAAACAGTGTTGAAAGGACTATTTTTACGATTATTGCGGTTGTGGCAGTCAGTGCAGTAATTATCTGCGGAATATATCTGCTTATTAAAAAAATATATAAATATTATCTTAAACTCCAGCATACAGGATATATGGATGAGGAGATTTCGGTTACTAAAAAAACTCCTAAAAAAGAACGCAAAATTAATCCGAGGGAATTGGACAGAAGCTATAGCAATCGAAGGGCATTAAGACGTATTTATAAAAAGAGAATTAAAGGCAGAAAAACCGGCAGAAGGGATGATTTTATAAACAGGACTCCTTATGAGCAGCGTGACAGAAAAATATCCGAGGGCAGTAATATCAGTACCGGTTTTGTGGATTTGTACGAAAAAGCCAGATACAGCAATCAGGATATATCTAAAGAAGATGTCCGCACAATGAGTAAAATGGAATAATTCCGACAATAAAAACGGGCAGGAAATGCAACTGTATTCTCTGCCCGTAAGCATTTCTCTTCTAATCTGCAAATTATCTTATTTGAATCCTGTGCTTCCAAATCCGCCGGCACCTCTTACCGTGTCGTTTAACTCATCTGTTTCTTCAAATTCTGCGGTAAGAAACGGAGTGATTACAAGCTGGGCGATTCTCTCGCAAGGCTCAACTGTCTGTGCGGTAAGAGAGTGATTATGGAGTGCGACCATAAATTCACCGCGGTAATCAGGGTCAACAACTCCGACCTTATTGGCAGGAGCAAGACCGCGTTTGCTTGCCATACCGCTTCTCGGATATATAAGACCTGCATATCCGGCAGGAATTTCCATTGCAAGTCCTGTATGAATCATAACAGTTTCGCCCGGATTGATTGTAACTGCTTCTTCAATGCATGCGTATAAATCGGCACCTGCGGCAAATTCTGAGCCGTAAGTCGGAAGAGTGGCAGCAGGGTTTAATTTTTTAACTTTGATATTCATATTAGTCTCCTTAGTCTATCTGTTTGAAAATACATATTTAGGTTTATCAGGCTCCCAGAATACAAGCCCGCCGTTATTTTGCAGTGTTTCCTGAACAAGAATTGCCCGCTGGTTGCTTGAACCTCTGAAATATGCGCCCAAATCTTTAAGCTCCTCTATAAAAGGACCATCCATCATAACATCGACATAAGACAGGATTTCTTTTGTTTCAGGAACAGCTTCAAGCATATGTCCCATAATGTCCCTGTCAAAAAGATAGCCTGAGAAAATCCATATACTCTTTGTGTTTCCATAAACTTCCCTTACCCTGCGAAGAAGCGGAAGAATACCGGTCTGGTTGGCAGGCTCCATTGGTTCTCCGCCAAGAATTGTAAGTCCTGTTATATAGGAAGGTGCAAGATATTCAATAATTGTATTTATTTCATTTTCGGTAAAAGGCTTTCCATAATTGAAATCCCATGCGACCTCATTAAAACAGCCCTTACATCTGTGTGTACAGCCGCTTACAAAAAGTGAAATCCGTATTCCCGGACCGTTGGCGGCGTCACATTGTTTGATATCTGCGTAATTCATTATATTATCCTCTTTAATTAACTGTTAAAAGTGGAAGGACTAAAGCCCTTCCACTGATTGATTCAGCCTGTTAATCTTATACATGTAAAACTCTTGAGTTAATTTCTTTTGTCTTACCCACGTTCCAGAAGTTCTCGCCAAGATAACCACAGGTTCTTCTGGTAACGTTCATCTTGTTATGGTCCTTATTATGGCACTGCGGGCATTCCCATTCAAGATTATCATTGATGATGATTTCTCCGTCATAGCCGCAGACCTGGCAATAATCTGACTTAGTGTTAAATTCAGCATACATAATGTTGTTGTAAATGAACTTAACCAATTCCTCCAGAGCAGGAAGATTATGTCTTAAGTTAGGAATCTCAGCATATGAGATTGTACCGCCTGAAGAAATCGTCTGGAACTGGCTTTCAAAACTGAATTTTGTGAAAGCGTCGATTTTCTCACGCACATCAACATGGTATGAATTGGTGTAATAGCCCTTGTCAGTAACATCAGGAATATCTCCGAATTTCTTTCTGTCAATTTCTGCAAAACGATAGCAGAGCGATTCGGCCGGAGTTCCGTACAAAGCAAAACCTATACCTGTATTACGTTTCCATGTATCACATGCCTCGCGGAGTCTTCTCATTACCTTAAGAGCAAACTCTGTTCCTTTAGGGTCGGTGTGGCTTACTCCTGTCATTAACTTGGTTACTTCATATAATCCGATATATCCGAGTGATATTGATGAATAACCGCCATGGAGAAGAGAGTCAATTGTCTGACCCGGTTCAAGTCTTGCGATTGCACCATACTGCCAGTGGATTGGGCTTACATCTGAAAGAGTGCCTTCAAGTGCCTTGTGTCTGCACATCAGTGCTTCAAAGCATAATGAAAGTCTTTCTTCCATTAATTCCCAGAAATGTTCTTCATTGCCCTGGGCAAGAATACCAATCTGAGGAAGGTTAAGGCTGACAACGCCCTGATTAAAACGACCCTCCCATTTGTAATTGCCATTCTCATCCTTCCACGGACTTAAGAATGAACGACAGCCCATACAGCTGAAAACCTCGCCCTCATAGTTTTCACGCATTTTCTTGGCTGAAATATAGTCAGGATACATTCTCTTTGAAGAGCATTCAACGGCAAGTCTTGTTAAATAGTCATATTTGCCGCCCTCTAAGCAGTTATGCTTGTCAAGCACATAGATAAGCTTAGGGAAAGCAGGAGTAACATAAACACCTGATTTGTTCTTAATTCCCTGAAGACGCTGTTTTAAAATTTCTTCTATAATAAGTGCGTTTTCTTCAATATAAGGGTCATCCTCCTGAAGATTCAAAAACAGAGTAACAAAAGGAGACTGTCCGTTAGTAGTCATTAATGTATTAATCTGATACTGGATTGTCTGTACGCCGGCTTTTAATTCATCCTTCATTCTGTCAGTGGCAATTTTCTCAATTTCTTCAGGAGAAAGATGCGCTGAGAATGTTTCGGTATAATGTTTTAAAAACTTTTCCTTAGTCTTTCTTAAGTATTTACCGAGATGTCTTATATCGACTGACTGTCCGCCGTACTGGCTGCTTGCGACAGCAGCAATAATCTGTGTCATAACGGTGCAGGCAACCTGAAAGCTCTTAGGACTCTCAATCATCTTACCGTTCATAACGGTTCCGTTATCAAGCATATCGCTTATATTAATAAGACAGCAGTTAAAAATAGACTGTACAAAATAATCTGCGTCATGGAAATGAAGAACGCCCTCATCATGTGCCTTTGAAATCTTCTCAGGCAGAAGCAGACGCTTGGTTAAGTCTCTTGAAACCTCACCTGCAATCAAATCACGCTGGGTAGAAGCAACAGTAGCGTTCTTGTTGGAATTCTCCTCCATGGCGTCCTTGTTGGTCTGCTGGATAAGTCCGAGAATTGATTCGTCGGTAGTATTGGATTTACGAACCATCTCACGCTGATAACGGTAAATAATGTATGTCTTGGCAAGCACAAACTTACGCTCTGCCATTAATTTCTGTTCAATAATATCCTGTATCTCTTCAACCTGAAGAGTGTTGGCACCAAGCTTCTCAATTGAGCTCACAATACCATGAATCTTTTCATCTGTGATTCTTTCCCCCAATGGCACTTCATCGTTAGCCTTATGAATTGCAATGATGATTTTGTTGCGGTCATAAGTAACCTCACGGCCATCTCTTTTGATTACTTTCATATATTTTATCCTCCATAATTCTGCGGTCAAATAACCTACGAGAGTGATTATAGCACCATATAGGGTGTATGTCCACAAAATATTGTTACCGTTTTTGAAAAAAAAACAATAAAAACACAATATCTAGTATTGCTGCTTTTATAGTGCATATTTGGAAAAAAGACACTTTAACAGGTAGGAAACGTTAACAAAGGTATCAAAAAACTGTCACATACAAAGGCTATCATACCAATTAAAGAAAGGAGCCGTTTATGAATATTACAGTTTTTAACAGATACGAGACAAAGTTTATGCTTAACGACAGCCAGTATCAGGAAATAATAAAATATCTGGATGAGTATATGGTTCCTGATGAACACAGTAAGGACGGCGGCTTTTACAGTATCTGCAATATATATTATGATTCGGTGGATGACCATCTAATCAGAAAATCAATTGAAAAAACGATTTATAAGGAGAAATTAAGACTCCGTTCCTATGGAATACCGGATGAGAATAAGGAATCCTTTATTGAAATCAAGAAAAAATTCAAAGGCAATGTTAATAAGAGAAGAATAACACTGCCGCTTAAGGAGGCTGTTGATTATCTCGACAGGGATATTTTCCCGGAAAGCATTGACAGTAACTCCCAGATATTTAAAGAAATTGATTTTATGAAAAAGCGTTATGAGCTTGTACCGAAGGTGTATATTTCCTATGACAGAAGAGCATATTTCGGTAAAGAGGACAGGGATTTAAGAATAACTTTTGATACCAATATTCAAACCAGAAGAAGTGACCTTGATTTACAAAAGGGACCATACGGTGATAAGATTCTTGAAAAGGGCAGCTGGCTTATGGAAATCAAAATTTCACAGGCAGCACCATTGTGGCTGGCAAAGCTTTTGTCCGGTTTCAAGGTATATAAAACCTCTTTTTCCAAATACGGAACAGAGTATAAAGCTTATATTAATAATATGCAAAAAGAAGGAGAAAAAGTAATATGTTTGAATCAATACTCACAGCAACAGAAACCACAATATCAGCCCTGCCGGCAATTATAATCATAGTTGAAGGCTTTATTCTGGGCCTTATTATAGCGGCATGCTATGCTTTTACACAGAAGAATTCCTCATATTCCAAGGAGTATATTGTCACTGTTGCAATTTTACCGGCGATTGTGTCATTAATAATAATGCTTGTGGGCAGCAGCGTAGCAAGGGCACTTTCTCTTGCAGGTGCTTTTGCACTTGTTCGTTTCCGTAGTGCACAGGGAACCGCAAAGGAAATAGCTTTTGTATTTTTCTCAATGGCAATCGGACTTGCCTGCGGACTCGGCTTTGTATTTTTTGCACCGATAGCAGAGCTTATTATATGTGCCTGCCTGATTGTCATCTGCAAAAGCAGATTCGGTGAGAAGAAAAGCCACGAAAAGCTTCTTAAGATAACAATTCCTGAGGATTTGAATTACAGCGGACTTTTTGACGATTTATTTAAAGAATATACCAAAGAGCATACAATGAAGCAGGTTAAGACCACCAACATGGGAACTTTGTATGAGCTTTCATATTATATTGTTGTTAAGGACGGAATTGATGAGAAGCAGTTTATTGATTCCTTAAGATGCAGAAACGGCAACCTTAATATTTCAATCGGAATGCTTCCTGACAGGAGCGAAGTTTCACTTTAGACTTGATGTTTTTACATACCTGAGATATAATTTTCTAAATTATGGATAATTATTATCTTTAGGAGGAATATGTAATGAAGAATAAGAGAGTACATGGCGGAGCTGTAGCAGGTAGTGTTGTAATTGCCGTTATAATTACAATGATTTTATTTTCAACTACCTTTACTTTAGTGTTGAATCGCGTTTTCACATCTAAATTTATTGCTGAGACAATAAGTAATATCAGATTTGAGCAGATTGAAATGCAGGTAGAGCTTAATGGTAAGACCTATGACAGTATTTCAGACGCCCTCGTAGGAGAAATCAAAGAGAGCAATCCTGACGCAGATATTGATAAAGATGAAGTTGAGAAGTTTTTTGACGAATCAGGTATGGGTGAGCTGATTGGAGAGAAAGTCGGTCTGGCTATTGATTCAATTATGAATAATGAAGCAGCAACAATCCTTACCAACGAAGAGATAATGCAGTTTATTGAGGATAATGAACAGCTTGTTGAGGATACATTCGATATTGAAATCACTGAGTCTGATAAGCAGAAGCTTGAAGAACAGCTTGAGGAAAGCAAAATAGAGGAGTCCTTTACTACCGAGACAATTACTCAGGCTATTTATGAAACGGAGGAGAATCCTCTGTTTAATGTTTCAAAGGTTTTAAAGTCATTCCTTTCGGTAGGAATGCTTGTTGCAGGCTATGTTGCAGTTGTACTTTTATGGGTGGGTGTATTTTTCCTTAATAAGCGCCAGTTATGGTATGCAGGTCCTTATATCGGAGTTCCTGCAATTGTAGTTGGTGCAGGTACATTGATTGCTGCTCTCGGTTTTAAGCTTGTCAGCGCAGCGATTGCAGAGGAGGCGGCTGATTATATCAGACCTGAGATGTTTACATCCTTAATTGAATTGCTGCTTGTAATCGGCGTAATCCATTTATTGATTGGTATTGTAATTACTGTTGTATCGGTAGTTGTAAAGCGTTCCAATGCTGCATGGGACATGGAGCATGAAGCTGCACAGGCTGACATAACAATACAGTAATTACAGAAAGAGATAGAATGAAATGTTGGACATAAGAGATAATGAGCTTGATGTTGATACATATTTATCCCTTCGCAGTCAGGTCGGCTGGGTAAAACTTACGGACAGACAGGCAGAATGTGCATTGAAGAATTGTCTTTTCAATGTATGTGCTTATTTGGACGGCAGACCCGTAGGAATGGGAAGAGTAGTCGGAGACGGTGCGGTAATATCCTATATTCAGGATTTGGTTGTTGTTCCTGACGCACAGGGACAGCATATCGGAAGTGCCATACTTACAAGGCTTAAGAAATATGTTGAGGACATCACTGAGCCGGGCAGCAGAATGATGTTGTGTTTGATGTGTGCAAAGGGCAGAGAACCCTTCTATGAAGCACATGGTTTTGTGGCAAGACCAACGGATAAACTGGGTCCGGGAATGATAATATATTTGGATAAATAAAAATATTCCCTAAAAAGCGGAAAAATGTCCGCTTTAAGGGAATATTTTTTTGCACGGAATTATTAATTGGTTTTCCACTTTTTAATAATATTTCTGACGAGTTCAACCATTTTCTCCCCCGAAGCCCTGGCGATTGCACCAACCTCTTCGTGGGATAATTCATTGCAGCTAAGGCCTGCAGCCTTATTGGTAATGAGAGAGATTCCGAGAATATTCATTCCGCAGTGTCTGGCAACAATTGCTTCCGGTACGGTTGACATGCCGGCAGCGTCAGCACCAAGAAGCTTTACGGCTTTTATTTCTGACGGAGTCTCGTACTGTGGTCCGGTAAAATAGCAGTAGACACCTGATTCAACGGAAATTCCCAAATCAGCAGCAGTTCTTTGTGCAAGCTCCATATACTCAGGAGAGTATACATGGGTCATATCGGGAAAACGTGTGCCGAATTCGGAAAGATTGGCTCCGCAAAGCGGAGAAGGACACATGAAGCTTAAATGGTCACGTATAAGCATAATTGTTCCCGGTGAGAGATTATCGCCGATTCCACCCGCAGCATTTGTAACAATGAGATTCTTAATGCCCATCCTTGCAAAAACACGGATTGGAAGAGTAACAGTTTCCATGTCATGTCCTTCATAGTAGTGGAAGCGTCCGTTCATTATCAGAACCCTCCGGTTCTCAATTGTTCCAACTATCAATTCTCCGGCATGTCCTGCCACTGTTGATGCCTTAAAATAGGGGATATTCTCGTATTTTAGCACAACAGCGTCATTGACACATTCTGAAAGTGAGCCAAGCCCTGAGCCAAGAATTACTGCAAGCTCCGGAGCGATATCGATATGGCTTCGGATATAGTCTGTTGCTTCGTCTATCATTGTAAGATAATCAGTCATAAAATATTTCCTCCTTAAATTGGTGTTTAATGGTAAAAAACATTTATAAGATTATTTTATTATAATTTATCCCCCTGATATTTGCAACTGTCAATAACTTTTGAAAATGTCACTTTTTTAGAAGGACATTAACTTGAGAAAATGTCACTTCTTCATTGGCTACTTGAATTATAATTATCACTTCATAGGCATCAAGGATATATGAACAGCAGGCTGTCCTTGACGCCCA
>JBGVLM010000023.1:0-52448 GCA_045124255.1 Butyrivibrio sp. | reverse complement strand
CTAAATCCACTATCATAATTAGTAGAAATAAATTCTTCAAACTCATTTATATGTTTCGGTAAATAATTGCAGTTCTTCATTTTTCTTAAAACATTCACAAAAAATTTACCACTGTTTGCTTCTAATAGTGCCATCTCACATAACGCTATAATATAGATATCATTCTGAGCAAATTCTTCATATTCTACTTTGCATATCATCTCACACACATTATATGGAAATTGATTATATCGTTCTTGTACTTGATATAATCGTTTTTCTACTAAATATGCCATACTTTCTGCTATACAGTAACTGCCAAAAACAAACTCTTTACAACCATTATATCTGACAATAACGCAATCACAATCCATATCAGGACGAAGTTCCGCACATATATCATCTTTTTTTACAATTACTTTATTTATATAACAAATACTATCTTTCAAACAATCATCACCAGTATATAGAGATGCAAAATCTCTATTGTATTTTAATACATTCTCTTGAAATTCATATTCGTCTGGATATATTCTATATATTAACTCTTGGAAACCTTTTATAAAATTATAATATCCATATGTTGTAGAAACATCTTGTAAATAATGACAGTATTCATGAATAAAGGTTCCTTTTAATTCTGTAGAATTTTCTTCAAAATTTTCAAAATCAATATATTCTTTTATATAAATATACAAAAAATATGGTAAATAAAAACCTTCTAAGTCATCGAATAATCTAATCATTAAACACATCTCCAATCATATATTTCATCACAAGCTCGTCTATATTCTTAACAGAAACTACATAAACAAATTTAGTTTAAAATATAATTTTAAAAAATCATATAACTAATGCTACCTTTTCGATTTGATTTTGCTTAGAAAGGAACATCCGCTCCCGGATGTTCCTTTCTATTAATTTGTTTGTAATCCTGTTTCATTTTGTGCAAATTATGTTTTTTACTCTTTCTTAAACAATCTTCCATATGTATTTACTATAGAAGCTTGTCTTTCTTGTAAAACTGATGTCGTAGTATTACTAACATCAATCTGTTTTATTTCGCCTGTGTCATCCGAAACATTAATCTGTATATCAAATACAGACTTAATCACATCAGTAAGTTGTTGTTTTGTTTTCTGTTCATCCTCTTCAAAAATGAATGGTAAGCGGATAAAATGTACATTAATATTCCCCATATCGCTTTTGCTTACTGCATAAGGAAACACTTCTTCCTTTTCTTCATATCTATACATTGGATATAATAAATATACATCTGGCAAAGTTCTCTTTCTAGCATACTCTAAAACTTGATATAAGTCAGACTGCTTTGCTTCTGCATTGATAGTTTCCTCATACTCAGAGTTCCCTTCAAATCTAGACATTTCTTTATATTTAGTATCAAGTACAAATAATCGTTTACAATATTCAACCAAAATATCATGTCTCATCGTGAATGCTGCACCACTAACTTTATCCCCATAATGGATTTCATCAACAAGGCTCATCTTACTTTCCTGTAATGTGACTTTTCCTCCATATTGATGTAATACTTCTTTCATAAAACCACCAATAAATCCTTCAAACAATACATCTGTTGGAAATAAAAAACAAAATGATTCATTCGTATCCACAGTATAATTCGACATCTTATTAAGTAAAAACATCTTACTCATACTAATAATAACCCCATAATGCCTATTCATTTTACTTAAACGAATGTTGTTACAATCATTTGGTGTACACTGAACATCTGAAATCTCATTTAGTCTTGTTAATATTGTACGTATCACCTTTTGATTCTTTTTCGATGCTATATTCATTAAATGCTTACAAGTATGTTTAATTATTCGATTTACTTTATTATCAAATTCAAAATTTGAATATGTACAACGAAACTTATGAGCTTGTCCATTCGGTATTTTACTTACAAGATAATCCTTAAGGTCAAATTTCCCCTTTATACTTGTACAATCCTCTGTTTCATCTACATACTGATAATACAAGCCTCTTTCTAAAGCACTACGAACATACCCAACATATAGAGTTATAAATAACTCTTTCAAGTCCTCTGAATCGCTAAGTTCACTGGATACATTGATAAATGGATACCCTAACTTATTACAATATTCAATCCATTTTACCAAATTATTCAACAAATGCTTTTGTGTCAAATCATCAGTTTCATGGTCATCTTTCTCTGTACTAAATACGCGAGGATAAATATTCAGCTGTTCTCCTTTGAAAACAATTGTACCAATATACTTTTTGGTTCTTATACCTTGTTGTCCAGTAAAATCAAGAAATTGCTGCTTACTCTTTACCTCTCCATCTTCATAAAAAGCTGCTCTTTGTTCCCAGTTTTGTTGTAAAAATTCTTGTAATTCATCCAAAGCAGATTGCGATTGCCAAGAACTTGGTAATTTAGCATTGGGTATTTTAGTATACTCATACCTATCTAAAATCATATTATTCAACCTTATCCTTTACTCTTAACCTACCAACTTTTTCATCAACAATTACTACTTTTGCATTTGCTTTTTCAATCGCTTCGCTAAGAAGCTTTGCTACTTTCTTTCTGTTATCATAGAAGTATTCATAGAGCAATGGAATAATGTTATTATTCAATATATTACACAAATCCTTCTCTTCCTTATTCATGAAATATGAATGTCCTACTAAAAGGTCTGTGCTATCAAGCTCCTGAACAAGACTCGTATTAATATTCTCAAGTATATCACGAAGCACTTTATCTTTAACTAATCCCAAATCCGGCTTCTGCTCAACAAAATCAAATCTACGACGAAGTGCCGCATCAATCAATGAAATTGATTTATCTGCAGAATTCATTGTACCTACAATATATAAATTATTAGGAACTGCAAAAGCATCTCCTGACTGTAGTGTTACACTCGTTTCATTTATCTCTCCCCAGCGTTTGTCCTCTTCAATAAGTGTAATTAATTCACCAAATACTTTAGAAATATTAGCACGATTTATTTCGTCAATGATTATAACATAATTCTTATCATCGTTGTCATTTAACGCTGTATCCGCTATAACCTTAAAAACACCATCTACAGTCTTGAATGCCATTGTTTCGCTATCTTTATCAGGACGTAATCCTTGTATAAATTCTTCATAACCATAGTTTTGATGAAATGTTGTAAATACGATTTGTCCCTCTTTAACAAGTGACTTATATCGATTTACATTTGCTTTTCTGTCAGTATTGATTTTTCTAAAATCTTCGATAGCAATATTATCAATAATTGCAAGTGCATATTCTACCATAGAATAAGTTTTACCTGTACCTGGAGCTCCATATACTATAAAATTGATTGGGTGAATCTTATTCGTTCTAGGTTGTTTTGTTATTTCCAGACAATTTTTCATATTTGATGTCTCCTCTATACTTCCTTCTTCGGACATATTTTCACTAACGGCATAGTACCACATAATGTGATTAAACATTACATTACTAATTCCACATTCTTTCACAAATAACGCTAATTGCCCTAATCTACCAAATGGTGTAGATTCCGGATTAATTCCAATAGTTTCTAATGCTATCCTTTGTGCATTTTCACTGTAAATAGGTGGAAATAAATTTTGAAAAATCATATGATAATACTTCATAAACCATACTCTTTTTATATATCCACCTGTTACATCCACTAACTTTTCATAAACCTCGTTAAAATCATCTATTGAATCTAAAGATGCATACTCTTCCAATACGCTTGCACCATTAACTAAATAATCTCTTATTTCTTCAGCCACAATAATTGCTTCATCTTCATCAATTTTTTCTGGATTAGAATTAGTTCCAGTCATCCAGCTTTTTTCTTTTGTACTATAATACAATCCATATTTATAAGCATTTCCATTTTTTATACTTCCAAAATAAAGACGATTATCCTTATCATATTCCATTAAATGGCACATATTGTTCTTATTATCTTGATTAAGAAATATTTTAGTTAATAATGCTTTTCCAGATAAACTTGCCAATATATTTGGTGAATAATCCTGTCTGAAATTTTCATATAAAGGTTGCACCTTTTTATCAAAGTCCATAAGTTCCAATGCCTTTATCTTAAACCATTCAGGTTGTAAATTATCAATTACAAATTGTTGTTCTATATTTTTACGATATGGTTCTTGTTCTTCAATTAATGCATCCCAATGAAAATGCATATCTCTACTATCTGCATACTCTATAGATTTTTCTGAATCAACAATAACTGCATTAAGAATCAATTCATTCTGATTAGCTACACATATATCATAGACAAACCAACATGCGGAATCTTTTAATCCTAATTGGTTTCTTGCTAATGCAAAAAAATTCTCGTTAGAATATACTTCACCATTACTTATATATGTATTACTTGGACCATACTTAAAACGTAATCTTCCTGCATGAGAAGCTGATGTATCTCTAGTTACTAATAATACAAACTTTCCACCCTTAATAATTTCTGAATTAATATAAACTTTAGAAAATACCGCTGCCAAAATAATTGGAGAATCTGCCGCATCACCAGCCACCATTCTACCACCTTTTCCTATTTTGGTTTTAATCTGAGAAAGTGAAGTTGATGAATACACAACTCCTTTAAGGATTTCATCTATTTCAGGGTCATTATTTATTTTATATTCTTTTCCCTGTCCCAATGCTGTTGCCCAATTTGGTGTGCCTCCACCTGATTTTACTGTGTATCCAAAAGCTAATGTTCCAAAATCAATCTTCATTTAATTGCCTCCATATATGTTTCAACAAGATACCTACTAAATTTACATCCCAACCATTAGCCGCACGTTTCGATAATTGAGTATATGATTGATTTGCATAATCTAACTCGCCATCTTTAAATCCCATTAATCTAAACTGCTCATTTACAGAATACTTTCTTACAATTTCTTTGCCATCTAATCCAGTTGGCTCAACCATACGCAACTTATTATGTTCTGGTGCTAAAATTGTAATACTTATCCCATCTTTTCTAATATTTCTATTATATAAATCAAAACATGATGGTTCCGATACAACAAAAGATGGTATTCCATAAAAATCTTTAATTCTTTGTATTTGCTGCTGAGATAAGTACAAAGATTCATCCGGATTCTTATCAACAAAATCTTTAAGTTTCAATCCATTATCTATTGTTGGTGGCACCATTGAAAAATCTTCTGGTAATCCTCCAAGTCGTGCAAACATCCAAAGACGTGCTCTATTTTGCGGAATCCCATAATCTTTAGTATTAAGCACCGCATATTTTAAGTCATCATATCCTAACTCTTTTAATGAATTTTTCAATGTATTAAATGTACTTTCAAATCTCTTAGTTGCCAAACCTTTTACATTTTCTAATAAAATATACTTTGGTTTTTTAACTGCACATATTCTAATAATGTCATATAATAATGTTCCTCGTCCATATTGGTCATTTTCACCTTGTTGCATACCAACAGTTGAAAATGGTTGACATGGAAATCCTCCAGTAAACAAATCAAAATCTGGCAACTCCTCTGGCGATATCTGAGTAATATCACCCCAATTTTTTATTTTATTTCCAGAATTATCCTTATGATTTGCATCGTAAAGTGCCGATGCAAATTTATCAAATTCTGAATATCCCACTACTTCATACTTAATTCCTGCTCTTTGTAATCCAAATGATGCACCACCATATCCAGCAAAGCCTTCAAATACTCTAATAATTTCTTCTGATTTATTTCTATTCATCCTCTTGTAAATCCTTTCAAGCAAATTTTTTAATAATAAGATAATCACAAATGATTAAGCCAACTATTTTCTATATCATCATATGAATAATTCTTATTTATGCAAAAATCTCTAATCGCTCTCATTGCTGACAAATTAGGTCGTACTTTTCCTGTTTCCCATCTGTTAACTGTTGATGCAGCTACACCAATCTCTTTTGCAAAATCTTCCTGTGTTAATAAAAACTTTTCTCGTAACATTCTTATTCTATTTGATAACGTCATACAAGCACCTCCCTATCAAAAAACACTAATTAGTATAGCAAAAAACTAGCATTTTTTCAACTCGCCTCTAATAGATAAAGCAGATGTTGTCTTATGTCACATCGGTTTAGGACATATTTATTATCTAAAAAACCGTGTCCTATAAACAGTTCTTTTAACCATTATTTTTTTGAATCCAATCGCTTTTCCCCAACTCCATACTTTTCATACATCCCCACCACTTTTACTACAAAAAATTACTCCTAGAACCACAAATAGGTTCTAGGAGTGCAAAATATAGTATACTAGAATATAAGTCTAATCTGCGTTCTCTACAATACTAACTACATTATCAACTTCATTCACTACCTTAGGTTTACTAGCAAGATATACTTCTCTAACCAACTCACTATTAATCCATACAGCATCAGAAGCATTAACAACTTCACTTACTACAATTGCATTCACGTCATCCTTCTTATGTATAAGTCCTGCTTCAACAAGGTCATATTCCAAACTACCCATTCCAACATTCTCTTCATCAGGAAATAAAAGCAATGTAGGGTTCATATTACCCTTAATTGTTGTAAATGGCTTATTTTCTTCATAATCTTCACTTACAATAAATACACTGTATTCATTCACAGGTCCATCTGCATCTTCTTCATTGTACATAATAGCAGTAAGTTCATATTTGTCTGCCTTACCACATTCTTCTGGAATCATAATTCCTACTACTTTCTTAACGTCTTCTCTCATCTTGAAGACCTCCTTCATTAATATTGATGAAGTCGATTATCAACTCCACCTATTAATTTGTTTGTATTTTCAGTGTATTTTTTTTTCAAAAAAGTACAGTTTAATTTCTTATGTTTCCTAATATGCCCTTTCATTACTGTAATAAACACTCTATAACTTTGTCATTACTTGAAAACCTACTGCCATCATACCAACATTTGTTAAAGACGACCAATCGCTTTTTCCCCACTCTTCCATACTTTTCATACATTCCCACCACTTTTACCACAAAAAAAATACCCCACTAGAACCATTACGATTCTAGTAGGATATTCATATTTTACTTAATATCAGTAACCGTTATCTAAACGATAGCATTACTTATTAGCGATAGCAGCCTGTGCTGCTGCAAGTCTTGCGATTGGCACACGGAATGGTGAGCATGATACATAGTCAAGTCCAATCTTGTGGCAGAACTCAACTGATGAAGGATCTCCACCGTGCTCTCCACAGATACCAACATGGAGCTTGTTGTTAACAGGCTTACCAAGCTTGATAGCTGTTTCCATTAACTTACCAACACCTGTCTGGTCAAGCTTTGCAAATGGGTCATTCTCGAAAATCTTAGCGTCATAGTAAGCGTCTAAGAACTTACCTGCGTCATCACGAGAGAAACCAAATGTCATCTGAGTTAAATCGTTAGTACCGAAGCAGAAGAAATCAGCCTCAGCTGCGATTTCGTCAGCTGTAAGAGCAGCTCTTGGGATTTCGATCATTGTACCAACTTCGTACTCAAGATCTACACCTGCTGCTGCGATTTCAGCGTCAGCAGTCTCAACAACTACCTTCTTAACATATTTTAACTCTTTAACTTCACATACAAGTGGAATCATGATTTCAGGCTTAACATTCCAATCTGCATGAGCCTTCTTTGTATTAATAGCTGCACGAATAACAGCCTTTGTCTGCATTTTAGCAATTTCAGGATATGTTACAGCAAGACGGCATCCTCTGTGTCCCATCATTGGGTTGAACTCATGAAGTCCGGCAATGATAGCCTTGATGTCTTCTACTGATTTGCCCTGAGCGTCAGCAAGTTTCTTAATATCATCTTCCTCAGTTGGAACGAACTCATGAAGAGGTGGGTCAAGGAATCTGATTGTAACAGGATTGCCTTCAAGAGCTTCATATAAAGCTTCGAAGTCGCCCTGCTGATATGGGAGAATCTTCTCAAGAGCAGCTTCTCTCTCTTCAACAGTATCAGCACAAATCATCTCTCTGAATGCAGCAATTCTGTCCTCTTCGAAGAACATATGCTCTGTACGGCAGAGACCGATACCTTCAGCACCGAGCTCACGAGCCTTCTTAGCATCTGCAGGAGTATCTGCATTAGTTCTAACCTTAAGTGTTCTGAACTTGTCAGCCCATCCCATGATTCTTCCGAACTCACCTGCAATCTGAGCGTCAACAGTTGGGATGATTCCTGCGTAGATGTTACCTGTTGTACCATCGATAGAAATCTCTGAACCCTCTGTGAATGTCTGTCCTGCTAATGTGAACTTCTTGTTCTCTTCATCCATGTTGATGTCGCCACATCCTGATACACAGCATGTACCCATACCACGTGCAACAACGGCAGCGTGAGATGTCATACCACCACGAACTGTTAAGATACCCTGAGCAGCCTTCATACCGGTAATATCTTCCGGAGATGTCTCAAGACGAACAAGTACAACCTTCTCGCCTCTTGCAGCCCATTCAACAGCATCCTCAGCTGTGAATACAACCTTACCACAAGCAGCACCAGGAGATGCGCCAAGACCTTTACCCCTTGGAGTAGCAGCCTTTAATGCCTTAGCATCGAACTGTGGATGTAATAATGTATCTAAGTTACGAGGGTCAATCATAGCAACAGCTTCTTCTTCTGTTCTCATTCCCTCATCTACTAAATCGCAAGCGATTTTAAGAGCAGCCTGAGCTGTTCTCTTACCATTTCTGGTCTGGAGCATGTATAACTTCTTGTTCTCTACAGTGAACTCCATATCCTGCATATCTCTGTAGTGGTCTTCAAGAATCTTACATACATCCTGGAACTGAGCAAATGCCTCTGGGAATTTCTCAGCCATCTGAGCGATTGGCATTGGTGTACGAACACCGGCAACTACGTCCTCGCCCTGAGCGTTAACTAAGAACTCACCCATGAGTTTCTTCTCTCCTGTAGCAGGGTCACGTGTAAATGCAACACCTGTACCACAGTCATCACCCATGTTACCGAATGCCATTGACTGTACGTTAACAGCTGTTCCCCATGAATAAGGGATATCGTTGTCACGACGGTATACGTTAGCACGTGGGTTATCCCATGAACGGAATACAGCCTTGATAGCTCCCATTAACTGTTCCTTAGGATCATCAGGGAAGTCTGCTCCGATTTTCTCTTTGTATTCAGCCTTGAACTGACCTGCTAATTCCTTTAAATCCTCAGCTGTAAGTTCAACGTCGAAGGTAACACCCTTCTTCTCTTTCATCTCATCGATTAATTCTTCGAAGTACTTCTTACCAACTTCCATAACTACGTCAGAGTACATCTGAATAAATCTTCTATAGCAATCCCAAGCCCAACGTGGGTTACCTGATTTAGCAGCGATTACTTCAACTACTTCTTCATTAAGACCAAGGTTAAGGATTGTGTCCATCATACCAGGCATTGAAGCTCTGGCACCTGAACGTACAGATACAAGTAATGGATTCTCCTTATCACCAAATTTCTTTCCGGTGATTTCTTCCATTTTAACAATGTACTCGTTAATCTGTCCCTGAATCTCATCATTGATTTCACGACCATCTTCATAATACTGAGTACATGCTTCAGTTGTGATTGTGAATCCCTGTGGAACAGGAAGTCCAATGTTTGTCATTTCAGCAAGGTTAGCACCCTTACCACCAAGAAGATTACGCATGCTTGCGTCACCTTCAGTAAACAAATAAACCCATTTGTTTGCCATTTTTGTAATTCCTCCTAATAAAATATATTACTAAAATTATAGTCATGTATCCGCCGTAGGCTTTTGTCAGAAATGGAAAGCCCGTCCATTTTTGACAAAAGCCCAGGGGGACTTACACTAACTATAATATTATAACATATGAAGTAAAAATATCAAGTCCATTAATCCACTAAATTATAAATTTGTACATTTCCGAGACTTTGTGCATTTTTCCCTTTTGAATCAACACTCCACAATATATTATTCTTATCTGTAAGGTAGTATTGTTTCTGTGAAAAAACAATTTTACTCATTATGTTTGTTTCAAAAATCATTATTTTTTTATCTGTACTGCTGTCAACAGCATACAGCTCATTTCCGCAAATATAAGCTATTCCGTCCATTCCCTGAATCTCAGTAATATACGATACTTTCTCTGCAATCGTCTGTATTGTATTTTTCTTATCATCTTTAATACAAATCAATTCCCCGTCAGAATTAAGGACGTACATTGTCAATGTCCTTTCGCGGAATACAAAGCTTTCGTCACTGATAAGCGGATAACAGGTCTCTGTGCCATCATCAACGGCATACAGCGTGGTTCTGTCATAGTAATATTTTATATCCATAGCAGGTTCATATATTAATCCGCACCCCTCCCGGGACATATCACAGACATAATACGGCATTACATTATCAAGACCATAGCATTTGCCGTTCTTATAATAATAAATCCCGTTATCTGAGATATTTGTTACAAATGACGTTACTTCTTCATCAACAAATTCCTTTGCTGATGATTCTGCGGCATAGTACAATTTATCCTCATCAGTCGTGTAATAAACTCCGTCAAAATCACATGTCCATTCGTATTGACTGACATTCTCCGCAAGGCATTTAATCTTATCATCATACTGCATTATATTTCGCTGATTGACAATTCCATACTCCGCAGTTGACATTTCAACATAGCTTATAACGCCCTCATCCGACAGATTATCAAGTCCTATTGCCATAGAGCCCTGCCAAACAAGGCAAAGTTCACCTGAAAGGTCTCCAAGGTAAAGATAATAGGTTTCATTATTCTCACATACTGTCAGGGCAAAATATTTTCCGCTTCTGCTTACAATACATGCGTCGGTATAAGCTGCATTTTCCGGCATTTCAAGTTTTTGGGCAGTCCCGTTATGAAGAAGATATGTCCTGCCCTCTTCAGCATATATAACAGTATCGAATGACTCATTATATGTAATGATATCAGGGTTATTTACCTGATATGCTGTAACCTTTCCGTTGAGAAAAAGATAGATGTCGGAAGAATCATAAGCAAGGCAGCCGGAGGAGTCGTTGCAAATTATGCTTATATCTCCCTGCAAACTGCCAAACAAAGGTTCATCCGGCTCATCCGCCAGATATGCAAATTTGCCGTCAAAATAAAAAACATTGCTTCTGTCAATATTTTTAACTATATTAACAGTAATTATTATGCCGGCGGCAATCAGAACCGATGCCCCTATGCCGATAAAATAATATTTGCGGTAATCCTTATATACCTTATGGCTCAGCACCAGTCCTGATTCATCCAGAGTATCCGGAGAATCATCAAACTTCAAATCACGGATAACCGGATTATCCGCACCCCTTCTTTTTACAAAATGCTTTTTATACCATGCTGCGATTCTGTCCTTAAGGCAAAGCACTTTTTCCCACAGAGAACGGAAAAAAATCCCGGCAGTCTTAATGTTAAGATACTTCTTTACACGAAAAGAAAGGCTCACCGTTTCCGGTCCGCCTGTACTTGTCTCTGGTTCTTTTTCTGCTCTGCCTTTTGCCGCCTTATGCTCTTCTCTGGTGGAATGCATGATTCCCGGCGGCAGAACATCCTTACTGCCCTTCTTCTGTGCTTCCTCCCATTCCTGTCTGCGTCTTAAATAATCTTCATTGACGTAGACAACGCGGGCACCGCACTTAGGGCAGACAGACCTGCTGTTATGTTCAAATCCACATTTGTCACATACCATAATAACCCTGCCTGTATATATTAATTCACGGACATTAAGAATTAATTAAAAAGTAAATTTATCTTCAAAATATTTTCCTAAATCTTCAATCTTAATTCTTTCCTGTGCCATTGTGTCCCTGTCTCTTACAGTTACACAGCCGTCATTCTCTGACTCGAAATCGTAAGTAACACAGAAAGGAGTTCCGATTTCATCCTGTCTTCTGTATCTCTTACCGATATTGCCTCTGTCATCAAATTCACAGTTATATTTCTTGCAAAGCTCTGTATAAATCTTCTCAGCACCCTCATTGAGCTTCTTTGAAAGCGGAAGCACACCAATCTTAACCGGTGCAAGTGCCGGATGGAAATGAAGAACGGTTCTCATATCTCCGCCCTCTAATTCCTCCTCATCATAAGCAGAGCAGAGGAATGCAAGTGTTACTCTGTCAGCACCGAGTGAAGGCTCAACAACATAAGGAATATACTTAGTGCCGTCCTCATCATCAAAATATGACATATCCTCACCTGATACATTCTGGTGCTGTGTCAGGTCATAATCTGTTCTGTCGGCAATGCCCCATAACTCGCCCCATCCGAATGGGAATAAGAACTCAAGGTCAGTAGTTCCCTTTGAGTAGAAGCAGAGTTCTTCCGGAGAATGGTCTCTTGCTCTTAATTCATCATCCTTCATACCAAGTGCTTTTAACCAGTTGATACAGAATTCCCTCCAGTATCTGAACCAGTCAAGGTCAGTTCCCGGCTTGCAGAAGAATTCCAATTCCATCTGCTCGAATTCTCTTGTTCTGAATGTAAAATTGCCCGGTGTAATCTCATTACGGAAGGACTTACCAATCTGTGCAATTCCGAATGGAAGCTTCTTGCGTGAGGTTCTCTGAACATTCTTAAAGTTAACAAAAATACCCTGAGCTGTTTCAGGTCTTAAATAAACTGTATTCTTAGCATCCTCAGTTACACCCTGGAATGTCTTGAACATCAGGTTGAACTGTCTGATTTCGGTGAAATCATGCTTGCCGCAGGTCGGACAGGCAATATTCTTCTCTTCAACGAACTTCTCCATATCCTCCTTGCTCCATGCATCTACGGAGCCCTCGATGGTATAGCCGTTCTCTGCTGCCCAGTCCTCAATTAATTTATCTGCACGGAAACGCTCCTTACATGCCTTACAGTCCATTAAAGGGTCTGCAAAGCCCCCAAGGTGTCCTGAAGCAACCCATGTCTGTGGGTTCATAAGGATTGCACAGTCAACTCCGACATTATACGGACTCTCCTGTACAAATTTCTGCCACCATGCCTTTTTAACGTTGTTCTTTAATTCAACACCAAGATTTCCGTAATCCCATGTATTAGCCAATCCGCCGTAAATCTCGGAACCCGGATATACAAATCCTCTTGATTTTGCTAAAGCAACGATTTTCTCCATTGTTTTTTCCATAATCTTTTCTTACCTCGCTATCTGTTTGGGTTTTAAACATTGTATATTTTTTTAAGAAATTTTTCAAGACATATTAGCTCAAACTGTCAAGAATCTCTAAAGAATTCATTTTTCTGTCAAGATATGAGTGCATACATCTGCCGATTATCATCCTCAGCTCCGTCAGGACCTCGTCCGAAACGGTAAAAGTATATAATTTGCCGATATCCGTACATACAATGTATTGCAGCGCATAAAGAGTTGACGGCGATACCGACACAACCTCCTTGATATGCCCTGCGCATTTACTGCACACCACTCCGTTCATAAAAATCGAAAAACCATCAAGCTTCTCCTTGCCGCCGCAGCTTTTACAACTGAAGAAATCCGGGTATTCTCCGTTTAACACCAGCATTTTCAGTTCAAAAATATATCGGATAAGATAATCGCTTATTCTGTCATTTAACAGTGCCTTAAATGACGCATATATAAGATTAAGCAGCTTCGAACCATCCTGATTCTCCACTGCATAATACTCTGCCAGTTCAAGGAAATAATAGGCGCTGTAGGTTTTGACCACATCAACCGCCAGCTCCCTGAAATAATTGCTTATATCCGCATTTACCAATGTATAGGAATCCCTGCCCGGAATAAGATAAAATGCGCCGAAAGCGAAGCTGTCGCTTGCCGCCATCAGATGATTGCCGGGTCTTCTTGCCCCACGGACAAAAGCACTTATTTTGCCCTTTTCCTTTGTAAGCAGCACTATTCTTTTGTCATTCTCTCCAATCGGCGAGGATGATATAACCATCCCCATGACCTTTATCTGCTCTGCCATTTAATCCTCTTTATATCCGTAATTCTTCATTAGCAATTCAGAATCACGCCATTCCTTACGGATCTTAACCCATAATTTCAGGTTAATCTGCTGCTCCATCATTCTCTCAATCTCAAATCTTGCAGCAGAACCGATTTTCTTAAGCATTGCTCCGCCCTTGCCGATAACAATCCCCTTATGGCTGTCTCTTTCGCAGACAATTGTCGCTTCAATGTCCCACATTGAATTATCAGGTCTTTCCTTCATCTTCTCAATGGTAACGGCAATTCCATGCGGAATCTCATCCGAAAGGCAGCGTAAAGCCTTCTCCCTTATCAGCTCTGCAACAATCTGACGCATTGGCTGGTCCGTAACGGTATCTTCATCATAGTACATCGGACCATACGGAAGATATTTAAAAATTGATTCAAGCAAATCACCCGTATTGGTTCCTTTTAAGGCAGACACCGGAATAATTTCCTCGAATTCCATTTCCTTCTGATATGCAGCAATAAAAGGAAGAATCTCTTCTTTCTTAATTGTATCAACCTTATTAATTACAAGGATAACCGGCTTCTTACAGTTCTTTAGCTGTGCAGAAATATGTTTCTCACCTGCACCGATATATGTTGTCGGTTCAACAAGCCAGAGCACAACATCCACATCCGCAAGAGTTTTCTCTGCAACATTGACCATATATTCACCAAGTTTGTTTTTCGCTTTATGAATACCCGGAGTGTCCAGAAAAATAATCTGACCTCTCTCGTCCGTATACACCGTCTGAATTCTGTTTCTCGTAGTCTGCGGCTTATTGGAGGTTATTGCTATTTTCTGTCCGATAAGCTTATTCATTAAAGTTGATTTGCCAACATTAGGGCGTCCAACCAACGCCACAAATCCTGATTTTGTCTCCAATGTTTTATCTTCCTTTTCTTATTCTTTATTATAATAAATTGGTTACCTTATCAAAAAGTGCCTGCTCGCTTACAATTTTATCTCCGCTTCCGATTACGCATAAATAGTCATCTCTGATGACTGCCTCAATAATCGGTGCAAGTGCACGTATATCTTCCTGATGGGTGTTCAGCGCCTTCATTCTGTCCGCCTTAAGATATTCCTCCGTTACTCCGCGCAGCATAAAGTCAAACGAACGGGTACCCTTTGCCGACGGTGTAAGAGGTATATCCATCTCTCCAAAAGTTCCGAGAATGTATCTTGTCATCTCAGCCTCATCTGCGTCAAAATTTCTAATATAATCAACTGCTTTTTCAAACACCTGATTGGTTGCTGAAATATTAGGGTCCCTGTAAGATACAAAATATCCCACTCCGTTTACGGTGCAGCCGTTCATACAGCCGTAGGCACCGCCAAGTACCCTTACATTGTCCCAAAGATAGCTGTATGACATAATTGTTCCAAGCACCTTAAGAGACGCATCATATTTAAGCCCTGCCCTGCGAAAATCTCCGCATCTTGCAACATAATTAACCTGAGAAGCAGTTTTATAGCCGGTTTTGCACTTAATCATTTCGAAGTTTCTTACGGCAGGCTCCATTTTATTATCCGAAAGTCCGTTAATAAAAGCTTCCAAAAGCGGCTTAACAGCCTCATATTCCTTTTTCTCGCCGGTAAATGATATTATAAGCCTGTTCCTGACAAAAATCTGCTCTGAAACCATTTTAAGCTTTTCGGTAATCTCATTTTTCTTATTTTCAAAGTTATCGTATAAATCTGACACAAAATTATAAAAAGGTATTCCCGATGTTAATGCATTGTATCTGGAAGCCTCATTAAACTGTGACAGACATTCGCCTCTTGCGGCAGCATGGCCTGCGGACACAAAACGGCTCTGCAGTCTCGATTTGAGTTCTGCAATAATCTCGCGAAGACGTTTGTGGTCCTGATAGCAGGATTCATACATCATCTCCGTAATCAAGTCAAGTGCCTTAGGAAGTTTCTCAAACAGCGCCTTTGTCTTCATCAAAAGTCTTGCACTTACCTGTCCGTTATCAAGCCTCTGGTATGTGCAAAAATCTGCAAAAATGCCGCCTGTATGCATATACACTTCATTAGAAAGTTCATCATAGCTGTGCTTATCAGTATTAATGTATCCGATTACATTAGTAATAAGTCCGACATATAAAATGTCCCGGTCAGCAACATTGGCAATATCAAAGGACAGATTGAGATAACCTATTCCATTGGTAAAAATATCGTGATTGTCAACCTGCACTCCGCAGACATCCTCTATTGAATTATATAAAGGCTGAATCTCTGTGCTGATATCTTCTCTTGACAGCATCGGAATTGTTCCAACCTCCTCAGGAGTGGAACGTGCTGCCTGATATTCCTTAAGTGCCTTTGTCTCTTCAATAATTCTGTTTATTTCTTCCGCTGAAAGGCTTTTCCTATATTCCTCAAGCTTACGCGCAGTTTCCCTGTCCCTGATTGTCGTTAAACCGGCCACCGGATTAAGCACAACCAGCGAAGAATGTGTATTTTTGATAAGATATTTGTCCACAAGCTGTTCAAAATAATCCGTATCAATCATATCCTTTAAGAACCTGTAGGTATCATTCATGCCAAGAAGCAGGAACGGCTTGTCGTCATCATATAACCAGCTGTCCATTATATTAAGCCCGTACATAAGTCCCTTTGGAGTTCTTCCGAAATCTGCCTCTCTGTAATAGAATTCATCAGAATTAATTCCTGCCCTTAATGAATCCTTATTAATTCCGCTTTTGACAAGCCCCGTAAGTGTATCTTTTATAATTCTTAAAAATTCTTTTTCCTGCCCTTTATCAGCATTTTTTGCAACGATTGTATACATTGGCTGTTTAATGCCGTTCTCAAATGTGGAATATACATCCTCACCGATTCCTGCGTCAATAAGAGCCTGCTTAACAGGTGCTCCCGGAGCCGACAGAAGTGCATAATCAAGAATCTGAAATGCAAGGTATAATTCCTTATTAAGTGAGGTATCAACCGAAGCATTATAAGCAAAATAAGTTTTGCCCTCAGGCGACTCATCCTCGGTAACAGAATAGTCCACCTCAAGCCTTCTCATTGCCTCAAAAGGCTTCTGGGAAGCAATTTCCGAATCCACCTTCAAAACATCATATTTGGATAAATATTCCCTGTCGAGATATTCAAGACGCTCCGTCATATCGCAGTTACCGTACAGATAAATATAGCTGTTTGACGGATGATATAATTTCTTATGGAAGCCGAGAAAATCCTCATAACTGAGCTCAGGTATGCTCTCCGGGTCTCCTCCCGACTCCGTTCCATATGAAGTGTCAGGATAAAGCGAATTAAGGCAATATCTTATAAGCACCTCATCAGGAGATGAAAATGCTCCCTTCATCTCATTATATACAACGCCGTTGTACGTCAATTCCCCTTCCGGGCTGTCCAGTTCATAGTGCCAGCCCTCCTGGAGAAAAATCTGCTTCCTGCTGTATATATTTGGATGAAGCACCGCATCCATATATACATCCATTATATTTTTAAAATCTGTGTCATTACAGCTCGCAATAGGATAAACCGTCTTATCAGGATAGGTCATCGCATTTAAAAATGTATTGAGCGAGCCCTTTGCGAGCTCTACAAAAGGCTCCTTTGCAGGATATTTTTCCGAACCGCACAATACGGAGTGTTCCAGAATATGCGGTACGCCCGTACTGTCAGAAGGCGGTGTTCTGAATCCGATTGAAAAAACCTTATTCTCATCATTATTCTCCAGAACAACAACTCTTGCTCCCGACTTTCTATGTTTAAGATAAAATCCATCCGACTGTATTTCATCAATTCGTGTCTGCTGTATAAGTTCATACTTATCTGAATCAAATTTCATTTAATAATCCCCTTCCAAAACCTGTAAGCAGGTTTCAAACTAAGTATACGGACAACGAAAATAATAAGCAAGAAATTTTTACACTGTTTTTTTCAAAATCGGTCTTAAAGGATGGTACAGCAGTATTGTAACAATCGAAACTGCCACACCCTTAATAAGGTTAACCGGTGCCGTACAGAACAAAAGGAAAGTAATCAGATTGGTAACATTTGAATTTTCCTTGGTTCCTGCCCCGATAATTGCATCCATCGGCATAAGGAAGCTTGCATATTTCGGAAGTAGATATATTCCGTTAAACAAGGTTCCGAGCACGGTCATCATAAGTGTTGCCGCAACACAGGAAATAATTGCCATTTTCTTACTTTTCTTAATATGGTAAATAATAGTTGCCGTAAGTACAAAAATTGAGCCGACTACAAAATTTGCCAGTTCTCCGACAAATGCTGTAGTAGTTCCGTCAAGCAGCAGATTCAAAAGAATTTTTACTGCCTCCGTTATGATTCCTGCCACCGGTCCGTATGCAAAACCGCATAAAAGTGCCGGAAGCTCTGAAAAATCAAGCTTATAGAAAAAAGGTATTCCCGGAAGCGGAATCTCAAAAAGCATTAACACACCTGATATAGCCGACATAACACCTATAACCGCAATTTTTCTTGTTGTAAGTACTTTTTCCTTAACCCCGCATTTTCTGCGGATAAGAAGTTCCGCAAGATATGCAATCAGTATTATTCCAACAATAATTCCGATAAACTGGATAACAAATACAACATTTGCCTGAATACCCTTCCACAATTCTGACATATTTGATAAAAACTTATTCATTTCTTATTCCTCCTGTTAATAAATTATTTCCACTTATGTGTGGTTTAATATTCAGGGATTAAACTCCGCCGCAGTGCGTTTTTAACGGAGTATTTTTTCTATAGGATAATTTCATCGAAATTTCCTATAAAGAAAAAAACGCCTGTATCTCTACAGGCGCATGGAATCCAAAGATAAATAAACAGAATCATTACATCTGTTCATTAACACTTGTATCTTCTTCCATCCAGACTATACTGTCGGTACCGGAATCACACCGGTTCATGTCATAAGACTCGCGGACTATACCGCCGGTCGGGAATATCACCCTGCCCTGAAGATTGAATATTATTTTATCAATGGCTATATTATATTATTGTTAAAGCTTTGTCAATGGTGAGTTAACAAATTATGTATTAACCTCTTTCCTTTACCTTCTGGGTAATGTCAATTGCCGTTCCCATAAGAACATCTTCACCGCCGGTCCACTTGATTGATACAAAGGTTACATCATACCAGTTTCCTGAATCGGAATCGCAAATCTCGCCAATCTTTCCGTCACCGGTGGCTTCGTATTTACCAAGTGCCATACCAAGAGCATTCTGTGCAGGAATTGAACTCTCTGCAGCACTGTTCATATAAACAACCTCCTGCTTAACGACATCAAGTACCATAACGCCTGAAGGAAGTACATCTATTACATCCATTAACTGTTTCAGGGTCTCGTTGGCGTCAACTCCGGACGAAGAAGGAACCTGAACTTCAACAGGTACTTCAACCGGAACCTCAACAACAACCTCCTTGATTACCTCTTTAACTACCTCTTTAACTATCGGCTCGGCAGAACCTCCGCCACCGCCGGAATTTCCATAATAAATTCCTGCTGCCAGGTTCTCAACCCCAAGAGCTATATTGGCAAGATTAAGGAGCTGCCTCTTAGTAATCGCAACATTACCGCAGCATGCTGTAAGTGTCATTACAGCATTATTATCAACAATTACAGGAAGTTCAATAATTGACTCTCTGCTGTCCAGGAAACGTCCCATCTCAACAAGAGATACCTTAGAGCCATCATTCTTAATCTCCTTAAGCATTAATCCTGCAAGACCCGCAACCTGCAATACATCATTGAACATCTGTCTTATTTTCTCTGTAAATTCATTACTGTTGTCCATGTATTTTTTTAAGTATAATGCATCAATCTTCTCCATAAAATCACACCTCTCCTAATTTCTGCTTATGATAAATGCAAAATATTCTTCACGCTCATTAATTACGAACTCTCGAAGAAGTTTAAAATCATCATTAAGCCTTAAATATTTCTTAATGATATTCTTCTCGCCGGAATATAGTACCATTATACCATATTTTTTTAGTATTGCCTCTGTTTTTTTGAAAAAATTATAATAAAATTTATCATTTTCCTCTCTTGTCTCAAAAACAGGCATATTCGTAATAATTTCATCGAATAAATATTCATGCCGGAAGTCAAAAAAGTCCCTGTTTATATAGTTAACGGACACCCCTGCCCGTTCGGAGTTAATTCTTGCGCCCTCAATTGCCTTACCGTAAATATCGGTACCGTAAATATATTTGGCCGGAACTGCTTTGTTACGCTCCACAAGCATTGTTCCGACTCCGCAGAACGGGTCAAGAATCTGTGCATCCTTTTTGAGATAATCCTTTGCAAGCTCCACAACCGTTGCAGCGTTAACCGGATGAATTGAAGCCGCAATATGGTCTACCCTGTATGCAAATCTGTAATCCCCGAGTGTATGCAGCTTAAGCATTGCAAGAAAGCTTCCGTCCCTGCCCTCTATCAGGCGGATTTCTATTTCATAATCCGATGGTGCATTTACAAGCCTTCCTCCCGACAATGCCTGGACCTTGCCGGCAAGCATTGCAGCATCCATATTTTTAGCCGTAATTCTAAAATAATACGGCGATGTGTTTTCTGTATGAAGTAAATCAAGCATCGGCATAAGATTACCGCATGCAATCTCTTCTGCCAGATTATTTTTTTCCAATGGCTTCATTCCGTTCAGCGGAAAAAGAATATCCCTGTAAATCCTGATTGAAGAAAGTGCCTTAATATCCGAAGCCGTACATATTACGCCGCAGAAAATCTGTTTAATATCCGCCGCATGTCTGTAAGATGACAGTTTTCCCGCCAGCAGCTCACTATTTTCCTTTCTGCAGGTCAGAATTGTTCTCACAGGCTTCACAGGATTTCTGAAAACATGTCTTTTATGCTCTTTTGCCGGAAGCAGCTTCTTTAATGCCTTAATCTCCTCCGCCACATGCTTTATGTTATCCTTGGAATGTTCTGATTTCTCCAGCTTATCAAGGCATTCCTCAAGTCTGTCGGTATATGCTGTAATATCATATTCACTAAGTGCCGTCAAATATGCACTTTTTACAAAAAGAGTCTGTTCTTTTATATATGCGTTAAAAAGCACTTCTGCAACGGACTGTTCCTTAAGCATGCCAAGAATAAGTGCGGCATTTTTGCGGATTTTAGGGTCTTCATTATTCAAAAATCCTATAAAAACATCCACATCAAAATCTGTCGTATTTTTAAGACAGTCTGCATTATCCTCTTCTGCCAAAAGCTTTTTAATCTCTATAAGAGTGTTTCTGACATCCGTACCCTCTGAAAGGTTACTTAAATACTTTTCAAACATATTTTTCTCCAATTTATTTCATTTGAGATACAACCTGAGTAATAAAGTATCTCCATTCATCTTCATTTTCAACATAATATAAAGGACACATTTTGCCCGTTATATCATAATGCCTCAAAATATCCGTTGTCGGATTCAGATTATAGGTCTTACACAATGCTGCCGTAAGCTTTACCAGTGAATCATAGGTTTTGGAATTAAACTTGCCGGTTGCGTCAGGGTGGCAGCATTCTATCGCAATCGTATCATTATTGCGGTTATTGGACGCATAGGAAACCTCATCCAGCGGAACACATTGCAGAATCTCGCCCTCAAGTCCGACAATATAATGACTGCTTGCACTTCTTTCGTGTGTATCCTTGAGGTTTTCAAAATAATTTCTGTTGTTCTCCGCAGTTGTTGACGGATTTCCGACATAATGTATTACTATTCCGTTAACCTTTTTCAAAGGTGTGCCCGGCCTTGAATATTCATTAATCGTTAACAATCGTTCGGTAATTGCGTCGCTTACAAGAAACGAGTCCAAAACAATGGTTTCGGCCTCAGTTGTTGTATCTGCTTCCGTCTTTTTATCAATAGGCTTATCTTCATTATCTCTTCCCTTCATCACTATGGCAAGTAATATAAAAAGCAGAATTCCTGAACAGCCTAAAAACAATATCAGTTTATGTTTTTTCATATAACACCTTTAAAGAAACAAAAAGGGCTATCGTTATAATAACGACAGCCCCGATATTCCCTACTGCTCTACACTATAATTTGGAGCTTCTTTTGTAATATGGATGTCATGTGGATGACTTTCTTTCAATGAAGCAGATGTAATCTTAACGAATCTTCCGTTTTCCTTAAGATCTGCGATTGTCTTAGCTCCGCAATATCCCATTCCTGAACGTAAGCCGCCCATCAACTGGAATACCGTATCTTCAAGCAAGCCCTTGTATGCAACTCGTCCTTCAACGCCTTCCGGAACAAGCTTCTTTGCGTCTGTCTGGAAATAACGGTCCTTACTTCCGTTCTCCATAGCTGCAATTGAACCCATTCCTCTGTATACTTTGTATTTTCTGCCCTGGAATAATTCATAATCTCCCGGAGCCTCATCACAGCCTGCAAAAATGCTTCCCATCATACATACGTCAGCACCTGCTGCAATAGCCTTAGTCAAATCTCCTGAATATTTAATACCACCGTCTGCGATTACAGGTACACCATATTCCTTAGTTACCTCATATACGTCCATAACTGCACTAATCTGTGGTACACCGATACCTGCAACAACACGTGTTGTACAGATAGAGCCAGGTCCGATACCAACCTTAACAGCGTCAACGCCTGCCTCAATAAGTGCCTTTGCAGCCTCGCCTGTTGCAATATTGCCGGCAATAACCTGTAAATCAGGGAATGCAGCCTTAATCTTCTTAACTGTATCAATAATATTCTTGGAATGTCCATGAGCTGAATCAACTACGATACAGTCAACCTTAGCCTCAACAAGTGCCGCAACTCTGTCCATAACATTGGCTGTAATACCAACAGCAGCACCACAGAGAAGTCTTCCCTGTGCGTCCTTTGCAGATAAAGGATATTTAATCTGCTTCTCAATATCCTTAATTGTAATTAATCCCTTTAAGTTAAAATCATCATCAACGATAGGTAATTTCTCCTTACGTGCCTTGGCAAGAATTGCCTTAGCCTCGTCAAGAGTAATTCCAACCTTAGCTGTAATAAGATTCTCGCTTGTCATGGATTCTTTAATCTTCTTAGAGAAATCTGTCTCAAATTTCAAATCACGGTTAGTAATAATACCAACTAATTTGCCATTCTCTGTAATAGGAACGCCTGAAATTCTGAATTTACCCATAAGGTTGTTAGCGTCCTGCAATGTATGTTCAGGTGAAAGATAAAACGGGTCGGTAATAACACCATTCTCTGAACGTTTTACTTTATCAACTTCCTCTGCCTGCTGCTCAATTGACATATTCTTATGTATAATACCGATACCACCCTGTCTTGCCATTGCAATAGCCATTCTGTGCTCAGTAACAGTATCCATACCTGCACTCATAATTGGAACATTAAGTTTAATTTTCTTAGTAAGTTGTGTTCCCAATTCAACCATGTTAGGTGTTACTTCCGAATATGCCGGAACCAAAAGAACGTCGTCAAATGTAATTCCTTCACCGATAATTGTACCCATTTTTCTATTTCCTTCCTTTCTATTCTTCCTCTGTGAGGTTATAAATTTTTTATAAATTTTAAAAAAATAAATTTCTCAAAATATAACAAAATACGGAGAAAATGTCAACCTGATTTTATTATTCAATTGTGACTTTTCGAGGATATTTTCTGTTAAGCACATCAAGCAGCTCCTGATTAGGTGTAAAAACAACCTCTGCTGCCACTGCATTCTCATCTATAACCACCGCAACATAATCCTTAAGTTCAGGGTTAAGAGCCGAATAATTGTATTTTCTGCGTCCGTTATTAGGGTTGCCGCCCAGCTGGCGTGAACCGACAGGTGCTATAAGCTCCATCTTATCAAAAGAAAACTTTCTCACCCTCTTACGGTTACTCTTATTGAGAATCCTGTCCACCATGAATTCTCCCTCAAAAAAAGAATATTCATATTCAACATTGGTATTTCTTATTGCAAGCCATGTAAGCACTGCACCCAATATAACCAATATCAGTATTACTGCGGAAAAAGCCGTCATATACAGAAAAATAAAAAGTGACGCCGCAATAAGGATTGAATCAATAAAGAAAGCCAAAAACCTTATCAAATACGCACTCTTCGTTTTCTTACGTTCTACGAGACATTCTACTATTCCATCAAGCATTTCCAACCTGCTCCTCTCAGATAATTTATTTACACTCTATTGTACTAACTTTTTAAAATTATTGGAAGTAAAAAATTATAAAATTTTTCGAAACTTTTCGCGAATCGGTTCTTTTTTCTAATTTCCGAAAACTAATTTCATTACAATCGTAAATGCACCGAGCACAAGCAGTACACATCCAATAACACGGTTAAGCTTTTTAATATTGCATTTATTGGCAAAATTTGCGGAAACTGCAGCACCCAGAAGGCATGCAGCAACAACTGTAATCATTGGAACCGGCTCAACCTTCGCCCCCATTGAAACATGGCTTATTGCACCGGTCAGTGCAACAAAGGTCATTATAAGGGTACTTGTCCCGACTGCAACCTTAAGATTATAACCCAGTAAAAGAGTAAATACGGTAAGCATGAGGACACCGCCTCCGCTTCCGGTAAATCCGCATACCCAGCCTATTATAAGTCCGCATGCCATTCCGAGAATTACTTTGCGGTTATTTTTATTCTGTTTTTCAAAATCTTCCGCATTTGCTCCGCCGTTCATAGGCTTTACAAGGAATTTCACACCGAGAAACACTGTTGTAAGCATTGCAATATAACCCAGACCGTTTGGCTGTGCCTGATTGAACAGATATCCGCAATAGCTTCCGGCAATAGTTCCGATAAGTGCTGTTGCACCGATAAGCAGACCTCTTTTTATATCGATATTTTTATTTTTTGCATAAGTAAATGAGGTCAGCAGGCTCGCGAGAACGTCCGCAGACAATGCCACGGTAACGGCATTGTAACTGTCCCAGCCGCATACTCCGACCAGAAGCGGTGTTATAACCACCGCTGCCGAAAGTCCGGCAAGTCCGGTTACTACACCGGCACCCAGGCCGGCAATTATATATATTATCCAGTACATAAAAAACAAAACTCCTCTCTGTATATGAACCGCCGTCAAATACGAAAGCCCCCATGTGCAAGCACCGGGAGCTTTTCTTTATATTTTGATTTACGGAATTATACACCACGTGTGAAACCCGGCTGCTTTGTTTCTTCGAAACTCTCGCAGCCGTTGTATTCGTAATTCCGGGCTATCACCCTTCATTACTCATACTGTACATTCGTTAGGAAGAAAAATTTACTTGTGCAAGCACAGTAAATTTTTCTTCCTAACTCATTGTTTCACACTACATCATTCCGCCCATTCCTGCGCCTGCAGGCATTGCAGGTGTATCTTCTTTGATATTAGCTACAACTGATTCTGTTGTAAGTAAGGTTGAAGCTACGCTTGTTGCGTTCTGTAATGCACTTCTTGTAACCTTAGCAGGGTCAAGGATTCCTGCTGCAACCATGTCTACATATTCCTCATGGAGAGCGTCAAAGCCTGTTCCAACCTCTGCCTCTCTTACTTTATTAATGATTACTGCTCCTTCAAGACCTGCATTGTATGCAATGTGGTAAAGTGGTGCTTCAAGTGCTTTAAGAATTAATTTAGCACCTGTCTTCTCATCTCCGTCAAGGGTATCAGCAAGCTTTGCAACCTCTTTGGAAGCATGGATGTATGCAGAACCGCCGCCTGCGATAATTCCTTCTTCAACTGCTGCCTTTGTAGCTGCAAGAGCGTCCTCAAGACGAAGCTTATTCTCCTTCATCTCTGTTTCGGTAGCAGCACCTACACGGATAACTGCAACACCGCCTGAAAGTTTAGCAAGTCTTTCCTGTAATTTCTCTTTGTCAAATTCAGATGTAGTCTCTGCAAGCTGAGCCTTAATCTGATTAATTCTTGCCTGAATATCCTCTGCTGTTCCCATACCGTCAACGATGATGGTATTTTCCTTCTGAACCTTAACTGACTTTGCACGTCCAAGGTCTGCAAGAGTTGCGTCCTTGAGGTCAAGACCAAGCTCCTCTGAAATTACCTGACCGCCTGTAAGGATTGCGATATCCTTTAACATTTCTTTTCTTCTGTCGCCGTAGCCCGGAGCCTTAACAGCAACAACATTGAAGGTTCCTCTTAATTTATTTACGATAAGAGTTGTAAGAGCCTCGCCCTCTACATCCTCAGCAATGATTAAAAGCTTTGCACTGCTCTGGACAATCTGCTCAAGCAATGGAAGGATTTCCTGAATATTGCTGATTTTCTTATCTGTGATAAGGATGTACGGATTCTCAAGAACTGCCTCCATCTTATCCATATCTGTTGCCATATATGCTGAAACATAGCCTCTGTCAAACTGCATACCTTCAACAACATCAAGCTCTGTTTTCATTGTCTTAGACTCTTCAATTGTGATTACTCCGTCATTAGACACCTTTTCCATTGCGTCAGCAACCAACTGGCCAACCTCTTCATCACCTGCTGAAATTGCAGCAACCTTTGCAATCTGGTCCTTTCCTGTTACATTTGAGCTCATCTTTGCAATGGCTTCAACTGCACAGTCTGTTGCCTTCTTCATACCTCTTCTTAAGATGATTGGGTTAGCTCCTGCTGCAAGGTTCTTAATTCCCTCATCAATCATTGCCTGTGCAAGAACTGTAGCTGTTGTTGTTCCGTCACCGGCAACATCATTAGTCTTGGTTGCAACTTCTTTAACAAGCTGTGCTCCCATGTTCTCGAAAGCATCCTCAAGCTCAATTTCCTTTGCGATTGTAACACCGTCATTGGTAATAAGCGGTGCACCGTAAGATTTATCAAGTACAACATTTCTTCCCTTAGGTCCCAATGTTACTCTTACTGTATTTGCTAATTTGTTAACGCCTGCGCCAAGTGCCTCTCTGGCTTCTGCTCCGTATTTAATTTCCTTTGCCATAATTCATTACCTCCAATATTATTCTACAATTGCAAGAATATCATTCTGCTTAACAATGATAAATTCTTCATCATCCAGTTTAACTTCTGAGCCTGCATATTTTGAGAAGATAACCTTCTGTCCGACTGATACATGCATTGTTACTTCTTTACCGTCAATCACTCCGCCCGGTCCTACAGCAACGATTTCTGCCTGCTGTGGTTTCTCCTTTGCCTGACCCGGAAGAACGATTCCTGATTTGGTTGTCTCTTCAGCTACAAGCTGTTTTAATACTACTCTGTCTCCTAATGGTACTAACTTCATAATAAAACCTCCTATTAAATTAAATGTAAATAATTAGCTCTTGTAATTGTTAGCACTCATTAACTTTGAGTGCTAATCGATTGAATATATATTAGTTCGATAAAATAAAATATGCAAACACACATTTTGTTTATTTTCAATGATTTTTATATGTGTTTCTCATGTTTTTATATGTTTTTCTTGCTTTTTCTCGCTTTTTCTTGTTTTGCAGCTGTTTTCACGGAATTTTCCCTTGCATAGTAGAAAAGATACTGCTGTGCATAGCCGCCGTATTCGCCAAAATGCTCATTTGCAAAGCTCTGAATCACAGAAACAGGCGTCTCTTCTTCAAAATATATGCTTTCCATTATTCTTTTAATCCAGACATCAACAGGAAAAGCACTTCTATGCCCAAGTGAAAAAAGTGCAACACAGTTTGCAACCTTATCGCCGACTCCCTTTATCTGCTTAAGAGCTTCAATACATTCCGCATAACTCATCGCACGAAGCTTTTCTTCATCAAAAAGGCCCTGCTCGTATTTCTCACAGGCATCTATTATATATGCACTTCTAAAGCCTGCCCTGCACGCCTTAACGCCCTCTTCGCCTATTGCCAGTATGCTTTTTGCGTCAGGAAAGGCATAGAAATTATCAGAAAGCTGTCTGCCGCATGCCTGTGAAAGATTTGCAACAATCTGTTTTATTCTGGGAATCTGCTGATTCTGTGAAATTATAAAAGAAATCAGTGTCTCAAAAAAATCCTGATTGAGAAGCCTTACTCCCCACATATCATTTATTGCTGTATTAAGCCTGTCATCCATGGCCATAAGTCTTTTTTTAATCTGAGAGTAATCCCTGTCCAGGTCAAAATATTTTACCCAGATTTCCTGCACCTCTTCCAGTGACTTATCGTAAAAAATAAGCATGTTATCCTCCTGCTTAATATGAAGCAGGCTGTTAAGAGCCGAAATATAATATTCCTCCTCTGAAATCTTTCCGAAATGAAAGCACTGACCGCATTCCAGAGTCTGACTAAGCTTAAAATCCTGTAAACCACTTATAATAATATTTCCATTTTGTTCTTTTATTGTCATTTTTTTCTTCCTCTGTGTATAAAAGTTGTTAATTTTTTATAAACTGTTATTAAATACTTTTCAATTTTAACATTTCGTATTAAAATAGAAAACAGGAAATGAAAGGAGTTATGCATTATGAAGAAAGCTGTTAAAGTAATCGTTTCAATCTTAGTAGTTTGTGCCGGTGTTGCCGGAGGACTTTTCCTCTATAATAAGATTAAAGAGAAGAAGTCTTTAATGGAAGATGACGATTTTGATGATGATTTCGATGATGACTTAACCGAGGATGATGAGGAAGACAACATCGAGAGAGAATATGTTGATATCAATCCATCAAGTGAAGGAACAACCGAGGAGTAATCCCCGGTTTTCTTTTTGCTTTCTTTAACTGACACATTAAAGAGTGCTTCACGTCTTACGGCTCTGTGTCACACTCTCCACTCACATTTCAGGATTCTAAGTCCCTCTTCCATCGTTTCAGGATTTAATTTGGCATATCCGAGCATAATAACCGGAATTCCGGCATTATGCTCCCCTATGTAGCAGTTACTCAGTGAATAAACCTTTATTCCTGCCTGTGCCGCCTTCTGCAGCAGTTTCTCCTCCGTCATGCCGTTTTTAATTCTGACAAGCATATGTGCTCCTGCATTCTCACCCATAATTTCAGTATTTTTCCAGTTTTTCAATTCTGACAGCATTATCGCATGTTTATTTTTGTAAATTGTTCTCATCCTGTTAAGATGCCTTTCAAAACCGCCGTTTTCCATGAACTCCTGAACAATTTTCTGGTCTATCCTTGAAACCGTATTGCTGCAAAAACTAATTACACCGTAATATTTGTCCATCAGCTCCTGCGGAAGCACCATGTAGCTCATTCTGATTGCCGGAGAAATGGACTTTGAAAAGGTTCCGATATAAATGACTTTTCCCTGCGTATCAAGCCCCTGTAATGCAGGAATCGGCTTCCCCCTATATCGGAATTCGCTGTCGTAATCATCTTCTATTATATACCGTCCGTCTTTTCTGTATGCCCATTGAAGAAGCTCCTGCCTTCTTCCGACTGACATGACAACTCCCATCGGATACTGATGTGATGGTGTAACATAAGCTATATCAGCATTCGTATGCTCCAGTTCTTCAACACTCATTCCATACTCATCCAGACAGACCGGAATTATCTGCCGTCCAAGATTTCCTATAAGCCTGTATGCCTTAGGATACACAGGATTCTCCATTGCAAAAACAGCCGTGGGCTCCAGTATAAAATTAAGTATCATAAGCAAAGTCTCATAGCCTGCTCCAAGTATAATCCTGTCCGCATGAGCCCTTACTCCCCTGAAATCCCTGAGATATCCTGCAATGCTTTCACGAAGTCCTGTATCTCCTTTTGCATTTCCGCTGTTTAACAAATCCGAATTTTCGGATGAAATAACCTGTTTTGCAATTTTACGCCATTCATTATACGGGAAATTACCGGTCTCAATTCCGACAGGCGAGAAATCAATTCTGTATTTCTCTGCTTTATCAGCCGTAGTACGGCTGCTTTCCGAATCGGTATTTTTTCGAAAACCTTCCTCAAGCTCCATTACATAACAGCCCTTCTGCGGTCTGGCTTCAATGTAACCCTCTGCAGCCAGCTGGTCATACGCCATAAGAATCGTACTTCGGCTGAATTGAAGTGATTCCGCCAGTGCACGGCTTGACGGCAGTGCCTCTCCTGCCTTCAAATGCCCGTTCATTATTTCATCTTTGATAAAAGTATAAATCTGCTCATAGGCAGGAACCTTAGAATCAGTATCAATAAAAACTGAAAGTTCTTTCATCTGACATTCTTCTTTCGCTTTTTTTATCTTTTTCAAGCATACCACATCCGTTTTAGTTGTACAAGGCAGTTATTTTTGTTATACTTATTAATATATGTAATGAGAGGTGTTCGACTATGAAAGAAAAACTATATTCAATTCCTGTACATGACGCATTTAACGAGAACTGTGAGTGTCCGATTTGTGCCATGTTCCACAAATTAGAGGATGATGCAGTGGATTATACAATGGGACCAAGCTATATGGAGGATGACACCAGAGCCATGACTGACGCTGCCGGCTTCTGCGAGAAGCATATCAGAATGGTATATCATAAGGATAACCGTCTTGGTATGGCGTGGGTTATGAAAACACATTTTGACAAGGTAATCCGTGACGTTGAGAAAAATATGCCTTCAGGAACAGCCAAAATGCTTAAAAAGGGTGCTGCTGCTTCGTCTGTTGTCCAATACATTGACAAGCTTGAAGCCAACTGCTTCGTCTGCAACCGAATTAACGAATTTTTTGACCGCTATGTTAATACTGTTTTCTATTTGTACAAGGCTGAGCCTGAATTCCGTGAGAAATACAAGAACTGCAAGGGCTTCTGCAATGCACATTACAGCATGCTGCTTAAGAAATGCGGTGACCACTTAAAGGGAACGGATTTGGAAGAGTTTGTAGAAATAACCAACAAGCTCTATCTTGATAACCTGAAGCGCGTGCGTGATGATGTTGAATGGTTCATTAACAAATTTGATTACAAATACCAGAACGAGCCATGGTATAATGCAAAGGATTCCGTGATAAGGTCGATGATTAAAAGTAACGGAGTGTTTATAGAGTAAAGCAGATTACCCTGAAAAATATTTACATTACGGAACACTTTGTGCCGGTAATATACTACAAAACCCAAAGTGTCCCGTGTATGCAAATACTCTGTTATTCCAACAGTCTGATAATAGCCCCACGCAGGAATTTCTTCATTGTAAATAATACTGCAAGAAAATAAAATCCAATAATAGCTGCTATGACTACTAAAACATGCATCGGATTAAAGAGCACAAAATGTTGAACTGCTGCAGAATATATTATTATTCCTATAAAATATAAAGCAATAGATATAATTAACGATATCAAAATCTTCATCATATATTCCACCAGAACAATTTTTATGATTTTTTTCTTTTTTAGTCCGAAAACCTGAAGAAAACCAAGTTCCTTACGCCTGTAAAATAACTCTATTTGTATCTGTGAACTCATAAACAGACAGGAAATAATAAAACATACAAAAAATACTGCTAATAAAATTTCCGCAACATTGTTAAGTGAGTTTTGTGATTTTGAAATTTTCTCCTCAAAAACATTTATATCTCCATTTTTGTAATAAGTCCTTAATTCAGAAACAATCTCCTTATGATCAAACAAATTTCTGCAATAAGCCCGCATTAATATCGACCCGTCATACTCTTTTTCCTGTGGTTCAACAATTGTTTTAATTGTGTTATAAGGAATAAAAATTATGTTTCCTTCTATACGCATATAATAAACATCTGAATTAAGATAAAGGCTGAAATTTTCATTTTTGCCTGAATCTGACGAAGAATCTTCAAAAGAAAATAAAATTCCGCTTATAATAAATTCATTGTCCATGAAATCAAGCTTTTCGCCAACATAAACTTCTAAAGATTCAGTTTCATTAAACATATTTTCCAGCAGTTCATGACTTACCAGAATCTCATTATCATCCTCCGGAAATCTGCCATACTCTATCATCCCTTCTATAGCCAGAACACTGTCTCTTCTGTCTGCGAGATAATAAGCAGATATATTATTTTCAACGGCCGAATAATATTCATACACTCCAAGCTTATCTGCATGCGAAAAATTTTCTAAATATGCCTTTGAAATATTAAAAGCATCCATAGGATATTTTTCTTTTATTGAACGCATATATTCTTCTGAAAAATTATTTTGTATTGTTGATACAAACATTATAAGTAAGAACATAACTGCAAATGGAAGTAATGCAGTAAACTTAAATTTTTTTCTGTTTCTTCTGATGTTATATTTAATTAGACTTACTTCTTTTGTTTTATTTGTTACTTTTGCTTCCTCTTCCTTTAGAAATTCAGTCCGGGTTTTGACCTGCCGAAAAGTATTTTTTTCAACCTTTTCGATTTCACCATAGTTTAAATAAATTATTTCATCCGCCAGCTCATCAAAATAGTGCTCATGAGTTGCAACAAGGATTACTCTGTCATCAGATTTTAATCCTGCAATAATATTTGCAATTTTTTCGGAATTCACATCATCAAGTGAAGCTGTAGGTTCATCTGCAAGCAGAATCTGTGGCTCCTGTAATAATGCACGTACAATAGCTACTCTTTGACGTTCACCTCCCGATATCTGTTCCGGATATTTCTCCAGCAAATATGTAATATCAGCCTTTTCACACAAATTAACAATTAACTCTTTATCATTTTTTAATAAAAGTAAATTATCCATAATTGAAATATTAGATAATAGCAGACTATTCTGAAAAATATAACCCGTCTTTTCTCTGATATTATCCTTTATTTCCGTATTTGAAGCATTTTTGACATTAACCTTACCGGCATAATCTTTTTCAAGTCCTCCGATTATATTAAATAATGTGCTTTTACCACATCCGCTTACGCCTTTAATAACATATATTTTACCGTCCTCAAAGGTATAGTTAATATTTTTCAGAACCGGTCTGTCATACACTTTTTCAATATTTTCAAGTACAATACTCATAATCTCCCTCACTAAATTAAATCCCTTTGAGCTGTAATGTTTTCATACCAGTTTGAGAATTTAAGACGTCTCAGTATAACATTCATGGATACAGCTGAAATCAATATAATACTTACTATAAATCCGCTCAAAATATAAACATTATATGTAAACACCTGAAAGTCAATAAATATAAATTTCTGATTTACCAGATTTACAATATAAGTAACTCCAAATGCCACCACAGCACAGAGCATACAAATTTTGAATAGATGAATCAGATTTAAACCAATAAAACAATTAATTACTTTTTTAATCGGATATCCGGCATAATCAAATACCGATATAAATTTGTTATTATAAGCAATTTCCGTCTTAATAAGATTAATATAAAAAAGTATGGTAAAAACTGCAATCAGAAAGGACATTGGAAGGAACACCTTAAACATTGTTATAAATACATCCAATGCGCTAATCGCAGCAAGTCCCATTATAAGCCCGCCGTTCTCTGCATATTTTTCATAATTCTCATTATAAAAAGCCTTCATATCCCTATATGAATCAAAGCACAGTATATATGTTCTTTTGCCATCATTATGAAATTCCTTATTATAGACATACTGCTCCATAAATTTGCCGTTAACAAACCATGTAGTTTCTTCATACATTTCCGTTGCATGAAAATATTTCTTCTCTATATCATTTAATTCATCCAGAATTCCTACTATTTCAAATTCAGTCTCTCCTAAGCCATAGTAGTTTTTGGTAATGGTCTGGCCTATTAATTTTTCCGGCGTATCAGACATTAATGAAACTGCCATATCATAAGTCAGAATTATCTGATTAGTGTCGGTAAAATACGTTCCATATTTAATACTGTCTACAAGCTTAAATGCGTCCTTATTATATGGTAAAACATATCCGCCTGTCTCATAGTCCGGCATTGCCTGCATTAAGCTGTCCGGATTAGTTGTCAAATCGGGCAGACTTCCCCCATATGAAATAACTACCTCGGCAATTCCTTTTGCTTTACAAAGTTCCTCATACAATTCCGGACTTGTATCATTAGTATACAATTTGCACATATTAACCTTGTATACATATTCTATATTTGAGTCAAGCTTATTTTTCGGAATATCTGTTAATGCACACAAAACAATTGCAATAGTCATAAATACACCAAACAAAATCTCAGATTTTTTATTACGCCTTTTAGATTTAAACCATTTCTTCAAAAAATATGAAACTGTTTTTTTATTATCATTTTTTTCGCATAAACGGTTATGCGCCTGATATTTTTCAGTTTTTATTTTTATATTTTCAGGAGGTTCACAGCTTTCATGTATTTTATTGAATTTAATTATCTCATCTGCATACTCTTTTGCTTCTGCGTCATGTGATGAACATATAATAAGCATCTCTTCTTTGATATTTGACAATAGCTCAAATACTAATCTTTTATTTTCTCCATCAAGAGAGGCCGTAGGTTCATCAAGAAATAATATTGTCTTCCCTCCCAAAATGGAACGTGCAATTGCCAGACGTTGTTTTTCACCACCTGAAAGAGTAGTCGGATACTGACCCGCCTTATCCCCCAGACCAAACTTATCCAATGCTTCCTGTATTTTCTCATCATCATCCACAATCATTCTGAGATTATCAGAAACCGTCAGAAATTCCACAAAAAAAGTATCCTGTGTAATATAATCAAACTCTTTTTCAATTATACTCCTGTCAACTTTTCCGGAAAATTCATTTCCGTTTATCTCTATTTTTCCATATTCAAACGGCAGAAAACCTGACAGAATATTTAAAAAGGTTGTTTTGCCGCTCCCGCTTTCCCCCAGCAAAAGATAGAAGCCGTTATTTTCAAATTTATATGAAAATGATTTTATTACAACCTGTGTATCATAGCTTTTATGTATATTTTCACATATTATCATACATCTTCAACCTTTCATAAAACAGAAATTTCAGCACCTTTTATTAAAAATCAAAGGTGCTGAAATTCTTAAAGCTTACTCTGCATACAACAGATATTTATCATAATTTTGGTTCTTAATATCTTTTAAGAAACTGTATAATCTTGAAAAATCAATATCTGCAATATTCTTGTCCTTATTGGCATCATACTCATAAATTAAATTGTTATCCTCAACAATTCCGGCTGATATACTCTTTATTAAATCAAATGCCTGTTTCTGTTCTTCATTTGCTGTACCATTATCAACCATGTCTGACAGTTGAATATAATCATTATATCCATCCCCCGTTCTGTATAAAACATCAATATATATCACATCAACTGTTCCCATATCACTTACAAATCCAATCTGGAATTTATAATTATTAATGTATTCGGGTTCAGTCATTAATGCATATACAGGAAGCACATTATCTCCTTCCGGATGTGGCTCAGAATTCAACGCCTCATGTATCAGACCGAAGAACAAATCCTTGTCCAACTCCTCAAATGTAACATCCTCAGGATTAATTGCAAGCAATTCTTCAGGAGTTACACTACAGTTCTGATAATCAAGAATATCTGCTACTTTTTTCATATCATTCTTAATCCCCTGAGAATTCGCGCCTCCAAGCATCTGTATTACCGCAGGAACTGTCTTGGTAACAGTCTTACCATTCTCAGTAGTATTAATTGTTTCGGTATATGCATCATTATATCTGTATCTAAGATTAACACCATAAAATTGAAACGGAATTAAGGTATCACTCTCCACTCCATCCTTGGAATACAAATAGTCAAATGTATACACCCAGCCATCTTCCTGCACTACACGAGCCATTTTTTTACTGAACTTCCATTCTACGTGTTCCTTGTCTTTATCTGAGCATGCACAAAGAGGAATCGCCTGACATAATATTAAAATTATTAAAATATATCTTTTTAATTTGCCCATAATTTATATCTCATAATTCCTTTATTAATATTACTGCTGCCATCGCTACGCCTTGGTATACTGCATACTGCAACAGCCCCGATAATTGCTCCAATAATATTTTTTTTGATTTTTCTCATAAAACCACCCTTCCATTTAACTTTTAAAGCTAAAATTTTATTTTTTTGTCCACCTAATTACAAGTACTATTATATAACTCTTAAAAAAAAAGTAAATAGAGATATTTCTCGATGCACTAAGTTAATTCATTAAAGTATTTTCATTATAGAAATTTCTCCACATTTTAGTGTGACAAATCCCTTTCTAAATAAATGAAAAAAGCTTTTGCCTAACAGTTTTACCTGTTCTGCAAAAGCTTTTTTAAATTTATTTAATTACATAAATACTTGTACTGCTCAGAATATCTCCGTTCTCGTCCTCCTGAACCACGGCAATTTTGTCGCCTTCTTCAAGAGTATAATCCCTGACAAGCAGTTCTTTATTGGAAATAAACTCAGTCTCATGTATTTCACCGTTAACAGTTACCTTACTGCAGCCCGTATAGTTGGCTCCGGTAATTACGGCTCCGTCATCAGAATCTGTAACCTTATTAATGGTTATTTTCTTATAACCCATCTGAAGATTGGTTATTGTATATGGATTCTCTCCTTCATATGCCTCACAGTCACCATAGAGCAAATCATATTCAAGAAGTGTAAGCTTATCAAGATATTCCTCCTGATTCTCAGCATCCAGGTTGGTCATGTGAAGCTTTGAAATCACGCCTCCGCTTAAACCAAGACGGCTCATAACCATTGATGAAAGCTGAAATGCTTCAATATCCTTATCAATATGTTCAAGGCCGAAATTATTCCAGATAACATACTGTGTCTGATAAATATTTCCGTTCTCAAGGTCTTCATCCGTAATATCAAAAGTAGGAAGATGGTCTCCGTAGAATACAATAACGGTATCTTCGTCTATTTTGTTTACCTCTTCAATAAGGTTGCCGACAAATTTATCCATTTCATGAATCTGATTTACAAAATACTCAAAGCCCTCAGGATTACCTGTAACATCATTATTGCTTACGGTAATATTCATACCCTCAATCGGAGCAGGATAATCTCCATGTCCCTGAACTGAAATACAGTACACAAAATCAGGAGTATCCGTTTCCTTAAGCATTCCGGTTATTTCTCCAATAAGACAGTCATCCTCAGCCCATCCCATCGGAGTCTCCGTATATGATTCAATATATTCAATTGAAGTAAATGTATCAAAGCCCAGACGGCTGAAAACCGAATTTCTCTGGTAAAAATCACCCTCGTTATTATGAAGTGCATTGGTTGTATAACCATAAGCCTTCAAATAATAACAGATTGACTCACAGGCATTATCTTTAAGAACGGTTTTGTAAGGATATTCGCCCGGACCGAAATCATCGAGATTCATTCCGGTAATAACCTCAAATTCCGTATTTGCCGTTCCTGCACCAAAAGAAGGAACTGAAAGATATCCTGAAGAGAAATTTGCATACAGCTTCTTCAGATTAGGAAGCGGTTCCTCCGAAAACTCAAGGCCTTTCAAAAGAGTCGGGTCAAACAATGACTCAAGCTGTACAAATACAATGTTCGGATGAACCTTTTCCGGGTCAACCTCTGCATTATCATCAAGTACCTCAGGAGCCTGTGTATCCATCTCCTGAACAAGATTCTGAATAGTGTCCTTGTTGTAGTCCTTCGGCTTGTCTATTCCGCTGTCAAAAACAGAGCTGAAGAAGCAGTACCCAAAACCGTATTTCTTATACGCATTGGCAATGTTACCAAAATTTTCTGCGAGGAATCCAAGTTTCGGGCCAATATTGGAAAGCAGCATTACCGCACCAAATGAAACCGCAGTAACAAGTCCGCACATAATATAATTGATTTTGGTCTTAATCTTAGGACTCCTTATTGCAAAAATAATTATGCCTGCTATAACCAAAACAATAAGTACAATAATCAGTACAACCTGAAAAGTACTGAAATACTGCGGAAGCACCTTGAAGAAATCAGACAGATTCTTACAATCCGGTGCTGTAAACGGAGTCTTTCTGAAAGAAAGCATTATGCAGTTAACAATACCCATGCCAATCCATATGGTACTGACCAGTACACAGACAAAAATTCTTTTCTTGAAAAATACGGCAAATGACAGTGTAAAAAATATCATCAGGCAGTTATATATAAATGCCGGCGGATTAACCCATATATGGGATATGCCGTCCCATAACGAATGACGGCTTAAGGCTTCTACGATTATGTTCAGAAGAACTGACAACAATCCCAGCCTTATCCACACATTGCCAAAGAATTTATTATTCCATACTTCATTGAATTTCTTTCCGAATTTAGTTTCTTTAATTTTAATTTCCATCACTTTAACTTACTCTTAATCTCATCCCTTAGATTGCGGGCACGTTCTTTAAGCTTCGTGTTCGCAGTCCTTGCAACAATTACCTCTGATGCGTATTTGCTTGCAGTATCATACTTACCGAGCTTAAATGCCAAATCTGCGAGAAGATAATCAAATGTACATTCATCCATACCACAGATTGGAAAATCCTCTCTGGCACGGCTGACAGAAAATCCCTCAAAAGCATTTGAAATCATCTCCTGCTCATTCTTAAGGCACTGCTTCTTAACAGCTTCTATATCGGCAGTATCCGCCGGAAGATTTTCTCTCATTCCACGGTACAGCCATGCTATTTTCAGGCAGGTATATGCCTTCTCGCTGTTCTTGCTCTTCTTGACAATCGAATTATACAATGCCAGCTTATGACGGTTAATCGCTTCTTCGTATGTGTAGGTCTCTCCGCTCTTCGGAATACCCTTAAACCCATTTGCTACATTCTCACGGATTAATTTTGCCTGAGCACTTGTCATATAACTGAAAAATCGGCTCAGTGCTGCATATCCGCAGTTAGGACAAACAATTGCATCATATTTAATAGAATCAATCCCCGAATACTTTGGTCGAAGGTCGGAATCAGCTCCCAAAAGTCTTGGCTTACCGGTCTTAACTGTTTTGGTCTTAAATTCCCTGTCACAAACAGGACAGGACATTTTCTTTTCAAAAAGGAAGTCCGATTCCTGTACAACAGGAACCACCGGCTTATCTGCTTTGACAGCCGCAGTCTCCTGTTTCTCTTCTTCATATATTTTTACATTTGACAACCCCGCAAATCCCATAGACTCCAGTCCGGAAAAAACACCCATGATAATCCTCCAATTATTTTAATTTAAAAGAACTCTTTAATGAAACAATTCTGTTGAACACCGGCTTCTCATCAGTAGAATCTTTGCAGTCCACACAGAAAAATCCATTTCTTACAAACTGAAAGCTTTCGTAAGCCTTAGCATTCTTTACACAAGGCTCAATATAGCATTTATCAACTACCGTAAGTGAATTCGGATTAAGGTTAAGACTTCCGTCCTCATTATAAACACCCTTTTCCTCATCAACAATGTTCTCATATAATCTTGCTTCGGCAACAACAGCCTCACCTGCACTTACCCAATGGATTGTGCCCTTAACCTTACGTCCGGTAAAGCCGGAACCGCTCTTGGTCTCAGGGTCATAGGTACAATGAATCTCGGTTACATTGCCGTTCTCATCCTTAACAAAATCCGTACAGGTTACAAAATAAGCATTCATAAGTCTTACCTCGTTACCCGGGTACAGACGATAGTATTTGTTAGGCGGAACCTCCATGAAATCCTCTCTCTCAATGTAAAGCTCCCTGCTAAACGGTACCTGTCTGCTGCCAAGTTCAGGATTCTCAAGATTATTAGGAACCTCAAGCATTTCAACCTGTCCTTCAGGATAATTATCAATTATTAATTTAACCGGATCAAGAACTGCCATAACTCTTGGTCTCTTAAGCTTTAAGTCCTCTCTTATGCAATATTCAAGCATTGCATAGTCAACTGAGCTGTTTGCTTTAGCAACCCCCACTAAATCTACAAACATCTTAATTGACTCAGGAGTAAATCCCCTTCTTCTGAGTGCAGCAAGAGATACAAGACGCGGGTCATCCCAGCCGTCAACAATTCCTTCCTCTACAAGTCTCTTAATATAACGCTTACCTGTTACAACATTGGTAAGATACAGCTTTGCAAATTCAATCTGCTTAGGAGGATTCTCATACTCCAGTTCATTCACAACCCAGTCATAGAGAGGTCTGTGGTCCTCAAATTCGAGCGTACAGATGGAATGTGTAATTCCTTCAGTAGCGTCCTCAATCGGATGTGCAAAATCGTACATAGGATAAATGCACCATTTGTCTCCCTGTCTGTGATGTGACTGATGTGCAACACGGTAAATAATCGGGTCCCTCATATTAATATTAGGCGAAGCCATATCAATCTTGGCTCTTAACACCTTTGAACCATCCTCATACATTCCGTTCTTCATATTCTCGAACAACTCAAGGTTCTCTTCTATTGAACGCTCTCTGTACGGACTGTTCCTGCCCGGCTCAGTTAATGTTCCCCTGTATTCCCTGATTTCGTCAGGGGACAAATCACATACATACGCCTTGCCTTTTTTAATTAATTTAATTGCAGCCTCGTACATAATCTGAAAATAATCAGACGCAAAAAACAGTCTGTCTTCATAATCTGCACCGAGCCACTCAACATCTGCCTTAATTGAATCGACGAACTCAACCTTCTCCTTGGTCGGATTAGTATCGTCAAATCTCATGTTAAACTGTCCGCCGTATTCCTTGGCAAGACCATAGTTGAGAAGTATTGACTTTGCATGTCCGATATGAAGATATCCGTTTGGCTCAGGCGGAAATCTTGTCTTAACGACCCTGCAATGTCCTTCTGAAATATCTTTATCAATAATCTGTTCTATAAAATTCTTTGACACAACTGCCTCATTATCCATAAGTGCATTCCTCCAAAATGTGTAGACTTAAATTTAATAATAACAAATTATGATTTTTTTTACAATCCCAGTTTTATCATATTTTCGTCAGAAATGAAATTGGTAATTTGATACAGTACAAGTACATTGGTAATATTTTCTTTTTCGATAAGCATACCCACGTTACCCATATAGTATCTTAAATCAATCATTATTATTTTTTCGTAATCATCCGTGAGGAACGGCACAAATGAATTGGCGAATGAATCCTTAATTATCAACAGATTGCCTTCTCCGTTACCGTTAATTTCAACAATTCCGTAATTGCCGCCAAGAAAAACTTCATACTTATCCTTCTGATTAAGGGCCTCCAAATCATACAGCATTTTCTCCTCATTGTCAGCGGTAATCATTACATCATTGTATTTTGTATCGATAACAACGCTGTCGCCTTCCGTATCCGGAAGAAGTACCTTGGAATATAAGGTTCCCTGAAACGAATCACTGACCTCACAAAAGCTGTGTTCTGCCTCATCAACGGCAATTCCGTAATGGGAAGCATATACCTTATACGCTTCAAACGCTCCGAAAGTTGTCCAATGGTGGTCGGTTTTGTAATATAACTGCCTGTCAGATTTTAACATTTCTTTTTCGGGCTCAATTACGAAAGCTCCTTTAATCTCACTGCGTATACTGTTAAGAAGTTCTTTTTCCCATTCCGCCTCAGCAAAAGCCGGCAGTTTATCCTCAATGACCATTGCCGATTCCGGTACAAGCATGAAGCATATATTTTCCTGACCAAGCTTATCCTGATATTTTTCAAAAAAAGCATTTAAGTATGTCAGATTTTTATCAATTCGTTCATCATCTGCCTGATAAGTTTCTGTTTTATTCATAAGATATCCGTCGCTTCCCACATAAGCTCCGTTAATATCCCTCATTCCAATCAGGTATTTATAGGATGAAGCAGCTGCCATCAGCGGATTCCGCAAAGGAAACTGGTCTGACACATATTCATCAAATTTCTCCATATAATCACCGGACAGCAGACCCTCTTTGCTGATTGCCGGCCTCTCTTCAAGATATCTGTTTTCATTTTCTGAAAATTTCCTGTCAGGAATCAGCCAAAACATTATTCCTCCTGCAAAGAGCATTCCGAGAAAAATAATTACGGTAAATAAATTTTCTTTTTTCATGCTGTTTACCTCCTAAAACCTGAAATACAGGAAAGGATTATAGGAATCCCCGACAATCAATGCAGCTGATATGATAAAAACAACTATAATAAAAGCATTTTCCGCTACAGTCCTTAATACGGCAGGCATTTTGCCGCAAAGCTTTGCCGACAGCCGTGACGGCAGAGAGGTTGAGCCGGCTGCACACATAACGATAAGGATAATAAATTTTAGTGCCGTATATATCGAATTCATATCATACACGCCGTTGCTTCCGAACATGCACCCAAAATATCTGATTATCTCTCCGAAATCATCTATTGCAAAAATGACCCAGCCGAACACCACCAGAACAAGCATATATAAATGTGACAGAAACTTTGGTATTTTATTAAGGACTTTACCAAGGAACAGTTTTTCAAGAATAAGTAACACTCCGAAATATATACCCCATACCATGAAATTAACTGTTGCTCCATGCCATACTCCGGTCAGAGTCCATACAATCATTATATTAATAATCTGTCTTACATTGCCCTTTCTGTTGCCTCCAAGCGGTATATACACATACTCCTTAAACCATGTGCTTAATGATATATGCCATCTCCTCCAGAATTCTGTAATGCTTCTGCCCGTATACGGATAATTGAAGTTCTCCTCATAATCAAAACCGAACATCTTGCCGAGTCCGATTGCCATATCGGAATATCCGCTGAAATCAAAATATATCTGAAAGGTATATCCTATTGCACCAAGCCATGCAAGCAGTACGGTTCTCTCGTCCGAAGCCGTATTCAATGAATATTCCCAAAGCTGTCCGGCAAGATTGGCAAGCAGAACCTTTTTGCCAAGTCCCGTCACAAATCTTTTGATTCCTGCTGCAAATTTGTCCACTGACATTATTCTGTCATCAAGCTGCTTCGCAACAGTCCTGTATCTGACAATAGGTCCTGCGATAAGCTGCGGAAACATTGTTACATAGGTGGCAAACTTAAGGAAATTCTTCTGTGCTTTAACATCGCCCCTAAAAACATCAATCGTATAGGACATTGTCTGAAAAGTATAAAAAGAAATTCCTATTGGTAATGCCAGCCCGATATGCGGACCGGCATATTTAAATACCCCAAGAACTCCCAAATTACCGACTACAGATATAACCAATATAAGTATTTCTGCCCATCTTATTTTTTTATTTTTAAAAATACCGAGTAAAATACCGTTCACATAATCAAAAACCGTTGATGCAAGCATTATAATAATGTATTTCGGTTCTCCCCATGCGTAGAAAACAAGACTTGCCACAAGCAGCACCGCATTACGGAACTGCTTGGGACAAATATAATATAAGGCAATTACTACAGGTAAAAATATAAATAGGAAATTTAATCCGGAAAAAACCATTTTCTCACCTAAAATATTTCGTCAATTATGCTGTCAATACCTTCCAAATCTTCGTCGTAATCATAGTCATAGTCGAACTCTTCATTATAAATGCCGATTATATACACATAGCCATCTTCTGTTTCAGCCATGTTTGACACATAAACCCAAATATTATTGGAAAGTCTTTCGGAAATGCTGTCAATAACCATTTCTATCTGATACATATCCTCATCACTCATTAAAATAAGGCTGCTCTGATTATTGTCAATGGCGTCCTTTACAAGCTGAGGAACATCTTCAAGTTTCTCAAATTTTACTGCATTTTTTACAATATATGTGTATTTGAGTGAGTTTGCCTCAGGGAATTCATTTCTGTCCCAAGGATAACCGCCATCCTCCTTGAAGCTGTCAGGTACATTGAAGTAATCATATGTAGGTTCACCATTCATTGTGCTGTCAAAGGTTACGTCTACATGATACCATTCATCATCAAGGCATACCATATTCCATGCATGCTCGCCCTCTTCCGTAGAGTGAATAATTTTACAGTCAATACCGAGTAAATCCATAAAGAGCTTAAATGTTGTAGCATTTCCGACACAAATCGCTGTATGATATCTTAAAACACCATAAGGCTTATAATAGTAATTTTCAATATCATCAGGAATTGCTGCAAAAGCCTCCTCATTGTAATTTACATATTTTACCTGCCATTCATAAACAGCAAGTTCCTTCTCATAATCAGTCATTCCGTCCGTAATAATATCATCAATTATTTCTGTTGCTTTATTCAGCACATACAAATCTTCCTCTGAAAGCTTTGAGTTATCCCCTGTTTTATATGCTTCAACTACTGCCGTATCATCATATATTTCATGGATTTCCATATATTCGCCCTCAATCTCTGCGATAAAGTTCTTGGCAAATTCCTCAAATGTATTACCATTGATATATATTCCCAATGCTTCGTCAATTACATCACTAAGGTCATCAACCAAATCTGCCTCTGTAAAAGCAACCTTATTACCATCCCACTTATCAATGTCAATATTAAAATTCTTCTCAACAAAGCTTTCAAGCTTTTCATTTTTCTTCTGAAGGGCATTAATATATACCATTTCCAAAATAATTCCTGCAAGCATAACTACTGCAAGCAGACCTGCAACTACAGATAAAACAATTTTTTTCTTACTCATTTTACTTATTCTCCTGTTCTACAATTTTTAAAAAGGCGTCCTCTACTGCCTCCGGATTATCAGCCACAACCATAAGAATATAATTTCCTGAGGTTTTAATAACTGCATTGCCAAGTTTCTCAACCTCCTCCGGCTTGTAGCCGTTAAAGTCGGTCATTCTTCTGTCAATGCGGTCTTCAAGATGTTTAACAATTGTCTTTACATCATCTGCCTCAGCAGCATGCAGAACGGTTATCTCATCTGCATAGGCTGATGAAGCGTAAGCAAAAGCTCCGTCATCAATTCTTTTATACGAGGTATCATATAAGTATTCAAAATATTCCTCATATTTCTCATCTTCATAATACATTTTTGTATCATTATTTGTATCCGTCACTTCTGTAAGGATATCATCCAGTATTTCCTTACAGCTTATACCATCCGGCTTTGTTTCCACGCCGGCACTGCTGTCTGTGCTACTCTGACAGCCAGCTGCACCAATCAGTACAAACATCATACTGATTACAACCAAAAGCTTCTTCATATTATCCTCCTTATTAAATTTTCATATTGTTTTATTCGAATCATAACAACTGTACTATGTAATCTAGTACACACGAATACTATCATAACAAAATAAATCTGTCAACACTAATATTAAAAAAATAAAAGTTTTTAAAACTGCTTGACTTTCCTACCCTAATCTTCTACAATTCACTTATTACAAAGAAAAATGCTGTGACGGGAACAAGTAGTATTTTAACAACACCTACAGAGAGCTGCCGTTTGGTGAGAGGCGCAGGAACGTTACTATATGAATACATCCCTGAGCTGCGCACCGAAAGTTCACACCGGTAGGCTGCGACGAATGACACACGTTACAGTGTCGGAGTATCGTATTAACTGTACTCTCTGAGGCAGCAGCCGTGAGGCTGTTGTAAATAAAGGTGGTAACACGGCATCGTCGTCCTTTCGATTACTTATCGTAATCGAAAGGACTTTTTGCGTTAAACAATGAAGGATATGCGGCATTCGGTTTAACGCTGACTTACTTAAACAACAATCATTTGAAAAAGGAGAATCACTATGGGAATTTATGAAGAGCTTCAGGCAAGAGGCCTGATTGCACAGGTAACGGATGAACCGTTAATCAAAGAATTAGTTAATGAAGGAAAAGCTGTTTTCTATATCGGTTTTGACCCGACAGCGGACAGTCTCCATGTTGGTCACTTTATGGCACTCTGCCTTATGAAAAGACTTCAGGAAGCAGGCAACAAGCCAATCGCATTAATCGGCGGAGGAACAGCCATGATTGGTGACCCGTCAGGACGTAATGACATGCGTTCAATGATGACTAAGGAAACCATTGACCACAATGTTGAATGCTTTAAGAAGCAGATGAGCCGTTTCATCGATTTTTCTGATGACAAGGCACTTCTCGTTAACAACGCTGACTGGCTTATGGACTTAAATTACATCGATGTACTTCGTGATGTCGGACCTCATTTCAGCGTTAACAGAATGCTTACCGCAGAATGCTACAAGCAGCGTATGGAAAAGGGATTAAGCTTCCTTGAATTCAACTACATGATTATGCAGAGCTACGATTTCTATGTATTATACCAGAAATACGGCTGTAATCTCCAGTTCGGCGGAGATGACCAGTGGAGCAATATGCTCGGCGGTACAGAGCTTATCCGCCGTAAGCTTGGCAAGGACGCTTCTGCAATGACCATTACCCTCCTTCTTAATTCCGAAGGCAAGAAAATGGGTAAAACAGCAAAGGGTGCCGTATGGCTTGACCCTGAGAAAACAACACCTTATGAGTTCTTCCAGTACTGGAGAAACGTTGATGACGCTGATGTTATCAAATGCATTAAGATGTTGACATTCCTTCCTCTTGAAGAAATCGCCAAAATGGAAAGCTGGGAAGGCAGCCAGTTAAATGAAGCCAAGGAAATTCTTGCATACGAGCTTACAAGCCTTGTCCATGGTAAGGAAGAAGCCGACAAAGCAAGAGAAAGTGCACGTTCCGTATTCGGCGCAGGAGACTTTGCCAACATGCCTACTGCCGAAGTTTCAGATGATAACTTCAAAGACGGCGTTGTAGACCTTATCACATTATTGGTAGCCGGTGGCTTATGTCCTACACGTTCAGAGGCAAGACGTAATATTGAGCAGGGCGGCGTAACTGTTAACGGCGAGAAAGAAACTGACTTTAAGAAAACCTACACAAAGGACGATTTTGGTGACGGAATCGTATTAAAAAGAGGTAAAAAGAACTTTAAGAAAATGGTACTGAAATAACATAAAAAAAATATTCCCTGTAAACGGACACTTTCACTCAATTGAAATCCGCTTTACAGGGAATAATTTTTAGTTATGGCTACAGATATAACAAATTAAGCAAACAGAGCCGTTGACAAATATCTGTCTCCGGTATCAGGAAACAGTACAACAATCGTTTTGCCTTCGTTTTCTTCACGTTTTGCCAGTTCAACGGCGGCACACAGGGCTGCTCCTGAGGATATTCCGACCAACGCACCCTCACTGCTTCCGACAAGCCTTCCGAAGGAGAAAGCGTCCTCATTGGATACAGTAATAATTTCATCATAAACAGAGGTGTCCAAAACCTTTGGAACAAAGCCTGCACCGATTCCCTGAATCTTATGAGGTCCGGCAGTATTTTTTGACAGAACAGGTGAGTCCTTGGGCTCTACGGCAACAACTTTAACATCTTTAAGCTGTGATTTTAAATATCTGCCAACACCCGTAATGGTTCCGCCTGTACCGACACCAGCAACAAATATATCCACATTGCCGTCCGCATCGGACAGTATTTCCGGACCCGTAGTTTCAAAATGCACCTGTGGATTGGCTTCATTTTCAAACTGCCCCGGTATAAAGCTGTTAGGAATCTCCTTTGCAAGCTCCTCTGCCCTGGCAATCGCCCCCTTCATGCCCTTGCTGCCGTCAGTAAGCACTAATTCGGCACCGTATGCCTTCACCAGCTGACGTCTTTCCATGCTCATTGTTTCAGGCATTACAATAATAATACGATATCCGTATGCAGCCGCTACAGAAGCAAGACCGATTCCCGTATTTCCTGATGTTGGCTCAATAATAACAGAGTCTTTTTTGAGCCGTCCGTCCTTAATTGCCGTATCAATCATTGCTTTTGCAACTCTGTCCTTTACTGAGCCTGCCGGATTAAAATACTCAAATTTAGCCAAAAGCCTCGCTTTAAGCCCTAATTCATGCTCTATCCCGGACAGCTCTACCAATGGTGTTTTTCCGACTAATTCTCCGATTGAATGATATATTTTTCCCATATTTATAACTCCTTCCTAAATCTGCTCAAATGCCTGTTCAAGGTCTTCCAATATATCCAGAATATGCTCAGTGCCAATTGATAAACGAATTGTATTCTGATGAATTCCCTGCTCTTCCAATTCCTCCTGTGTCAACTGTGAATGCGTGGTGGTAGCCGGATGAATTACAAGGCTCTTAACATCCGCAACATTTGCTAACAGTGAAAAAATTTTCAGCGAATCAATAAACTTATGTGCTTCTTTTTTTCCTCCGACAATATCAAATGTAAAAATTGAACCTGCCCCATTAGGAAAATATTTCTCGTATAAAGCATGGTCCGGATGTTCTGCAAGGGACGGATGATTGATATGAAGCACCTTTGGATGCTTTTGCAGAAACTCCAAAACCTTTTTCGTATTCTCAACATGCCTCTCAAGTCGCAATGACAGGGTTTCCACACCCTGCAATAACATAAATGCATTAAACGGTGAAATGCATGCGCCCTTATCCCTGAGAAGTATTGCTCTTATGTAAGTAACAAAAGCCGCCTCTCCTGCTGCGTCTGCAAATGATATTCCGTGATAACTCGGATTCGGCTCAGAAATATTAGGGAATCCGCCTGATTTTTTCCAGTCAAATTTACCGGAATCAACAATTATTCCTCCAAGTGAGGTTCCGTGTCCGCCTAAAAATTTGGTTGCGGAATGTACTACAATGTCTGCACCGTATTTTATCGGCTGAATAAGGTACGGCGTTCCGAAGGTATTATCAATTACCAAAGGAATATTATGCTTATGGGCAATTTTTGCAATTTCCTCAATGTCAGGAATATCACTGTTTGGATTTCCCAGCGTTTCAAGATATATTGCTTTTGTATTGCTTTTAATTGCAGATTCAACCTCTTGAAGATTATGAACATTTACAAATGTCGTCTCTACTCCCTGTCTTGGAAGTGTATTTGCAAGCAGATTGTAACTGCCGCCATAAATTGTTTTCTGTGCAACAATATGCTCTCCTGCACCTGCAAGTGCCTCAATCGTATAAGAAATTGCTGCTGCACCGGAAGCAAGTGCGAGTGCTGCAACGCCGCCCTCCAGAGCTGCTACTCTTTTCTCCAAAACCTCCTGTGTGGAATTCGTAAGTCTTCCGTAAATATTTCCTGCATCAGCTAACCCGAATCTCGCCTCAGCATGAGCCGAATCGTGAAATACATAGGATGTTGTCTGATAAATCGGTACTGCTCTTGCGTCCGTTGCAATATCTGCCTGCTCCTGTCCCACATGAAGCTGTAATGTCTCAAATCTCTGTGCCATAACTTTTACCTCTTTTCCTTTTCTCTACAAAGCCTATCTTTTTTATATGTTTTGTTTATGAAATGAATAATACTCTTTAATTCCTACTTTGTCAATAGGTTTTATAGTATTTTTAAAGAAAAAAAAACGACGTACATGTACGCCGTTTAAATAACATAATTATTTGCTCCGTTAACCTTCTGCTCCAGAACATCCTGCAAGGTAATGCCGTCAAGATATTCATTGACAACCCGTTCCAAACCAATCCAAATCGGAAGAGTCACACATTCATTGCATCGTTCACATTGATTAGGACTCTGCTCCATACAGGCAACAGGTGCCAGACTGCCTTCAGTATTCCTAAGAATCTCTCCAATCGTTATCTCTCCCGGCTCCTTTGCTAACTTATAGCCGCCCTGGTAGCCTCTGTTTGTAATCAGAATTCCCGAACGGTTAAGAATCGGAATTATCTGCTCCAGATATTTTTTGGATATATTCTGTTTATCTGCTATTTCCTTCAATGCAATAAAACCCTTGTCCCGCTGCTCTGCTAATTCAATTAACATTCTTAATGCATATCGTCCCTTTGTAGATATCTTCATATCGCACCTCTTAATTTACATACTGCTCTATATTTTTCCTGCTGAACTTATATTGTGTGGCTTCAACTGAGGAGCATTTATTCTCGATTGCCATATATTCAGCCCTTGAAATTTCATTATCATAGTTCTTTGTATAATAATAATTGCTTTGTGTCGCATAAGAGTAATCATATCCCGACACTATTTCCTTCACAGGTCCCCGTTGTGTAAATGCCGTAAATCTTGTTCGACTTCCTGAGGCTGCCCCACTCGAACCATGCATTGTTCCATCCGTATACAGAGGTATCATTCCTCTATAAGGATATTCTGCACGATACACAACGCCATCCAGTTCATAAAAAACAGAATAAACTTTCACCTGAAAAACAATACAGACCTCTTTTTTTCCATTGCCGTCCATATCCATGCAGTAAAACTCTGTGTCCTGATTAACTCTATAGCCTTCAATATCAGTTGTTTTCATCATTGTATCAGATTCGACATCAACAAATTCTGCCTGATTTAACAGTACCTTCTGCATAAGACTTAGTTCAGAATCACTTAGCTGTGATTCATTCTCATCTGCCTCTGTCGCTTGTGCTTCTCTCTCTGTCTCAGATTCCGTTTCGATTACGGATTCCGTCTCTGCAACAGTTTCTGTTTCGCCCGTTGTCACAGTCACAGGTTCTTTTCTGCCCGATGACTCAGCTATTACTTCCTTTGAAGTTTCCGGCTTCCCATAAAGCTTTGAGTCAGTAGTAACAACTCTTACGCAGCCGGATAATAAAAGTATGGCACTAATTGTTAATACTATCAAATTTCTTTTCACGGAATCCCTCCTTCATTAACAATCCATACTTTTAATTATATTCATGCCGTCCGACTGTGTAAAGAAGCAAAAAATCATTACCGATTTCATTCCGGAAGTTTGTAAATAACCGTAATAATCAGACTTCTCTTCCCATATTATACGCTTCATCATATGCAGGTGTGTTCTTAATCTCTCCTACATTCCATGCACCCGTTCCATAAATGATTCCTGCTTCATTGGCGCCCTCGAGACAATCCTCGGTAAATCCCCGAAAAGTCTCCAATGTGCGCTCCAGACTCGCCTTATTATCATCTGCCGCCGTCATAATAAAATAAAAATCCTTGCTGCTCATCTCGGTGTATTTCGGAGTTGTACGGTCAATCAGCGTCTTCATCTGCGCACACATTGAATAGAAATATACCGGAGTCGCAAGAACAATAACGTCTGCTGCAAGCATTTTGTCAAGTATTTCCGCCATGTCATCCCTCTGGCTGCACTCATGGGCATTAAAGCAGTAACCGCATCCCACGCAGTATCCAATTTTCTTATCCCTTAAAAATATTTTCTCCACCGCATGACCACTTTCTGCGGCACCCTCCATAAAACGGTCGCAGAGTGTGTCGGAATTGCCGCCCTTTCGCGGACTTGATGAAATAACAAGTACTTTTTTATGCATAATATACCTCTGATTTATTGTAAAATAATTACTGAAATTTTTAATCCTAAATTATTACTTCCACCTGAAAATACTGTTCCTGAAATTTTACCTGCTCCATAATCTCTTCTTTTGTAAAAGAAAAACCCTCCGGAGCAACAACCCATTTATCCTCAACATCATCAAAACGGTGAATAACTGCAATCACCTTTCCGACGAACTCCTTTAACGGCTCATTGACACCAAGTATGTATGCGTCCTGCTCCTCGCCGTCAGGAGCAATTATCCCCTCAATATAACCATAATTAATCGGATAAAATATATCCCTGTGTTTCGGATGGTATGTCCCCATTGGACGGTCTACAATTACTTTTACTGTTTTACCTAACATATCAACCTCCGCAAACAATCTTCTGTTAAGATTTACAGAATAATTTTAATTCTTTTCCTGCAACCGTTTCTTAAGGGAAGCTATTTCTGCTTCCTTTAATGCAATAATTGCTTCTTTATCTGCAATAACAGTTTGATTATCTGCAATTATTTTAGCGTCCATTTCTAACTGCTTTTTCTGTTCAGCATTCTCCGCTTTAATTTCCTCAATGTACTTCTCTACATGCTCAGTTGTATATTCTTCCAAAATCATTCCGACTACCTCGTTGCGCCGTTTCGCAAAAAACTCCTTCATGACATCCGCTTCAATGCAATAATCCAGCGCCTTTATTGCCGCGTCTGTCCTGCTCATTGTTCCACTTTCATTATATTCGCGGAATTTGCTGATGTAAAGACTGTAACCGCACAAAACTTCACTTTTTGTCATAAGCTCTTTGTTGTGTCCGTAGTTAACATTAATCATGAGTACGCTGAGTTCCAAATCCCCATGTACTTCCTTATTGGCAAAGGCGTCCGAAAGCTTTAAGGTTATCCTGTCATTAACGTCTTTTGCCCCATTATAGAACACAACACATTTTGGGGTGGGTATATGTACAAGTCCTGAGCCGTAAATCTTTTGGCTGCTGTATAATTGTTCATAGGTTTGTGACAGATAAAACAGGCTTCTTAACGGTATGTTGGGGTTATAGGTTGACTGGTGTTCATAAAGATTAAGTGTTGAATTAAAAAGAAAGGATACATCATTGTACCTGTTGATAAAAACTACATTCTCCAGAGTCGTAACGGTTATGTCGTCGGGGTTATCGTAGTTCGAGTTGTTCAGCGCATTGTATAGTTGGAGCGCATATTCTTTTTGTGAGAGCATATAAGTAAACAGCGTACTTTTGTACTCCCGGTTCGGCTTGTTTTTCATAGGCTTTCCTCCTGATATTAATTTGTGATTTCATAACTGATAGATTCCGGCGAATGCCAAGATGTAAGAATCTAAGAGATTTTATGATAGGAATATAATACATTGG
>JBGVLM010000022.1:0-40272 GCA_045124255.1 Butyrivibrio sp. | reverse complement strand
GAGCGTGTCCTTGCCAGAACACACTCAGGCATAAAAGGTTTCCTTTTGAAAAAAGAACAATCACAACAACTGACACTGGCTGAATGCTTTGCTGGATTGGGTTTCAAGTGGTAGCGGTTTGAAAAATGGGGAAACTCAAAGATAATCAATTATTGATATTTAGGAGAAATTGTAATACAATTATTTTTGATGTTTTAAAGATTTCTATATAACAAAGGAGATATAAAAATGGGTTCAATCAGATTTCCCAACCTCGGATTTGAGGTAGAAGTTGGCAACCATTTTGATGTGTTCAACTTTTCGATTGCCTTTTACGGCATAATAATTGCTGTGGGAATGGTATGCGGAGCACTTATTGCGTATGCTGACGCAAAGAGAACGGGTCAGAAGGTTGACGATTATGTTGACTATACGATTTTTGGAATTATCGGAGCGATAATCGGAGCTAGACTCTATTATGTAATCGGAGAATGGAGCTATTATAAGGATAATCTTTTGCAGATTTTTAACCTTAGAGCAGGCGGTCTTGCGATTTACGGCGGTATAATCGGTGCAGTTCTTGTTCTTTTAATATTCTGCAGGATTAAGAAGTTTAAGATGAATAAACTTCTTATGATGATGGATACGATTGTTCTCGGACTGGTTGTCGGACAGATAATCGGAAGATGGGGCAATTTCTTTAACCGTGAAGCTTATGGCTGCTATACCGATAATATTTTTGCAATGCAGATTCCGGTTGATGACGCAACCGTTGTTAAGGATTCACTCATCGTTACGGTTCATGGGGCAGAATATGTTCAGGTACATCCCACATTCCTGTACGAGAGCTTTTTAAATCTTATTCTTTTTGTGATTCTGATGATATTCCGCAATAAGAAGAAATTCCAGGGCGAGAATCTTTGCAGATATCTGCTTGGATACGGTGTAATCCGTTTCTTTATTGAAGGAATCAGAGTTGACCAGCTGATTGTCAAGGGCGTTGTTATTTCACAGGTTCTTTCGGCAGTACTTGCGGTTGCGGCACTTGCAGTAATAATCGTAATGCGAATCCGCTTAAGAAAACAGCCGGACATTGCAATTCCTTATGAGGATTTAAGCAGTAAGGCGGCCGCTGCGGTTTCTGAAGATGAAGAAGATGATGAGACTGATACGGACAATGAAACTGTAAATGATGAAGAAGTGGAAGAAAGTGACACTGAAAATGAGGAGGAAACCCCACAGGAACAGGAATAATCCTCCACCTTCCTCCACCATACAACAAAATATAGAATGCGTATTGTTTTTTGATACCCGAATTTTTGCAGAAAAGTGCGAAAATTCGGGTTTTTTTGCGTTTGAAAAAAAATGTGAAATTATTAAAAATCCCCCTTGATATTTCCTCGGAAATGTTCTAAAATTATCAATACAGTGGTGAAAAGTGTGAAAAAGTGAGACAAAGTGGAACGAAGTGGTGAATTTTAAGGTTCTGGGAATTGCACGAAAATAATGTGCAGGCAGTGAATTTACAAAGTAAATCCATTACAAAATACGGGAAGAGGTGATAGCAGTGTTCATGAGTCAATACAATCATACGATTGACGCCAAGGGACGTGTTATCATACCGGCCAAGTTTCGTGAGAAGTTAGGCGATTCCTTTGTAATTACTAAGGGCCTTGACGGCTGCCTCTACGGATATGCTGAGGAAGAATGGAAGAGCTTTGAAGAGAAATTGGCAACTCTCCCTATTACCAATAAGGATTCACGACAGTTTACAAGATTTTTCCTTGCAGGAGCTGCGGAATGCGAACTGGACAAGCAGGGACGTATTCTTATTCCGTCAGTACTCAGAGAATTTGCAGGACTTGAGAAGGACGTGGTTCTTGTCGGCGTTGCCAGCAAGATTGAAATCTGGAGCAAGGAAAGATGGGATGAGGCAAATGGAGCATACGAGGATAATATGGATGACATTGCCAAGAATCTTGAGACATTAGGATTTTCAATCTAGGAGGCGGTCAAATGGAATTCGTACACAAATCCGTACTTCTGGATGAAGTAATTGAAGGATTAAATATTAAACCAAACGGCATTTATGTGGATGGCACACTCGGAGGTGCCGGACATTCATATCATATCTGCGAAAGACTTACGGATGGCGGCAGACTGATAGGAATTGACCAGGACGAAGATGCAATTGCCGCAGCTGGACGGAGACTGGAACCATTCAGGGACAGAGTCACAATCGTAAGGGATAATTACTGCAATATTAAGAAGGTTCTGAATGACCTCAATATTGAAAAGGTGGATGGAATACTCCTTGATATCGGAGTTTCTTCATATCAGCTGGACAGTGCACAAAGGGGCTTTACATACAAGGAAGATGACGCTCCGCTTGATATGCGTATGGACAGAAGAATGACCACCACGGCAGAGGATATTGTTAACGATTACAGTGAAATGGAACTGTTCAGGGTTATCAGGGATTACGGAGAAGACCAGTTTGCAAAAAATATTGCCAAGCATATTGTTATGGCAAGACAGGACAGGCGTATTACAACAACGGGCGAGCTTACAGAGATAATTAAGGCGGCAATTCCGATGAAATGCAGAGTAAATGGCGGTCATCCTGCGAAGAAGACATTTCAGGCAATACGAATTGAACTCAATAAAGAGCTTGAAGTGCTTGAAAATTCCATTGACGATATGATAGAGCTTCTCAATGATAAAGGCAGATTGTGTATCATTACATTCCATTCACTGGAGGACAGAATAGTTAAGAATCGTTTCAGGGATAACGTTAATACCTGTACATGTCCGCCGGAATTTCCGGTCTGTGTATGTGGTAATAAGCCTAAGGGCACGGTAATCACACGTAAGCCGATAGTACCCGGACAGAAAGAGCTTAGCGAGAATAAGAGAGCGAAAAGCTCCAAGCTCAGAATTTTTGAAAGAATAATTAATAATTAAAAAGGAAAGTGAACAAGGATGTCAGATAAGAAATATTATAGAAGTGAATATGTTTATGGTGCTGAGGCTCCGGCAAGAAAATACAGCGAACCGGTACACAGGGACGAGCCTGAAATAGTTCCGAGAAGGAAGGCACCGTTAACAAAGGAAGAGTTAAGAAAGAAACAGAGAGAGGAATACGCTGCCGAGAACAGAAGGAAAGCAGCAAGATTCGGCGGTATATATACATTATTCATTGTTTCTGCAGTTGCAGTTACCCTTTTTACATGTGTACAGTACATTGCAACGGTTAACTGCAGAAATGAGCAGGCAGATGAGATTACAAAGCTTCAGGAACAGCTTAACGAACTGAAGGAAAATAATGACAGAAAACAACTTGCAATTGACACATCAGTTGACTTTAATTATATTTATGATATAGCAACCAATGATTTGGGTATGGTTCATGATGATTCCGACCATGTGATTTCCTATGAGAGCGGAGAAAGCGAATATGTTATCCAGTATTCGGATATTCCGGCTGCTAAATAATATTTATGATTTATAGAGTAAGGTAATGGCTATGACAGTTAAGAAACAGAAAAAGGACAAAAAATTCACAGTTATGATGCAGAAAAAACTCCTATTTGTGTTCCTGGCAATCATAGCTTTTCTTATTGTCCTTTCGGTTGTTATTTTCAGAATCAGCTATAAGAAAAATGAAGATTATTCTAAGGCCGTATATGATAATTTTACATACGACAGCAGAACAATTCCTGCAAGACGCGGAGATATTACTGACAGAAACGGAACAGTGCTTGCATACAGTACCAAGGTGTACAACCTTATTATTGATACCAAGGTACTTTTGTCGGATGAGACCTACAGGGAGCCTACGGTAGCTGCTCTTTTGAAATATTTTGACCTTGATGAGGAGACTCTTAATAAATATATTGATGAGAATGCCGCAAAGAAAGCAAACGGAGAGAATCCGAGCTCATACAAGAGACTTCTTACCACTCTCAGTGAGGAGGAAATAGAAGGGATTTCTGCTGAGATGGAGGAAAACTCCGATATACACGGAATCTGGTTTGAAGAGGAATATAAGAGAATATATCCGTATAATACGCTGGCTGCTGATGTCATAGGCTTTGCAAGTGAAGCAAACGGCGGAGAGCTTGGAATTGAAAGTGCCTATGATGAGGAACTTTCCGGTATTGACGGAAGAAAATACGGCTATATTGACAATAGTGCATATGAGTCTACAATTATTGAACAGAAAAACGGAGACAAAATAGTATCAACTATTGATATTTTTACTCAGAATGTTATTGAAGAGGAGGTTAAAATCTTCAATGACGCATACGGTTCAGCAAGTACCTCGGTTATTGTAATGGACCCTGATACTGCTGAAATTCTTGCAATGTGTGATTATCCTACCTTTGATTTGAATAATCCGCGTGATATGTCAGATATATATTCAGAAGAAGAACTTGCAGAGATGACGGATGAGGAACGTCTTGAGGCATTATTCGGCATTTGGTCAAATTTCGGCGTTTCTTCAATATATGAACCGGGTTCGGTTTTTAAGACCTTTACAGTTGCCGCTGCACTTGAAGAGGCAGTTTCCGATTCAGAGGATACCTATGAATGTGACGGCGGAGAGACTTACAATTCAGCCAGAATCTCATGCCATGGCGGTGAAGGACATGGTGTAATAAGCCTTGGAGAAAGCCTCTGCTGGTCATGTAATGATGCACTTATGCAGATTGGAATGAAAGAGGGAACAGCAATGTTCTCAAGATATATCAGAGCCTTTAAATTTGGCGAGAAAACTGAGATTGACCTTCCTTCAGAGGGGGCAGGACTTCTCATAAGTGAAGATAATATGATGGACGTTGACCTTGCAACAAATGCGTTCGGTCAGAACCTTAACGTAACAATGGTGCAGATGGCGGCAGCTTTTTCGTCCGTTATTAACGGCGGATATTATTATAAGCCGCATGTGGTTAAGGAAATTCAGAACAGCGCAGGAGAGACCATTAAGGAAATAGAGCCTGTTCTTGTAAGCAGAACGGTTTCTGAGGAGACCTCAAGGATAATGTGCTCATACTTAAGAGGTGTTGTTGATTACGGAACAGGATATCTTGTATACAGGGAAGGGTATTCAATCGGGGGCAAGACCGGAACTGCCGAGAAACAGCCAAGAGATAAAGAGAATTACGTTGTTTCATTTATGGCTTTTGCACCGGCAGAAGACCCTGAAATAATGGTTTATGTTGTTATCGATTCTCCTAACTGTAATGAGTATGCTTCATCAACGGCAGCACAGATAGTTGCAGGTTCAATTATGGACAGAATTATGCCGTATTACGGAATATCAAAGGATTATGCAGAGTATGATGTTCCTTATGTACATGTAAGTACAAGTGAGGAGAAAAAGAACGGAGAGCTCAAGGTGTCATCGGACGGAATTATTCAGATGAATGGCGAGAAGCTTATTTACAAGCGTGATGAGGCACCGGAGAGCGGTAACCACGAGGATACGGATAATAACGATGATTCAGAAAATACAGAGAATTCTGATAATTCAGAAAATACGGAGAATTCCGATGATTCAGAAAATACAGATACAGGCGGAAATCAGGATGATGATACCGGACAGGAAAGTCCGCCGGCTGATATAAATGAAGAAACTGCACAGGAATAAGCAGGATAATTATGTAATACATTATAATAAACAAGTTTAAAGGTTGTTTATTATGAAAACATTGAAACTTCATCGCAAAAAAATCAGAGTCTGCGCACTGATTGTTTTTGCGATTGTTCTTTTACTGATGGTAAGACTGACCTATGTTGCGGTTTTTGATTCAGAACAGCTGTCAATAGCTGCAAAGGCACTGCATGAAAGGGAAAGGTCAATTAAGGCACCGAGAGGCAGAATAATAAGCAGTGACGGAACTGTTCTTGCAGACAATGAAACGGTATGTACCGTATCGGTAGTCCATTCCCAGCTTAAGGAGCCGGACAGAGTTGTTGAAATCCTTTCAAAGGAACTGTCAATGACCGAAGAGAAGGTTCGCTCCTACGTTGAAAAGGTATCATCAAGAGAATTGGTTAAAGCCAATGTGTCCAAGGAAACAGGTGACAGGATAAGGGAATATAATCTTGCAGGAGTTAAGGTGGATGAGGATAGCAAAAGAATCTATCCGCATTACAGCATTGCTTCAAAGGTTCTTGGCTTTACGGGAGCAGATAATCAGGGAATTGTAGGACTTGAGGTTGAATATGATGAAGTGCTTGCCGGAACAAACGGTATGATTCTTACGATGACGGACGCTGCAGGAGTGGAACTTGCAGAGCCTGAGACAAGGGTTGAGCCGGTTGCAGGCAATGATTTATATCTTACACTTGATTATAATATACAGGCCTACTGCACACAGGCGGCAATGAAGGCTTATGAAGCAAAGCAGGCAAAAAAAGTCAGCATAATTGTTATGAATCCGCAGGACGGAAGCATTTATGCAATGGTTGATTATCCGGAGTATAATCTGAATGAGCCGTTTGTTCTGGATGAGATTGAAGGAAGCCTGATAGACGAAAAAGAACGTATGAAGCTGTTGAATCAGAAATGGCGAAATACTATAATTAATGATACATACGAGCCGGGTTCCACTTTCAAAATAATAACTGCAACAGCAGGCTTTGAGGAGGGTGTGATTTCATTGCAGGACAGTTATTTCTGCAGTGGTGGAATTACAATAGGCGGAAGAAGAATCAGATGTCATAAGACGACAGGGCATGGAAGTGAAACCTTTGCCGAAACTCTTTTTAACTCCTGTAACCCTGCGTTTATAACCTGGGGCATGCGTGTCGGCAAGGAGAAATTCCTATATTATATGGACATTCTTGGCCTTATGGAAAGAACCGGAATTGACCTGCCGGGTGAGGCATCAACCATAATGCATAATATTGACGATATACATGAACTGGAACTTGCAACAATTTCATTCGGTCAGTCGTTTCAGATAACACCGTTACAGCTGCTTCGTGCAGTAAGCTGTGTCATTAACGGAGGAACCCTTGTGACGCCGCATTTCGGAGACAGCTATATAGATGATGAAGGAAATATTCAGAAAATTGAATATTCTGTAGAAAAAAATGTTATTTCACAGTCAACTTGTGATACAATGAAGGAGCTGCTGGAAGGAGTTGTAAGTGAAGGCGGCGGTTCCAACTGTGCGATTGAGGGTTATTCAATCGGCGGCAAGACTGCGACATCACAGAAGCTTCCGCGAGGCAACGGCAAATACATTGCCTCATTTATCGGCTTTGCACCGGCTGATAATCCCCAGGTTATAGCAATGTGCATTATTGACGAACCGCAGGGAATATATTATGGCGGAACAATAGCAGCACCCGTTATACGCGAGGTTTTTGAAAATATATTACCATATCTTGGAATAGAGAAAAATTCATAGAAAAGAGGAAATGTTTATGGATATGCAGGGACAGAAGGTTGTTGTGGTTGGAAGCGGTGTGAGCGGAATAGGAGCCGTTACACTTCTTGCACAGACAGGAGCCGAGATATTTTTATATGACGGAAATGCCAAATTAACAGCAGCGGATATAGAGAAGAAGCTTCCTGTTTCAGGCGTTGAGATTATAATAGGAGATATGCCGCAGGAGCTGGTTGATAAGGCTGATTTATTGGTTATAAGTCCCGGCGTTCCGATTGACAGCGAGATAGTTGTGAGATATCAGGCGGCAGGAGTGCCTGTCTGGGGAGAAATTGAACTCGCATACAATTTTGAACAGGGAACGGTTTATGCAATTACCGGAACAAATGGCAAGACTACTACGACCTCACTTGTCGGAGAGATTATGAAGAATTTTAACAGCAGAACCTTTGTTGTCGGCAATATCGGTAATTCGTATACCGGAGAGGTGCTTAATACCTCTAAGGACAGCATTACTGTTGCAGAGATAAGCAGCTTCCAGTTAGAGACAATACATGATTTTAAGCCGGTTGGAACAGCAATTCTTAATATTACTCCCGACCATCTTAACAGACATTATACAATGGAGAATTATACTGCAGTTAAGGAATCAATTACCATGAATCAGGACTCGGAGGGCTTCTGCGTACTGAATTATGATGATGAGGCTCTTAGAAAATTCGGAGAAACAATTCCTAATCCGGTTTATTTTTCGAGAAAGGCAGTTCTGTCAAAGGGAGCATATCTTAAGGACGGAAGAATATTTTATGCTGACGGAAACGGTACGGTAACGGACTTACTGGGCGTTGAAGAAATGCACCTGTTCGGCAATCATAACTATGAAAATGTAATGGCTGCTGTCTGCATGACTGTTAACGCAGGCGTTCCTACGGATATTATTGTTGAAACGGTTAAAGCATTTAAAGGCGTTGAGCACAGGATTGAATATGTCCGTGAAAAAGACGGAGTTGTGTATTATAATGATTCAAAGGGTACTAACCCTGATTCATCAATTAAAGCACTTGAAGCGATGTCAAGACCTACAATTCTTATTGCGGGAGGCTATGACAAGCATTCTGAATTTGATGAATTCCTGGAAGCGTTTAAAGACACGGTTAAGCTTATGATATTAATCGGAGCAACAGCAGAGCAGATTAAGAATACTGCTGTTTCCCATGGCTTTACAGATATTATTATGGCAGACAGCCTTAAGGAAGCTGTAAAGCTGTCGGCAGCAAATGCTGTTACGGGCGACGCTGTTTTGTTATCCCCTGCATGTGCAAGCTGGGATATGTTTGATAACTATGAACAGAGAGGTAATCTGTTTAAAGAATATGTAAGTGAATTGTAGGGGTGATACAGTGGCGAACCTAAGAGTAGCCGGTGGCAATAAAGAAGCCACCACCTTAACTAAAAAAGGAAAATTTTTTGATTATACACTTTTAATTGTTGTATTGTTTCTTATCGGCTTCGGACTGGTAATGGTATACAGCACCAGTTCGTACAGCGGCTTACAGGACGCAGGTGATTCCGCATTTTATTTTAAGAAGCAGCTGAAGGCAACCATAATCGGACTTGTATTTATGTTTGCCGCAACAATGATTGATTACAAATTATGGTATAAATTTGCATGGGTCATATATCTTGGCTCGCTTATTTCGATACTTCTTGTACTTACGCCGCTTGGCATGACGCTTAATGGTGCGAGACGCTGGATTGGAGTTGCCGGAATGAGCGTACAGCCGGCGGAGATTATGAAGCTTGGACTGATAATAACCCTTGCTGCATTTACCGCATACAGCGGTAAGAAAATGAAAAATGCACGCAATAATATTATGTTTATCATGATTGGATTAATTGCAGCAGGCATGATTTTTGTAATTACGAATAATTTGAGTACTGCTATAATCATTGCCGGAATTACATATGTAATGCTTATTATTGCAAATCCTAAGCCTACATGGTTAATGGCTGCTACGGGAGCTGCAGTAGTTCTTGTGGCAGTTTTGCTGATATTATTTTTTAACAGTGATTCGGATACTTCGGGATTTGGCTTCCGATTTAAACGACTCCTTGCATGGCGTAATCCTGAACAGTACGCTTCAGGTGTCGGATATCAGACACTGCAGGCTTTGTATGCGATTGGTTCGGGAGGATTCTTCGGCAAGGGACTCGGAAACAGTATTCAGAAGCTTGGCTTTATTCCTGAGGCACAGAATGATATGATTTTCTCCGTTGTCTGCGAAGAACTTGGGCTGTTTGGCGGAATATGCCTCATTGTTCTTTTTGCAATTTTGATATGGAGGTTCGTAGTAATTGCCAACAATGCACCGGATTTGTTTGGCTCAATGCTGGTAGTCGGCGTTATGTCGCATATCGCAATACAGGTAATGCTTAATATTGCGGTTGTTACAAATACAATTCCTAACACCGGAATTACACTTCCTTTTATCAGCTACGGAGGTACATCAGTATTATTCCTCATGGTTGAGATGGGAATTGTACTTAATGTATCTAAACAGATAAGAGTACCCGTGCCTGTCGGAAGAGAATAGTCAATAAAAGGCTTATCCCCGCATATAATGGTATATAGACCATTATGCGGGGTTTTCTATGGGTTATCTTAGTATAAGAGGCAAAAAAAGACTTGAAGGAACATTGAGAATACAGGGTTCAAAAAATTCATGCCTGCCTATGATAGCGGCAGCACTGCTTACTGACGAAGAGATAACACTGAGGAATTGTCCTGATATATCGGATGTAAGGGAAATGTTAGGAATTCTTAAACATCTGGGCTGCAGCTGCGAGTTTGGGAACAATGTTCTTAAAATAAACTGCAAAAGAGCAGTGGAGAAACAGCTTCCTGTCGAATGCGGCAATCTTCGTGCGTCAATTGTATATATGGGTGCCATGCTTGCGCGTTTTGGGAGAGTTATCATGCCATATCCGGGAGGCTGCAATTTAGGAAAAAGACCGATTGACTACCATATTGAGGGTACAAAGCAGCTTGGAGGAGTAGTTGCGGAGGACGGCACCGTACTTTTGGCTGCCTACGACGGTAAAAGAGATTATGTAGAATATACGTTTCCGGGCAAAAGCCTTGGTGCGTTGGAAAATCTTCTTCTGTTAGCAACAGCGGCGAGCGGAATAACGAAACTTAACAACTGCACAAGAGAGCCGGAGATTGTTGATTTCTGCAATTTTCTGACTGCAATGGGTGCAGATATTACGGGAGCGGGAAGCGACACAATAATAATAAAAGGCGGCAGAAAACTGCATGGTGCAGATTTTGAAATTCCCGGAGACCGGATTGTGGCAGGAACTTATCTTGCTGCAGCCGCAATAGCCGGGGGCAACATACAGCTTACCGGAATTAATCCTGAACGCCTTACAAAATTAATTTTTTACCTTAGAAAAATTGGATGTCACATATTTACAGATTCAAAAACAAATGCGATAATAGGAATGTCGGATTACAGGCCGGCAAGTTTTCTGCCTGTGGTAACCGGAGCATATCCTGAGCTTGCAACGGATTTACAGCCCCAGCTTATGGCGGTGGCATGCTATGCAAACGGAATTTCCCAAATACGTGACATTATATATCCCGACCGCTACGGAATAGCAGAGGCGCTGGGACAGATGGGTGCGGATATTTCGGTGGAGAAGGATTGTGTGTATGTTACGGGCAGGGAGACACTTAGCGGCAGGACTGTCAGTGCACCTGATTTAAGGGGCGGTGCCGCTCTTGTTATTGCTGCGCTGGGAGCAGAGGGGACCACTCTTGTATACGGATATCATTATATTCAGAGGGGTTATGAAGACATTATCAGAGATTTACGAAATTTGGGAGCAGATATAGAATGGAAAGAAGACGCCGGGGCAGACGTTCCAAATTAATAGCGGTAATTTTGGTACTTGTCCTGCTTACGGGACTTGGAGCGGCAGGATTTTTTATTTACAAAGAATTTAAAATTACTACGATTAATATAAGCGGAAGTGATAAATATACCTATGAGGAGCTTTATCAATACATATTTGAGGAGCGTAATGACAGCAATGTGCTGCTGTTTAAATACACCGACAGCAGGAATCCCATGCCGGAGATACCTTTTATCGCTAAGGTGGATATAGAAATAACCAATTCCCATACTCTTGATGTGACGGTGTATGAGAAGAGTGTTGTAGGATATGTGTCCTATATGGGCAATAATATGTATTTTGACAAGGATGGAGTTATTGTGGAAAGCTCCAATCAGGTAATTAAGGGCGTACCAAAGGTTACGGGTCTGGAATTTGATTATATAGTAATGTATGAGCAGCTTGAGGTTCCTGACCCGCAGGTATTTACAACGCTTCTTGATATAACACAGTACCTGGACAAGTATTCGATAGAGATGGAAACGATTAATGTCGGAGAGGACAATTCCATTGATATTATGGTAGGTGATGTTCTCGTTAAGCTTGGACAGAATGATTATAATATGGGAAGCCGTATTTATGAGTTGAGCTGTATGCTGGAGCAGCTTAAGGACTTAAAAGGAACACTGCATTTAGAGGAATATACCGAAGGAACGGAATATATTACCTTCACACAGTCAGAATAAAAAAATTACAAAAAGAGAAATTTATTGTTGATATTTTGTCAGATTAATAATATTATATTATTATGTGATTTTATGAAAAATGGCAGTTTAATGAAATAGATAGTGGTTTAAGGAGGACAAGGCTTTGTTAGAAATCAGAACTAATGAGTCAGAAGCATCAGCTAAGATTATTGTAATAGGTGTAGGTGGCGCAGGTAATAATGCGGTTAACCGAATGATTGATGAGAGTATATGTGGAGTTGAATTTATTGGCGTTAATACTGATAAACAGGCATTGAAGCTTTGCAAGGCTTCAACGGCAATTCAGATTGGAGAGAAACTTACCAAGGGACTTGGTGCAGGAGCTAAGCCTGAGGTTGGAGAGAAGGCAGCAGAGGAGAGCATAGAGGAACTTACCCAGGCAATCAAGGGTGCGGACATGGTATTCGTTACCTGCGGTATGGGCGGCGGAACCGGTACGGGTGCAGCACCTGTTGTTGCTAAGATTGCAAGAGATATGGGTATTCTTACTGTCGGTGTTGTTACCAAGCCTTTCAAATTTGAGGCTAAGACAAGAATGAGCAATGCACTGACAGGAATTGAGAAACTTAAGGACAGTGTTGATACATTAATTATTATTCCTAATGACAAGCTTCTGGAAATTGTTGACAGAAGAACAACAATGCCTGATGCACTTAAGAAGGCTGATGAAGTTCTTCAGCAGGCAGTTCAGGGAATTACAGACCTTATTAATGTTCCGGGACTTATCAACCTCGACTTTGCAGATGTTCAGACAGTAATGAAGGACAAGGGTATTGCTCATATCGGTATTGGTACTGCTAAGGGTGATGATAAGGCTATTGAGGCAGTTAAGATTGCGGTTGCCAGCCCTCTTCTTGAGACTACCATTGAGGGAGCTTCCCATGTTATTATCAATATCAGTGGTGATATCGGACTCATGGAGGCTAATGAAGCAGCAAGCTATGTTCAGGAGCTCGCAGGAGAGAATGCAACAATTATCTTCGGTGCTGTATATGATGATTCAGTTCAGGATGAAGCAACAATCACAGTTATTGCAACAGGACTTGACGGATATTCAGCAGCGGCAGCGAGTGCACTCGCAGGCTTCGGCTATAAGGCACAGCCTACAGCGGCAAGAACCGTTCCTACATATCAGACAAGCTATGCACAGACAGAATCTAAGCCAAGAACAGAGATTCCGGGACTTGCTAAACCTAAGGAAGCAAGTGTTAAAGAGAAAGAGATTAACATTCCGGGATTCCTTCAGAGAAAGAAATAATATTACAATACGGACAGCCGGCTGATTACACAGCCGGCTGTTTTTTGTCTTATTAGGAAATTTCGTCAAAAGTGACTTTTTCGACAGAGTTTTTTCTTATTATGATGGCGTTGATAAGAGAATTCTGTCGTTTTTTTAATTTTAGCCGAATAAAGGGTAATTTACTGTCTATATTTTCTTTGTTCTAAAAACATCATTTCGACAAAAATTTAACAAACTATTATATATAATGTACAAGTACCGCGACAGGAGGTGTAGCTTGCATTACATAATATATCTTGATGTGCTGTTCGTGGTTAATTTCATAATGGATTACACAGTTCTTACGATAACTGCATGGATTCTGCAACACACCACCACTCTGCCGGCAGGCTCCGGCTGTAAAGACGTTTTAAAAACTTACATAAGCAGAATCCTTGGAGCAGTAATTGGAGCGTTATGGGCATGCATAATGCTGTGGTTTGGACTTAGCAGGCCTGCATGGAGCATTGTGAGTTATCTGCTTGTAGGGCCTTTGATGGTGCTGTGCATAACGGGAATCAGAAACCTGCGGGCCGTATTGAAGGGTATAGGAATAATGTATATTGTTACATTTGTACTTGGGGGACTTCTGCACGTGATTTATTACTATACAACCTTCGGATACTGGCTTCACACTCTGATATCCGCAAGGGGAAGTAATGCGACTCTGTGGCTTCTTATAGCAGGAAGCATACCGGGCTATGCACTGATAAGGTGGCTTGTCGTATTTATTCAGTCTAAGAAGAACATAATTGAAGCACGGTATACGGTAGTAATTGAAAATGCCGGAACCAGTATTAAGCTTCCTGCATTGTGTGATACCGGAAACGGACTGCATGACCCAATCTATAACAGGGCGGTAAATGTTGTAGAAGCGTCGGCTGTAACCAAACTGATAACCTCGTATGAAAAAATGTCCTTCCACCTGATTCCTTATTCATCAATAGGAAATGAGAGCGGGATGATACCGGTAATACGCGTAAATAAACTCATAATAATAGGAAGAAAAGAAACAAAAATTGTGAATAATCCATTTTTTGCATTATATTCGGGAAAGTTCTCAGGCAGAGCAGATTATAAAGTGATTCTGCACCCGGATATGTTAAATGGGATTACAGATTAAAGGAGCCAGAAGAAATGTATTTAAAAGTAATGATGCCACAGAGTTTTCAGTTTAAAATGGTACCCACCTTTCATAGCTTTTTTATGGAAAATAAAGGTGATATTCATTATATAGGTGGTGCGGATGTCCTTCCTGCACCGCTGGACCCGGAGGAGGAGGCAGAGGTGATTGCCGACCTCGGAACGGAATTTGACAAAAAAGCAAAGGCTATTCTTATTGAACATAATTTAAGACTTGTTGTATACATAGCCAAGAAATTTGACAATACGGGAGTCGGAGTCGAGGATTTGATATCAATCGGAACAATCGGGCTCATTAAGGCGATTAATTCATTTAATGTTGAGAAAAAAATAAAACTTGCAACCTATGCCTCCCGCTGCATTGAGAACGAAATTCTTATGTATTTAAGACGCAACAACAAAACACGCATGGAGGTATCAATTGACGAGCCGTTGAATGTGGACTGGGATGGCAATGAATTGCTGTTGTCGGATATCCTTGGTACTGATGAAGACATTATATACCGGGATATGGAGGATGAAGTAGAGAAAAAGCTTTTAAAAAAAGCAATTGAACGTCTGAGTGACAGGGAAAGAACGATAATAGACCTGCGTTTCGGACTGAGCTCACCTGACGGAAGTGAACTGACGCAGAAGGAGGTTGCAGACCTTCTTGGAATATCCCAGTCATACATATCAAGACTTGAAAAGAAAATAATTAAAAGGCTCAAAAAAGAAATTGTCAGATACGAGTAAAATTTGTATTGCCTGTATTCCGATAAAATAATATAATTTTAAATAAGAAATTTAGTTTTGGAGGCACGGCATGTCAAGTATTATTACAAAAGAAACTGAAGACAGGAAAATAAATCTGGCGGAGGGCGAATGGGTTGAGCATGTCCAGGGCTTTAGAAATGTGGTTGATTCTGCCAAAGCCATATTGAAGCGTGCGAAGGAAAATGTTTTTATCAATGCGGATTTTCCTATTGCGGAGCTTTATGAGGAACTGGAATTCCTTGTTGACAACAATGTAAGCGTCTCTGTTTTTTCTTTCTATGATTTGGGAAAGGTTCCGGAAGGAATACGTGTATTTACACATAATCACAAGATGAAAATTAATCACGTATGTACCAGACTTATGATTGCCATTGATGAGGAGGAGATTTTAATTTCCAATTACGATACCGAAACAGAGGAATGGAAGGGGACGAGGACTAATAATCCGCTTGTGGCGTCAGTTGTATGTGAACATATTCATAATGACATTTACCTTATGAAGTTCAGAAAGAAATACGGCAGAGAAGTCTATGAGGAGATTATGATTAGTGATGACTTTGAATTGAAACGTAAAGAAAGCGGTGTCTATTAAAATTATTATATTGAAGCTTACCAAAAACTTCCGTAATCATTTTTATATTTAAAATGATTAGACGGAAGTTTTTTTGTGAATGCTATCCATGTACGAATGTTACAAAAAATACATGGATTGGCAGGTACGGAATATGGCAACTTATAAGGTTGAAATTTGTGGAGTCAATACTTCGAAGCTCCCTTTACTTACGGAGGCAGAAAAAGAGGAACTGATAATAAAGGTTAAAGAGGGAGATGCAAACGCAAGAGAGAAATACATTAAGGGCAACTTAAGACTGGTTCTCAGTATTGTACAAAGGTTTAACGGAAATGGAGAAAATCTTGACGATTTGTTCCAGATTGGCTGTATCGGACTTATGAAAGCGATTGATAATTTCGATTTAAGCCAGCAGGTTAAATTCTCCACGTATGCCGTACCAATGATAATTGGAGAAATAAGAAGGTATATTCGTGACAACAGCCAGATAAGAGTATCGCGGTCACTCAGAGATACTGCATATAAAGCGATTTATGCAAGGGAGAGGCTTACGAAGGAAAAACAGAAGGAGCCTACGATTAATGAAATTGCACAGGAAATCGGTATAAGCCGTGAAAGCATTGTATATGCACTTGATGCAATCCAGAATCCTGTTTCATTATATGAGCCTGTATATTCGGATGGCGGCGACACACTGTATGTTATGGACCAGGTAAGTGACAGTAAGAGTACGGAAGAAAACTGGGTTAATGATATGGCACTTAATGACGCGATAAACAGACTGCCCAAAAGAGAAAAAGATATCATCCGATTACGTTTTTTTGAAGGCAAAACCCAGATGGAGGTGGCGAAGGAAGTACAGATTTCACAAGCCCAGGTAAGCCGTTTGGAAAAAAATGCGTTAAAATCAATGAAAAATTACTTATTGTGAATGTAAATACTTGTAATTTTTCACAAAAAATGGTATCATATTGGGGATAAAAGTAAAATGTGTATGGTATATATATGGGAAACAAGATTAAAATTTCCACAATTCTTAAAATTGGAATACCGTTAGTTATACTGATTGTGCTGGTTGTTCTCAGTGCGGTGGTTTTTAGTGATGATAAGCTTTCACTTGCAAGATATGCAATTGTGAAGATAGAAGGATTTGACACCAGAGCAACAGCAGAGGCTTATCTTGATGACGTTGGACTGTATAATGCACTGGCAGGAGGAAAAGCGTCTGAGGAGGATAAGAATAATTATAAGAGCTTTGTTGACAGTATCAGTATTGTTCTTAGCAAGGAAGAGAATATTTCCAATGAGGATGTTGTTAACGTCAGGGTTCAATATGATGCGGCTATTGCCAAAGAATTGGGAATAACGGTTGATGTGGATAACAGAGATATCAGGGTTAAGAATCTTAAGCAGGGTACGGAACTTGATTTGTTTAAGGATATTAAGCTTATAACAGGGGGCACAAGTCCTTATGTATATGCAACCTACATTAACGAATCCGGGGACGAATATATTTCCACGCTGGAATATAAGATTGACAGGACATCGGAATTATCCATTGGGGACGAGATTACAATTATCTGCATGCTTGATGAGGCGGCGGCAGCAAAGCATGGTTATTATGCAGATGTTACAGAGAAGAAATACACCATTTCCGAGGCGGACAAATATATTGATTCTTTGGATGAACTGGATATGACGGTCATTGAAGGTTTGAAAGAGGACAATATTCAGGTCATTACTGATGAGACCGAAGATACAACTTACCGTATGGCATACAAGGTAACGGGCAGCAATGAATATCTGTACCGTGACAATAATGAGAAAGCGGTAGGATTTGAGTATTACAAAACGGTTCTTGCCAATAATAACACGGGATTTGAACAGAAGTATGAGAATTATGTATTGGTGTTTTATAAGGGAAGCATAGCACTTCCTACTTATACAACTGCGGCTGACCCGTATGATTATGTTGAGGCGTATTTTTGTTTTGTTTATTATGACGCAATTCTTACAAGGGATGGAGAATTCCTTATGGCAACCAATGACCCGCAGAACAGATATATATGCGGAGCTTCCTATGAAAGCACATTGGCTGCTGTGGAGGAATCCATAGGTAAGAGTTATGTAATGCAGGATTTAAAATAAATGTGAGAAAGAGGAATGAATTATGGCTTATCAGAGAAAAAAACTAAGATTAGGTGATTTGCTCTTAAGTAGGGGAATAATCACTGAAGAACAGCTGGAAAATGCACTGGCAGAGCAGAAGAGAATGGGGATTAAGCTGGGCGAGGCTCTTGTAAAACTCGGCTACACAACTCAGGAACAGATTAATGCATTTATATGTGAACAGCTGGATATTGAATTTGTTAACCTGCGTAAGCTTGAACTTAATGACTATGCAGTAAGACTTATACCGGAGAATACGGCAAGAAAATATCTTCTTCTCCCATTTGACATTGATGACCACAATGTACTCAGAGTAGCTATGGATAATCCTATGGATATTCTTGCTATTGATGATATTGAGATTATTACCAACATGCCGGTACAGCCGTATCTTGCAAATACGAGTGATATCAACTCAGCTATTGATAAGATTTACGGTGCTGACAAGACTAATAAGATTGTTGAAGATTTCAAAACTGAGCAGGCTGATTACCTTAATGCAACCGAGGACAGCGGACGTAATGATAAGATTGATAACTCGCCGATTGTTGCCCTTGTAAGAACAATTATTGAACAGGCAGCAAGACAGAGAGCTTCCGATATACATATTGAACCATTTGAAGACTTTGTCCGTGTTAGATACAGAGTCGATGGTGTGCTTCGACTTGCAAGCACGTATGAGATAAGTATTTTCTCCGCAATTATTGCACGTATCAAGGTTATCTCAGGAATGGATATTTCTGAGAAACGTAAACCACAGGATGGACGTATTACAATTGACGTAGACGGAAGAGAGTATGATATCCGTGTAAGTAACCTGCCTACAGTATTTGGCGAGAAGGTCGTTATGCGTCTTGCTTCAAAGGAAGGCTTTAAGCGTGATAAGAAGGATTTGGGTCTTAACGCTGAGGACTTAGTTAAATTTGATAATATTTTAAGAAATCCGAATGGTATTATCCTTGTAACGGGACCTACAGGTAGTGGTAAGTCTACAACACTTTATACGGCACTTAGTGAGCTTGCAAGTGATGAGGTTAATATTATCACTGTAGAGGACCCTGTAGAGGCGAACATTGACGGAATTAATCAGGTACAGACCAATGTTAAGGCAGACCTTACATTCGCATCTGCACTCCGCTCAATTCTCCGTCAGGACCCGGATATCATCATGATAGGTGAGATTCGAGACGCTGAGACTGCAGGAATTGCCGTTAAGGCGTCTATCACAGGACATCTTGTTGTTAGTACATTGCATACAAACTCCACTGTTGCTACAATTTCCCGTCTTATCGATATGGGTGTTGAGCCATACATGCTCGGAGATTCACTTGTAGGTATTATTGCACAGCGTCTTGTAAGAAGACTTTGCGGATGTAAGAAGATTAAAGAGGCAACTGTTGAAGAGAAGAAACATTTGGGTGTTGACCCGACAGAACCTCTTATGATTTATGAACCGGGCGGTTGTTCTGAATGTCAGAATACCGGATATCACGGACGAATCGGTGTATATGAGATAATGCCGATAAGCAGAAGACTCCGTTACATGATTGCAGCAAATTCAAGCGCAGAAGAACTGCAGAAAACTGCAGAAGAGGAAGGTATGTCAACACTTCGTGTGGCTGCTTCCAAATATGTAATGAGCGGAATGACTTCATACGCAGAGATGATGAAGATTACATATGAGACAGAAGTATAATAAAATATAAGGAGACAGGGATATGGTTACAATTGAAGAGATTTTGAGAATTGCCAAGGAGAATGATGCATCCGATGTGCATATTACAGTTGGCGTTCCGCCTAAAATGAGAGTAAGAGGTGCGCTTGTGGATATGGAATTCCCAAGACTGCTTCCTATGGATACGGACATTCTTGTTAAAGGAATGATGAATGAAGCACAGATTGATATTCTCAATGAGAAAGGCGAGGTTGACTTTTCTTTCTCAATGATTAATTACGGACGATTCAGAGTTAATGCCTTTCATCAGAGAGGCTCGCTTGCTGCTTCACTCCGTGTAGTTAATGCAACGGTTCCAAGACCGGAAGCACTCGGACTTCCAAGGGCGGTTATTGATTTATATAAGAAGAAAAGAGGACTTGTTCTTGTAACGGGACCAACCGGAAGCGGTAAATCCACAACACTTGCTTCAATCATTGATAAGATTAATGAAAATACAGCGTCACATATTATTACACTTGAGGACCCTATCGAGTATCTTCATCAGCATAAGATGTCAATGGTTAATCAGAGAGAAATGGGAACGGACTCATACTCCTATGCCAATGGATTAAGAGCTGCACTCCGTGAGGACCCGGATGTTATCCTCGTAGGTGAGATGCGAGACCTTGAGACAATTTCGACTGCAATTACTGCGGCTGAGACAGGACATCTTGTATTCTCGACATTACATACAATTGGTGCTTCAAGTACAATTGACCGTATTATTGACGTTTTCCCGCCATATCAGCAGCAGCAGGTTAAGGTTCAGCTGTCAATGGTATTGGAGGCGGTTATTTCACAGCAGCTTATTCCTACAGCTGATGGTAAGAAACGAGTTGGTGCATTTGAGGTTATGTTAATGACTAATGCTATTAAGAATCTTATCCGAGAAGGTAAGACCTTCCAGATTGATTCTACAATTCAGACCAGCCGCAAGCTCGGAATGATAACAATGGATGATGCATTGGCTGATCTGGTTATGAGAGGTGAGATTACGGCAGAATCGGCACTTTCATTTGCACAGGACAGAAAAGCATTAAAAAGTAAAATTTCCGTTCTGTAAAACTTGCCAAAATGTATATAAAATGGTATAATTAGTTAATTAAAAACGTATGGGTGGTTGATAACTTTATGAGTACTTATGTTTACAAAGTCATAAATAATGAAGGCAAAGAGAAGAAGGGCACAATAGACAGTGATTCCAAACAGAGAGCAATGGCGCTTCTTAAATCCCAGGGTAATACAATTATTTCCATAGATGAAGGCTCAGCACTTAATAAGGAAATTAAATTCAGTATTAAGAAAGTTAAAGCAAGGGATTTGAGTGTATTCTGTCGACAGTTTAACAGCCTTTTGTCTGCCGGCGTTGCAGTTGTTCCGGCACTTGGAATGTTAGCAGAACAGACTGAGAATAAGAATATGAGAGTTGCCGTAATGAATGTTCATGATAACGTTCAGAAGGGTGAGAGTCTTGCAAATTCATTGAAACGTGAGGAACTTTTTCCGGAACTGCTTACAAGTATGATTGCTGCCGGTGAAGCTTCCGGTAATATGGAAGGCGCGCTGGAGAGAATGGCAGAACATTTCGAGAAGGATGCAAGAATGAAGGGACTCCTTAAGAAGGCAATGATTTATCCTATAATATTATTGCTTGTTGCAGTTGTAGTTCTTGTAGTAATGGTTGTGGCTGTTATTCCTAGATTTACGGAAATGTTTGCAGATATGGGAACCGATCTTCCGGGAATTACGAAGGCGTTAATGAATCTGAGTGATTTCATCCAGCACAAGTGGTTTATTTTATTAATGATTATAGGTGCTGTTGTTGTAGCGTATAAGCTGTTTTCGGGAACACCTAACGGCAAGAAAACACTTGCAACGATTCAGATTAAGCTTCCGGTATTCGGTGACCTTAAGAGAAAATCCGAATCAGCTAGATTTTCAAGAACCTTTTCAACAATGATTGCTTCCGGTATGCCTATGCTTGATGCGATGACTATTACGGCAAAGACTATGGAGAGCCTGCTGTATAAGGAGGCGCTTGAAGAGACACTGGTACAGATTCAGCGAGGTGTATCACTTGTACAGCCGTTACAGAAGAGTGGATTGTTCCCTCCTCTTGTTATACATATGGTTGGTATCGGCGAAGAAACAGGTAATCTTGAAGAGATGCTTCTTAACTGTGCAAGATACTATGATGAAGAAACTGAACTTGCAACACAGCAGATTATGGCGCTTCTTGAACCAATGATTATTATCGTAATGGCAGGCGTTGTATGCGTGGTACTTGGTGCTATTTACGGACCGATGATTACAATGTACGATGCTTTGGGTGCACTGTAATATTTAGGTTTGCTTATACATATTGTTATGTATATTAATCACTTGTTTACCCGGCAATGTGATTTAATATAAACGCCGTTTAACGGCAACTTTCAAAATTACCCCCACGGGGAAGGAAAAAGAAGGAGAGTATATTATGAAGAAGTTTTTTGAAAAAAGAAAAGATAATAACAAAGGTTTCTCTCTTACAGAGTTAATCGTAGCTGTAGCTATCATGGCTGTATTAATGGCTGTATTAATTCCTACACTTGTAAGAAACGTTGAGAAGTCAAGATTACAGAAGGATAAGAGTGCCATCTCTGAAATCAGACAGGCAGTTATCACAGCAATGGCTTCAGAAGAATTCCAGGATGCAGTTGCAAGCTCAAACGGTTCAACTGTAACTAATGACAAGATTACACTTGCAGACTTATTTGCTGGAGATGATGTTTCAAAGGCATTAGCTGATGAAGTAGAAGCTACAATCGGTGCTGATACTGTTAAGTTATCATCAGGCTTAAAGAAGGCTACATGTAAAGTTAGAATTGCATTACTTGATACAAGAAAAGGTCAGTGTACTATCGAAGTAAATGCTGCTGATAACGATAATGACTTCTACCTTGACGTTGAGGGCGAGCACAAGGGATTATATGGTGCAAGCGCAACAACAAGATAATTTGATTATTAATTAATTCATTAATTAATTCATTAATTAATTGACAGGTATACATATATGCAGGCTGATATTATTCTATTGTACATAATTATATTTATATTTGGCAGCGTTGTTGGGAGCTTTGTAAATGTATTGATTTACAGACTTCCCAAGAACGAGAATATAGTTGTAGTTAATTCGCATTGCATGAGCTGCGGACACCGGCTTAAATGGTATGATTTAATACCTCTCTTCAGCTGGATATTCCTTGGCGGCAAGTGCAGATATTGCAGAACTAAGATATCAATTCAATATCCGTTGGTTGAAGCAATTAACGGATTCGGGTATGTATTGGTATTCATTGTATGTGGATTTAATGTCAGCAGCATATTGTATGCATTATGTTTTTCAATGTTAGTAGCTATTTCCGTTATTGACTGGAGAACTTATGAAATACCTGTAGGGCTTAATATTACTATTCTGGCACTGGGTATTATCCAGTGCATTTTGGATTACAGAAACTGGCAGCTGTATCTTATAGGTATGGTGTCGGTAAGTGCTTTCTTATTCCTATTGTTTATTGTAACTGCAGGAAGGGGAATTGGCGGTGGAGATATTAAGCTTATGTTTGCGGCAGGTCTGCTGATAGGATGGAAGAATATAATTCTTGCTCTTATAATCGGGTGTGTCGTAGGTTCGATAATTCATCTTATTCTTATGAAAGTCAGTAAGAAAGGTAGAATGCTTGCTTTTGGCCCGTATTTATCAGCGGGAATATTTCTGGCTATATTGTTTGGTGAACAAATAATTAACTGGTATATAGGTATATTTTTTAATTAGCGTTGACGAGGGTCACAGGTAAACGGTCGTAGCGCAGTGGGAGGAATACAATGGCTTCAAGAATTTTAACTATTACAATTGGTAAAGAGAATATTAAAATAAGTGAAGTAGAGAAAACTTCACAAACTAATGTCCGTGTATTTAATGCGGCAACAATTCCTACACCGGATGACAGTGTGGATGAAGACGGGGTGATTACCGATTTAGATGTAATCAGCAGTGCTATTTCGACTGCTATATCTTCAAACGGTATGAGCAGCCTTGAAGTAATTTTCAGTATACAATCAAATAAAATTATCAGCAAGGAGGTTATGACTCCTGTCCTTAAGGATGTTAAACTTAAGGAATTCATTAAGACGAATTCATCAGAATATTTTCCTGTTAATATAGATGAGTATCTTATATCTCATTATGTACTGGAAACAGTCAGAGAAGGAGATAATAAGCAGCTCAAGGTTAACGTTGTTGCTGTTCCGGATGCTTTGGTTCAGCAGTATTATGAACTGGCTATAATGCTTGGACTTACTGTTGTGTCCATGGATTATTCCAATAATTCAAGCTCACAGCTGCTTGCATGGCAGATAGATGAGAGAGGAACCGTTGTTATTCAGATGGGTGAGGATTCAACCACTGTATGTATCTTCAATAACAAGGTCCCGCAGCTTATAAGAACTGTTCCTTACGGCAGAAATACTGTTGCGTCTGCTGTAATGGATAAGAGAAATGTTACATATAATGACGCAATCTGGCTTATGACAACAAAGCCGATACTTAAATCGTCATTTGCAGAAGGGGATTATATTACAGATTCCCTTAAATATCTTGTAAATAACGTAGGCAGAGTTATTGACTATTTTGTTTCCAAGCACTCGGATGTGCCGGTTGAGACAGCAATATTTATTTCAGAAGAGAAGAGTATTGTCGGAATTGAAACACTCTTACAGGAAGAATTAAATATTAGAGTTGATAAACTTGAAATGTTGAATAATGTAGCACTTGAGTATAACTTAAGTGTTGCAATGGAAGACCTTACCAAATACATAATTAATATCGGTGCGGTTATTAATCCGATTAACTTTGTAACAGCGGAAGCAGAGCTCGTTAAGAAGAAGAGTTCATCAGGCAAGCGTATCAGGCTGGCTCTTATTGTGGCTGTAGGAATTGCAGCAATTCTTGTAGTGATGCCTTTGGTGCTTATGTTGTTTGAAATAATTAGAAAAGAAACTACAGAAGCCGATATCAAAGAGATTGAGGACGTAAGGGTTATTGTTAATGAATACTATGATGCAAAGGATATTAACAGTGAAATTGTTAATTTCGGGAAAATTGCGTCAGGCAGTGATGATTATCTTGGGGAACTTTTTGCATTCCTTGAGAAGGAAATGCCATCCGATATTTCAATTGTCAGCATGACAATTACAAATGGCAATGTTACTGCTTCCTGTACCGGAAGCTCCAAGGATTCACTTGCGTCATTTATATCAGTATTGAATGAGTCAGACAGTATTTCCAATGTTTATGTATCCTCATTCAGTGAGTCAGAAGATTACTCAGGTGGAATTACACTTAACTACTCAGTAGTATTCAGCTTTACCGATTTCGTTGATGAGCAGGAATCAGAGAGCGTTGAAGTAGAGAACAATGAAGAGGAGGCTGAATAATATGAAGTTAAAAGATAGCGATAAGAATTTAATAGCAATACTTATCTGTGTATTACTTGTATTCTGTGCATGGTTTTTCGGATTTAGAAATATCACTGCTAAGACAGAGGAGATAAAGACAGAGGCTGATGAGCTTGAGAAGGAACTTGCTAATCTCAGAAAGCTTGCAGCCGGCAAGGACCAGTATATTAAGGATACAGAAAACTATTCCAAGGATACGGATTCAAGATACCTTATGTATGATACAGGTTTCTCACAGGAATACACAATCAAGCTCATTGAGCAGATTCAGACAGAAACGGATGTATGGATTAAGAGTGCATCACTTAACAGTACCCAGCCAATCTATACTTTCGGTCAGATTACATCATCCAATCCTGACAGAGCAGGACAGATAGTGTATTCATCTGATAAGAGAGGTTACTCAACCTCAGTAAGCATGTCTTACCAGGGTTCGTATGAAGCGGTTAAGGCAATGATTGAACATATTAATACATATAAGTATAAATGTACGATTGATTCATTAACTACATCATACAACTCAGATGCTAAACTTGTAAGTGGTATGATAACTGTTACATTTTATGCGATTACGGGTGAGGGCCGTGTTCCTAACATACCATCTATTTCCAATCCTTTATTTGGTACAGGTAATATTTTTGATTCATCAATCTTTAATGCCGGCTCAACTGAGTCTAATAACGGTGAGGATATTCTTACAGATTATGATATGTATATGTCAATTCAGGCTTCTAATTCAGATATGGAAGCAATTGAAATGGCACTTAAGGATGATGTTACAGGCTACTCAAAGATTATTGATGAGGATAACTCAAGCAAGAATGTTACAATCCGTGTAACAGGAGAGGACGGCAACTACAGAATTTCTTATAAGGTTGGTAATGTCACATTCCCTGTTGCTTCATATAATGATGGTGAAGCTCTTAATGTCGGAAACAGACTTACAATGTTAGTACTTTCTTCTGAGAGAATGAGCATTGATGATGACAGTGAGGCAGAGGTTTCAATCATTAATGAATCAGACCAGATTTTCTATATCAAGGTCGTTAACGAGGATTCAAGCAATCCAAGATTTAAGGTTAAGTATAAATCAGGCGAAGTTGTTATTTATGAAGATAAGTAAGGTGATTAATTTATGAAGGCTTTTTTAAAAAAATTAAAAAAGAATAAAGGTTTTTCACTGGTTGAGGTGTTGGTTGCGATGACAGTTCTGGCTGTCATCAGCATCCCACTTATCAGAAGCTTTGTTATATCCGCCAATGTTAACAGGAATGCCAAGCGTCTTCAGAATGCTACGGATATAGCACAGGATGTTTCAGAATATTTTACTGAGATAAGTCTGCATGACCTGCATGAGAAATACAAGAACAATACTGATTTGAGAGAGAATTATCTCTTCGATTCGGATAATGGTATTGTAGTATTTCAGAATATAGGTAATACCAAGGATAAAAATGGTATTCCATATTATGAGGGCGAAGACGGTGAGGATTTCTATGTTACTGTTGTAATGGATGCGAATGAATATTCGGACCTTTCAGCAGGCGGAATAAAGGATATTAATGAATATATTTCACCGAAGCTTGGAGACTTGTTCAGTGTTGATACGGTAACAGCCTTCAGCCAGTTTACTAAATATGACGGAAGAATTAAGACTGCTCTTAAGAGAGCTTACGCTGACATCCCGAGCGATATTGAATATTCTGATATTCAGAAAACGGTCGAGATAAATATTGAGCAGGATCAGTCAACTGTTGCAGCACCAAAGGTTCATTATACCTTTAGTATTACAGTCACCTATACCTACTGCAACAAGAATGGTAATGACTATATTAAGACTGATAAGGCTTTGTCATATCATTTCGTTATAGCAGATGATATAGTTGACGGAAGCGGTGAAATACCAAGCTTCTATGTATTATATACTCCATTTGATACACATGATTCTACACATGAAGGCTTGTTTGCAAGAGATGAGATAATTATCAATTTCAACAAGGGTGAATTTGAGGAGGAATGGGAGAAACCTGTTAACCTCTATATTGTTCAGCAGGATGTTGGTGATAAGTGCAGAGGCCTTGATTCATCATTGATTTATATTAATTCACATAATGACATAAAAACTCAGGCACTAATTAAATATCCTATTATGGATAATCTGGAGATATTCTCTAATGTAGAGGGTTGGCAACAGAATGTTACACAGGGAAGTACAAATATGATTGAACTTCTGTCAATGGATGTATATGTATGGTATGGAGAGAAAGATAGTAATGACATTAATTCATACCTTGGTGAGAAGCTTAAAGCAAAAGATGTTTTCACATCAATTACAACAATTAAGGAGGAGTGACGGTTATGAATAAATTCAGCATTAAAAAGCTTAATAACAAGGGTTCTTCACTTTCGGTTGTATTGGTTGCGATTGCCTTTGTATCAATTCTCACGGTAGTTGTTTTATCAGCTGCAGTAACAAACTACAAGCTCAAGATTATGAATAATAATTCCAAGAAGACCTTCTATAGTGCAGAGGGTGCATTGGATGAGGTATATGCAGGTCTTGGTGAGGTAACAAGTAATACAATGGAAGCTGCGTATCTTGAAGTTGCACAGCAGCTTACACAGTCAGTAGTTGTCGGTGGCGATACATATACAATTAAGATTGATAATGATGAAGCTAATAAGCAGCTCAGGGCTAAATATTTTAATTCAATGCAGGATTTAATTCAGCTGCAGGACAATAATAATACTCTGGAAGCATATCTTTCAAGCTTCTTAAGTGAACCTACTCTTGCGTATGTATCCTCATACGGATATATTGATTATGATAAGGATGCATGTTCAATTATTATTGAGGACGTAATTGTGCAGTATAAGAAGGCGGAGGAGAATGGAGATTATTTCTCAACAGTAGCAGTTGATATTGAATTCAGTTATCCTAATACAGAATTCGATTTTATCAGTAATACAAGAAGTACTCTTGAAACCTTCCTTGATTACAGTATTATTGCTATGGATGGTATTGATATCGGACGTGAGGGCCTTCCTTCAAAGAGTACCATGGCAGGTGGTGTATTTGCAGGTAATGAAGGTTCAAGCGGCGGAATTAACATAAGCAACAGTAGCAGCCTTGTAATTGGTAATGATACACTTTCTTCTAATGTTATATCAGCAGCTGACATTAATGTCGGCGGAGAAGCAACATTCAGCTTTGATAAAGGTAAATTATGGTGTATCAACCTTAATGCCGGTTCAGATACACAGAGTCGTGCAACAATTAATCTTGGAAGCAGCGGTAAGGTTTTTGTAGCGGACGATTTGAATCTTGAGGGTAATACAAGTAACGTTACAATCAGTTCAGAATATACCGGTTACAGCTATGCAGGTACAGCCAACAGCGGAATGAGTAGTGCGATTGTAATTAACGGAAGAGGAAGTACACTTAACGGTGTCGGAATTAAGAAACTTGTTCTTGCCGGTAGAGCATATGTTAACTTTGAGACAGCAGGTACCGATAACTATATGACAGCTGATTCGGTTTCATTAAGAGGTGCACAGCAGATTTATCTTGTACCTATTTACTATATTACTGCTAAAGCCGGTTCAGGTGTAGAGGCTACTAATCCTACAGAAACGGCAAACATCATTAACTTTGATATCGATTTAACGGATTTCTTTGCTTATGAGCTTCTGGATTCAGAACATCCTTATACGGCTCACACGGTAGAGGGTCTTACATATTTATATCTTAATTTCTCATCTAAGGAAGCTAAGCAGAAATATATTAACTGCATTCTTAATGAGACCTATCTTGTTAATAATATTACTAACAAGGGAAGCAGATGGAGCACCGACAGGTCAGAGTTATACAATCATATTTCTAAATGCTTAACTTCATTCGTACTTACCGGTATGATTGATATGAAGTATGCTACAGATGCTAAGGTGTATTCAGCAGGTAATATGTACAATGTTGGTACAGTTATGGTAGATGATACCAAGACTCCTAATATTGTTGATGTAATTAAGCTTTGTGAGGATAAGAAAAACCGTTATACTATTCTTCAGTCCTACTTATATGATGTCGGATCTGATGATAGTGATATGGCTGTATCACAGTGGCCGCAGACAATTACAATTGCCGGTGTTAATTACAGTACCGGTGATGTGACAACACTTACAGCCTATGATAGAATTATTGATACCGAGGCTCTTGATAAATTAGAGAGTAATTATATTAATGTAAGAGATGATAATACAATTTCAGCAGTAATTGTTGAGGGTACATATCAGATACCTGATTCAATAGTTGGTGGTGTTGTTCTCGGTTATGATTCAAATATTATTGTAGGAAATAATTTTGAAGGATTAATTATTACAAACGGCAAGGTTAATGTGTACAGCGGTACTCAGACTGCACATATTACAAATGGTATCAGAGATGTTGCCAGCCGAATCCTTGATGAGGATGTAAGACTTTCAAAATATTTCTATGCGTACCAGATGGCAACAGATAACTTCTATCAGTCTTCAATTGTAGAAGTTGGTGATTTGTTAAGTTTTAATAACTGGAGAAAGAATTATGCAGATTAATAAAGAAAAATCAAACGCAGGTTTCTCCTTTGTTGAACTTCTTGTTGTAGTTGCTATTATGGGAGTTCTCATGGGAATAACGGCGGTAACCTGGTATACCATAAGCAGTGCTAATGTTAATAAGGCAGCAAGCTTTATTGATGAAGTTATGCTTGAGGGTAAGAACAGGGCAATGACAACCTCAGCAGAAAGCTGGGATGTAATAATTACAAATGATACTGTTAAACTCCAGAAGACTTATTCTGATGGCAGAACAGAGACTATAGTTTCTGAATCATTACCTGGTAATGTTAATATTAAGTATATTCAGAATAATTCCCCGACAGAGTATGATTTAGGGGCGGAAAGTTCCGTGTATGACAGCATTATTATTTCATATAAACTGCTTTCCGGAAGTGTTAAGAAGGTTTCAGTTACATCAGCGGGTTCGCCGGTTTCAATTTATGACGGCAAGGATGTTAATTATGGAGATATAGTGTGCTATTATGAAGATAAGAGGTCGGAAACAGTACGTCTGTATTATTCGACCGGAAAGCACATAAGACAGTAACTATTATATTTACACAGGGGCTATGATTATGAAGAAATTGTTAAGAAAATTAAAACAGAATAAAGGTGTGTCACTCGTTGAAGTAGTGGTTTCCATAGCAGTCAGTTTTTTGGTTTTTCTTGGAGCTGTTTCCTTCATAGCTACAAGCACGAATTTCTTTGACAGACAGAATGGAACCATTGATTTACAGAATGAATTAATGGAGACCTCCAATATGGTTGATGATTCATTAATGGAGTCAACCGGTTTTCAGATTTTTAATACATCGGACGGCGGATTGCTTGTTCTGACAGGAGAGCCTGATGTTAAGGGTGAGAATTTTACCACAGGAAAGGGCAGTGCAAGAAGAATCGAATGGAGCAAGAAGGACAGTACGGTACACGTACTTGATACTCCTAATTCTAGTGTTGAAGCATCTATAAAAGCAGGATATCTTATTGGCGAACATGTAACCAATGTTCAGATAACAATTATGGATGAGTGCAAAATTAATCAGCCGGATGGTTCTTTCAAATACTCTCAGCCTCTTATGCTGAAGGTACATATCGAAGTGTCTGATGGTGATGAGACGAGGTCTGATACAAAGACCATCACACTTAGAAATGAGCTTGATCAGGTGGTTCTCTATGGCGTATTATATATCAAAGATGAATCAACTGGAATTTTATACAAAAAGTAATGTGCTATGTGTAAATGTTTAGAAAGCAGGTGGAATTGTGAAAAAGAAAAAAGTAACAGCAAAAAAACTTATGCCGGCAATATTTACTGTAGCTGTATGTGCATGTACGGTTGCAGGACTTGGTGCTGCAAGTTATCTTGAAGGCAAACCACAGAAATTTATTAATGAAAATGGTGAATCCTTCATCTCCGTTTATAACAAAGCAGATATTGTTGGCAACATTTATGAGCAGCAGGGCAAGCTTGTAATATTGGAAATTGTTCCTTATGAGAATGCCGGTATTATGGAAATGCTTACGGGCTCAGAAAGAGTAGTAAATATTCTTGATTCTAAGAAAGCGGAATTATATCAGGAATTTAAATCGACAGAGGTTGATTATGGTGATGTAACTACAGTTACGGTTGGCGGCAGCATTTCTTCATACCATCCTTTTACAATTGATTATGAAGTAAGTACCGGTGAGTATACGCTTAACTATTCAAATAAATTCCTTAATAACCTTGTTGATTCGCTTGATAATACTGATATCTACAGATATCTGGCTGATAATATTGAGGTCAGAACTGTAGTTGCTTCTGAATTAACAGAGGAGGATCTTGAGGGCGCGAGCCTTATTTATCTGTCAAGCTATGTTGAGAATGAAGAGGTTGTTAATTTCAACCGTTATATTAATGGTGAGATTGGAACAAGCAGACTTAACATGAATCTTGGCAATGAGCAGACAGGTGCTTATGCTAAGAACGGAAGTAATTATACACCGATAACAGTTAAGGATTCATCAACAGCAGAATATAATTCTTATATTATTAATGCTGACGGAGAATATGTAAGCAGTGATATAAGCTGGGATATGGTAGAGTATATTATTGACTATGTATATGCAGGCAATGAATATACTGATGGCCAGCCTGTTCCATGTATCGTAGATTATGGAATCAATGCTTCTGTTGACACTAATGCACATAAGCTTGCAAATCTTCTTTTGAAGACCTCTGCTGATGAAACAGCTGAATTCAATGGCGTTTCAACATATTATAAGAATGTTATGGCAGATATTGTTGATGGTACCTATACATATAATGGCAAGAGCTATACCGTATGGGATGATACATCTGTTCCATTATTTAACATCACATCAGCAAAGGCTAATGATTATGTATTGAACAATGTATATAAGACAGACAATACAGTTGACAGTATGATGTTCTTAATGGGCTCTCCGTTTAATTTTGAAGAGACAATAACAGATAATAATTCAGCTGCAGTAAGAGATATAACAGCAGCAGGAGAGGCTTATACTTCAACAGCTGCAATCAGATATCTTCTTAACGGTGGTGGAGAAGAGAAGAGCTCCAACCGTGTTGTTGATAGAGCAGTGGATGCTGACAGTGTAGTTTTCAGGGTATTAGAGATTGAACCTTGTCTGGATTTTGACTATGACTACTCAAAGGCAACTACTGATTCAAAGAAGAAAGAAGTTTTCCAGAACATTAAAGCACTCGGTCAGGCGCTTGGAATAGCTTCTTATGATAAGTTAAGCAGTTACAGTCAGTATGAAGCTCTTACAAATAAGAGAATTGAATTTAAGAGTATTTCTACAAATGAATTCAATGGAATGAACGAGGACCTTGTTGCATTCTACGATATCATTATTATTGGTACAAATACCGGAATGATGAATACTGACAGTTCAGGAAATACAATATTTAATGATGACGAGCTTGATGGATATATCTATCTTGCTTATGGTGATTTGGTTAAGGGACAGGATTGGTTGTTAGGTTACTTGCCATCTGACTATAAAATATTAAATACAAGTGCGGTAACTAACAAAGCAGGTTATACATACGAGCAGAAGGATTTAACCAGACTTTCAACCACAACTAACTGGAAATCACAGAAGATAATCTACAGTATGTATAATAAGAAAATCTGGTCACCGTTATTATACAACAGCCTTGACCGCTCACAATATTGGGTATACGATAATATATACACCTATAGGAACTGGTCTAACCGTGCAGAGTATTATGCTGATTCAAAGGCTAATACAAGACTTACCGGTAATGACATTACGGATAAGAAGCTGAATGAATTACTTGAATTTGTTAATATTAACAGACCGGTAGTTATTGAAGATGCATTGTATAATTGTCCTTCAGAGAGCGGCAATAAGACAGCTTATCCTACATCCAATGTATACAGCTTTGTAAAACAGGTTACATCCAATGATACAGTTATTAAGAGCACTGAAATAGCAGCTAAGCTTACAACTGCCGTACATGATAATATTCTTGAAATCCAGTCATATACAATGGAATATGAGAAAAACGGAACAAGATATACGGCACCGGAGATTGATTATGATACCAGTACAGGTCTTCTTAAGGAAAGCTGTATTGTAGATGGAGTTGAGGAATTTAAATACACCGTTACCTTTAAGGCTGAGCCGGGCAAGAGATATTTTGTAAAGGCAATTATTGATAAGAATACAGACGGTAGATTTAAGAGCGAAGCTACAATTGATGACTTTAACGAAGTATATTATGCAAAGATTATTACAGCAAAGGAAAGCACAGTAACAGAGAACCTCAATATTAAGCTTGCAGACGGATACAATGGTATGTTTGCATGGAAGATTCTTATTGAAGAACTTAATGGCAGTAATGTTGCGGTTGATGCAGTAAGTGAGCAGGGATATACAGTTGTAAGAGGTGATACCAAGAAGGTTAATGCATTACAGATTACTCCAAACGGTACACTGCTTGATATGTCACAGACAAATACAACATTTGGTAAGCTCCTTAAGGAATCAACCCAGTTAATTAACTATGATGTTACTATTACAAGTATTACGGCAGATAATTTCGAGAAATTATTTGTAAGCAAACCATATACGAAGGGCACAAGTTATAACACAGATGCTAACCAGCTTAAGAAATACAATATGGTTATATTCGGTTTTAAGGACAGCTGGGGCGGTGAGGATATTTCAGATGATTATGGTGCATTAAGCTGTATCGTTGATTATATTGAGAATGGTAACAGCGTGCTCATGGCACATGACGTACTGACATTCTTTAATTCCGCTAACTATAATATAACCGTAAACAGCGGCGGTGGCATATATGCTAAGGTACAAAAGAACGGTTCGTTCTGTCTTTCATTACAGCTTCGTGAGTTAATCGGTATGGACGTATATGGGGTTTCCACAATCGGTGATTTGAGTGACGCAACTCTTGAAGCGGCCGGAGTACCTAAGAAATCTGACGGAACCTTTATCAGAGAGATTCAGGGCTTTACTGACTGGCATATTTACAGATATAATCAGCGTCAGATTTATAAGAGTACCAAGACTACAGATGTTACAACACTTGCTCCATACAAGGGTGCAGAAAGCTACATGCCTCAGAATGGAAGTGAAGATCCGGATGCAACGGATGTAATGGTAACTACAATAGTGGATGAGGTTAACAGAGGACAGATTTCGATGTATCCTTTCAATACAACTACATCGGACGGAACACTTACTGTAGGTCAGACACATCCACAGTACTACAGACTTGACCTTGAGGATGATGAACTCGTAGTATGGTATACACTTGGTTATTCAAGCGGCAAGAATTACTCAAAGTTCTACAGAGACGGTGGTAAGGATGCAGCTAATAACTACTATATCTACTCAAAGGGTAATATTACCTACACCGGTGCAGGTCATGCAGATATGAGCGTTCAAAGTGAGCTTAAGCTCTTCGTTAATACAACAATCAGAGCGGCTACAGCAGGTAACTTTACGCCAAGCATTACTATTACAAATGGTGCTTCAACAAACGACCCTAACCTTTTTGTAGTATTCCCAAGTGTTCTGGACAAAGACATTGTTGTTCAGTTTGAAGCATTTGACGAAGACCTTGCTACAAGAGAGGTAGTTCAGGATACATATCCTGGTGATGAAGAAGCAATTAAGAACCATATCGGAAGATTCCAGTCAGGTGCAATTTACTATGTTGACCCTATAACAGGCGAAGAGAAGGTACTTATTGAATATAACAGAACAACAGGACCATATCTCTTAAATGGTGAGCCAACAGAGCTTATTATTTACAATCCTTACGCAAGCTATCCTTCATCTCAGTGGGAGTCACTTGCTAATAGTGAAACTGACCAGAAGAAGAAGAATATGTATGAATGTTATATTCAGTACATGCAGGGTGGATTGGTAGACCTCGTTGTAGAGGCTGCTGACTATGCAGGAGCAACAGGACGCAGTAACGTTCAGGTTGTACAGCAGGAATTATTCCCACTTGATTAATTCTAAATTTATTTATACTTACTTTTTACAGGAGCTGCCCATAGTGGCAGCTCCGATAATCTTTAAAAATCTTAATTCGGATAAATCTATTTTCAGATTATTCCAAAGTCTAATTTAATAAGGAGGTTTTACTATGACAGGTAGGACAAATTGTGTGCTTTTGACAGGTACAGTGGTAAGACTGATTGATGTCGAAGCTGATGTTTCACCGGGAATACCATGCTTTGAGATAACAGGCAATTTAAGCAGTACTGTTAAAGAGGCAAAGGACAGAGTGAGAGCAGCGGTTAAGAATTCCGGAATCAAACTTCAACCATCAAGAATTACAGTTAATATTGCGCCATCCGGAATAAGGAAGAACGGCTCGCATTTTGATTTGGCAATTTCAATGGCGGTAATGGGAGCAGAAGGTATTATTAATAGTGACAGTCTGGAAAATATTGTTTTTATAGGAGAACTGGGACTTGATGGCAAGGTCAATCCGGTAAAAGCAGTTCTTCCAATGGCGGCCGGATGTGTCGGCAGTAATGTGACAAAGTGCATAATACCCAAGGCAAACACCGGGGAGGTCCGGTATGTAAGAGGGGTTGAGATAATTGGCGTGGAAAGTCTTAAGGAATGCATTGCGTATTTAAGGGGAGAAATAGAACTTAAACCAGTTGAAACAGAAAATTTTACTTTGGAAAACATTAATTATCCGATTGATTATTCTGATATTAAGGGACAGCAAAGCCTGAAACGTGCCATGCTTATTGCTGCCGGAGGAATGCATAATATTCTGATGGTCGGACCTCCCGGAGCAGGCAAGACGATGGCGGCGTCAAGACTTGTAACCATAATGCCTCCGCCGGATTTAAATCAGTGCATGGAAATTTCCAATATCTACAGTATTGCCGGTCAGTTAAATTCCCAAAAAAGCTTTATTACCAACAGACCATTCAGAAATCCTCATTATTCAATAACGGCTGCTGCAATGTCGGGTGGAGGTTATAATCCGATGCCGGGCGAGGTAAGTCTGTCAAGTCACGGTGTATTATTTTTAGATGAGTTTAATCTGTTTAAGCCTGAAGTTCTGGAGCTTTTGCGGACCCCGCTCGAAGAGGGCGTAATAAGAATCAGCCGAAGAAGCGGGGTGTATGTATTTCCGGCTGATTTTATGCTTGTCGGAGCAGTTAATCCCTGTCCATGCGGATATTATCCGGACAGAAGCAAGTGTAGCTGCAGTGAAGGAGATATTCGAAGATATATGGGCAGAATCAGCAGACCAATTATGGACAGAATTGATATCTGTGTCCATGCACCCAAGGTATTACTTGAGGATATGGAAAAAAATGACATTGATTTGGAATATTCAAGTCATGCAATGCAGCAGAAGGTCTTTAAAATTTATAATATTCAACAGGACAGATTCAAAAAATGTTCTTTTAAACTTAATTCTCAAATTCCAATTAATGAGATTTCAAAATATTGTGAAATGGAAAAAGAAGCAAAATCCCTGATAAAAGCAATTTATGACAAATATGATTTGACCGCAAGGTCATACCATAAACTGATAAAGGTAGCAAGAACAATAGCTGATTTGGCAGAACATGATTTAATTACTGAAAGAGATATCTGCGAGGCAGCGGCATATAAAACAATGGAGGCAGAAATTGACAGATAGGGAAACTTGGTTTTGGCTTAATAATATAGAAGGAATAGGAAATATTAAAATCCGCAGACTTCTGGAATTTTTTGAAAATCCACAGCATATCTATAATGCGAAGGAGGGTGAACTGCTGCAGGTTCAGGGAATAGGCTCTGTTGAAGCAGCAAAAATAACGGATTCCTCAACTAAAGAAAGCACACGAAGAAGATATGAACATTATATTCAGAACGGGATTAACTGTGTCTTTCCGTTTGAAAAGGAATATCCGGCAAAGCTTAAGGAATTATATGACAAGCCGTTCATACTATATTATAAAGGTAGAATTCCCGATGAAGCTCCGTCGGTTGCGGTTATCGGTTCGCGTAAATGCTCCGAGTACGGAAGATATATTGCAAGGGAATTTGGAAGAATACTGGGCAGTGCAGGGGTAAATGTTATAAGCGGACTTGCAGGTGGAATTGATTCTGAGGCACACAGGGGCTGTATGCTTGCAGGTGGAAGCACTTATGGAATACTGGCATGCGGAGTGGATAAATGTTATCCGATGTACAATTATAATCTGTATATGGATATGCAGCACAACGGCGGAGTTATTTCAGAATTTCCAATGGAAACTCCAACGGTTCCGGGACTTTTTCCGGTACGCAACCGCATTGTAAGCGGACTGGCTGATATCGTGGTTGTAGTTGAGGCAGGAATCAAAAGCGGCTCATTAATTACTGTTGCACATGCACTTGAACAGAACCGGACGGTATATGCAGTGCCGGGGAGAATAGGCGATAAATTCAGCGAGGGCTGTAATCGACTTATTGAAGAAGGAGCAGGTATAATTACATCATTTGATACTATTTTAAATGAATTAGGAATTATGGTATCAGATGTGAAAAATTGTGAAAAAAATGATAATGGGCTTGCAAGGGAAGAAAAAATGTTGTATAGTTTGTTACTGGACTTTGTACCCAAAAGCCTTGACAGTATTACCGCACAGAGCGACATGCCCTACAATGCAGTATTGACGGGGCTTATCGGACTTGAGTTAAAGGGGTATATTAAAGAAATAAGCAAGAATTTCTATATAAGGATTAGATAGTGGAGGTTATTCATGGCAAAATATTTGGTAATCGTGGAGTCACCTGCCAAAGTTAAGACAATCAAAAAATTTCTCGGGGCCAATTATGAAGTAGCAGCTTCAAACGGGCATGTAAGGGATTTACCTAAGAGTACCCTTGGAATTGATGTTGATGGTGATTTTGAACCAAAATATATTACAATCAGAGGTAAAGGAGATGTACTGTCCAATCTTAAGAGACTTGTTAAAAAAGCGGACAAGGTGTATCTCGCAACCGACCCCGACCGTGAGGGAGAAGCAATTTCATGGCATTTGGCAACAGCCCTGAAATTGGATGATAAGCAGATTAACAGAATAAGTTTTAATGAAATTACCAAAAATGCAGTAAAACAGTCAATAAAGGAACCGAGGGGAATCAATATGGACCTTGTTGACGCACAGCAGTCAAGGCGTATCCTTGACAGAATGGTAGGTTATAAGATAAGCCCGCTCCTCTGGGCAAAGGTTAAACGTGGATTGTCGGCAGGAAGGGTTCAGTCAGTTGCTCTTAGAATTATCTGTGACAGGGAAGAAGAGATTAATGCTTTTATTCCTCAGGAATACTGGACACTGGACGCAGTGCTTAAAGTAAAGGGCGAGAAGAAGAGCATAACCGCCAAATTCCTTGGAACTGACAGTGAGAAAATAGAGATTGCCAACGAGAAACAGGTTAATGATATAATTTCCGGACTTGAAAATGCAGAATTTAAGGTTACGGATGTTAAATACGGAGAACGCAATAAGAAAGCACCGCTGCCATTTACGACCAGTACACTGCAGCAGGAAGCGTCAAAGGCATTGAACTTCTCAACACAGAAGACAATGAGAATTGCCCAGCAGTTATATGAGGGCGTTGATATAAAGGGTCACGGAACCGTAGGTATAATTACATACCTTCGTACTGATTCAACAAGAATTTCGGAAGAGGCTGACAGACTTGCAAGAGAGTATATAAGAGAGACTTACGGAGAGGCATTCTATATGTCCGGCGAAGAGACTAAGAAAACCGGCAAGAAAATTCAGGATGCACATGAGGCAATCAGACCGACGGATATTACAATGCTTCCGTCCGACATTAAGGATTCTCTTTCAAGAGACCAGTTCCGTCTGTATCAGCTTATCTGGAAGCGTTTTACCGCAAGCAGAATGGCAAATGCCGTTTATGAGACCACAAATGTAAAAATAGGTGCAGGAAGATATAGGTTTGGTGTATCTGCTTCTAAGATTAAATTTGAGGGCTATATGGCAGTATACATGTCGGATGAGGATGAAAAATCAGACACAGTAATGCTTAATTCTCTCAGTGAGGATTCAGTGCTGAGTCTTGATAAATTTGACAGTAAGCAGCATTTTACACAGCCGCCGGCACATTATACAGAGGCTTCGCTAGTTAAGGCACTTGAAGAATTGGGAATTGGAAGACCTTCAACCTATGCACCTACAATCGGAACCATTGTGGTCAGAAGATATGTAATTAAGGAACAGAAGAATCTTTTTGTGACAGAGCTTGGAGAGGCTGTTAATAAAATTATGCTTCAGTCCTTTCCATCAATTGTTGATGTTAATTTTACCGCAAACCTTGAATCGCTGTTAGATATGGTTGAAGAAGGAAATGTTAACTGGAAAACAGTTGTAAGCAATTTTTATCCTGATTTGGACGAGGCGGTTAAGATTGCTGAAAAAGAACTTGAAAATGTTAAAATAGAAGATGAGGTTACGGATGTTATCTGTGAGAACTGCGGACGCAATATGGTAGTTAAATACGGCCCTCACGGTAAATTCCTTGCCTGTCCCGGTTTCCCGGAATGCCGCAACACCAAGCCATACCTTGAGAAGGCAGGCGTACCGTGTCCTGTATGCGGCAGCGAGGTTGTGATTCTTAAGACCAAAAAAGGCAGAAGATATTTCGGCTGCGAGAATCAGGAATGTGATTTCATGTCATGGAATAAGCCTTCGACAGAGAAATGCCCTGACTGCGGACAGTATATGGTCGAGAAAGGCAACAGACTCCTCTGTTCCAATGAACAATGCGGTTATGTTAAGAATAAATAATTGTAAAACGGGTGTCAATAACTTTTGAAAATGTCACTTTTTTAGAAGGACATTAACTTGAGAAAATGTCACTTCTTCATTGGCTACTTGAATTATAATTATCACTTCATAGGCATCAAGGATATATGAACAGCAGGCTGTCCTTGACGCCCA
>JBGVLM010000021.1:0-19072 GCA_045124255.1 Butyrivibrio sp. | reverse complement strand
TTTGACATTTGTCAACAACTTTTTTAAATTATTTTTAATTTATTTTGTTGTCAGTTTTATGTCTTTTTTGTCGGCAAGGGATATATTATCAAATGTGCCGGATAAAGTCAACAGGAATTTTAAATTTTTTTCAACTAATTTGTAACAGTTCAGCCTTGTAATTTATCCAACGGGTATTGCACCGGCTAAAATATAGCCGGTGTGCCCATAAATAACTTCTTTAGATTTTCCATTATTCCCATTTTTCTCTTCTTAAGGGTTTCTATGACAGTCATGATGGAACAGTACATCTCACTGCCACTTTCCTTGCGAAAACCTCCTGCCATTTTCTGTCTGTTTTTTGCTTTACGCAAATCCCGTTCTGAAATGTTATCATCAAAAGGAACAGAAAAATCCTGCAGAAATAAAAGATGATTATGACTGTACTTTTCCATTCGGTTAAGCAATGTCTTTTCATCCTGTTTTGCATATTTATGTGGGGTTGTTTTGTTTTCTTCCTTACCTTTTTCTAACAATGAAAAATATTCTGCCTCATATTCTTTCAATGTTTCAGCCGGAAATGAACCTACTCCCAGTTCCTGTAACTCTTTACGCTTTTTGTTCATTTCACACAGAAGTGCAATCATCTTACCTGACCATGCGTTTCCGGTTTCTTCTGTATTTTTACGAAGGTACCGGATGATGTGAACATTGCACTCTGCATGATCAGTTCCAAAATGATACAAAGCAGTCTCGTGGTCGTGAAGAAGTGTTCCCGTATAATGTTTCAGAAATTTTATTTCCTTCAATGCTTCTATGGATTTGCTATTCATGGCGTGATAAACCACACTGTTTTTTACACTGAAATTCCGTATATAATTCTGTTTTCCATTCACCGTTACAGTGGTTGCATCCGTTGCAACAACCTTCTGATTCAACATTTCTGATTCAAGATTTAAAATGCTTGTTTCTGAAACTTGAGCTAATTTTTTGCAAAAGCCGTAGATACTGCCTTCTGATAATTCCAGTTCTCCGTTACCTGCTGCATTTAAAAAAGAGGCTATTCTGTCATTTGACATAACCCCTTCACTATACAGGGATACAGCCAATGATTTTACATTTGATCCATAAGTAACATCGCTACGATATTCAACAGGAATGGCGAACTTCCCGTTTTCATCTGCATAAATACGAATTTCGGTAATAACCGGTTCTACTGCTAAATCTACAACGTATTTTGTAACATATTTCTGTCCGGATGTATTACCAATTGTTTTGATTTCATGTCTGCATCTGCAGGAGGTGATTTTTTCTTCTATTTCTGCTTTTGTAAGTGTTGTTCCTTTATGTCCCTTTTGAACGCCTGCCTTACGTTCCGCTTTCTTTCTTCCGTTGTAAGTATTTGCAGGTTTTCCGCCTTTTTGGTCGGTAGACGGTGGAAGTGATGTATTGGAACTGTCGTTATTGATAATACTTTTCAGACGGGCATTATCCTCTCGAAGGAGTTGGTTTTCTTCACGCAGAAATTTATTTTCTTGTTTTAAGTCAGATATTTCTGTTTTCAGTTGTCGTACTTCCTGTTTGTGCTCTTTCTCAACGTTATCCAAACGCCCCATGATTTCCATAAGTTGCTGGTACATTCCATTTTCATAATTACTTTTTCTTCCCATGAGGCTTCTCCTTCCATCTGTTTCTGATAAACATAGTTTATCAGAAACAGATGGAAAAGGGAAATACGTCAAAAAAATGGTTCGTCAAAATGACGGTGAAAAACTGTTCTAAAATTAGTAATGGATGTGGACTTCTTTTTTGGGAATTTCATAAAAATACTGTTTTTAGAGACTTTCAATTCTGAATTATCCACAAGAAACCGAAAAAACGCATGCTTAAGTAAAATCCCTGCTTTTTATGTGGACAATTGTTGCGAAAAACTTTTTAAAATTCTCCCTTTTGACTATGTGAAGGCTGAACTGTTACACTAATTTTAAGTCATAATATACACCTGCAAGAAAGAATGTCGCTTGCTTCATTCTTTTATGCAGGAAATTGCTTTCCATAACTAAACAATCCCCTTTTCCAAGCCGTTAAACTGCCCGGAAAAGGGGATAAAATATTATTATACATATTATTTAATTACACAAATACCGCCGTCGCTGCTGTCAGAAGCAATCTTAATAACAAAGCTCTCTATAGACTCTGATACATCGGCAGGCACCATAAAAATGGCAACTGCCTTATATTCTGCACCGCCTTCGATTTCCGTATCCTTCAATACAGTCAAATCATTACGAAGAATAGACGCATCATAGTTATTGTATCTGTATTTCTCGTTAAAAGTGCCTTTAAGAATAATATTACTATCAGCGGTGCTGACCATAACGGTCTCATCAGAGGTATTGGTCAAAGTAAAATTAACCACAACAAATTCATAGCCGCTTTCCGCATCTAATACAAAATATCCTTCCGGGTCAGCATCTATTGATTCCATAACCTCATAACCGTCACATTTAACAGTAATATTCTCAAGTCCGAGCACCTGTTCAAGTTTAAATTCCTCAACTGCCTCCGTGGTCTCCTTATTATCATCAGAGGTTGTCGGCTGTTCTGTAGTCTCATCCTGAGAGACAGATGGTTCAGTAGTCTCGTCCTCAGATGTCGGCTGCTCCGGTTCAGTTGTCTCCTGTTCAGAGCCCGGCTCATCTTCGTCTGACAAGCTTAAGCCATAACGATTGGAATGATTATAGGAATATTTTACCAAAACTCCGGCTGCATATTCCGCAACCATATTATTCTGTTGTAAATTAAGCTCAACGCCCATTGAACATCCGCACATAAGAGTTAAGCATAAAAGCATAATAATTAAAATTCTTTTCTTCAATGTAATTATCCCCGTATAAATATGATAATTTATTTTACCACTTTTTTTCAAAAACAACAACTAATTATTTCTGCCATCAAGCATAAACCAGAATTCAACACCATTGGATTTATTCTCAACTCCATAACCGGCCTCGTATTTGTCAAGAATCGCCTTAACAATTGACAATCCTATACCATTTCCGCCGTATTCCCTTGTTCTTGCCTTGTCAACCTTGTAGAATTTCTCCCAAATTCTTTCCAAATCATTTTCAGGTATATTTAATCCGGTATTAAAAACCTTGACAATTACATTATCTTTATCAGAATATGCCGAAACATGTATAAGCATATCTCCGTCACAATGATTCATTGCGTTTGACAGGAAATTAACAAACACCTCTTCTAACTGCATTGAATCAAACCATGCAAATAACGGTTCTTCAATATATGTGGTCAGTCTGATACCCTTCTGCTCAATTCTGAGACTATATGATTTTAATATTGATTTAATAAACTCACTCACATCAATATGCTCAATACTTACGGGTTCGTTGCCGAATTCAATCTGATTGAGGGTAAGAAGCTTCTTAACCATGCTGTTCATTTTATTTGTTTCATCAATAATTATATCGCAATAATATTCCATACTCTCAGGGTCATCACTAATCCCTTCCTTCAGGCCCTCTGCATAGCCCTGAACCAGAGCGAGCGGAGTTTTCAGCTCATGGGAAACATTTGACAGGAATTCACTTCGCATTTCCTCGTTCTTATCTTTAAGCTCAATATCCCGCTGCAATTCAATATTAGCCGCCTTCAAATCAGAAATATTCTGTTCAAGCTTATCCGACATCTTATTAATACTGTGACCCAATAAACCGATTTCGCTTCTGTCATGCCGTGAATATTTAACGCTGAAATCCATGTTTGACATCTTCTCTGCAACAAGTGACAGCTCTTTAACGGGCTTTGTAAAGCTATCCGCAATAAAGTATACAATCAAAATACTTACAACAACCATTACGATACCGATAAGCTGCACAAAACGGTTAAAAATCCTTACATTTTCCTGAATGCTGTCCAAAGTAATCTGCATAAGTATCTGTGAACCATTGTCAAGAGTTCCGTAAATCTCCAGATATGAAAAACCACGGTCAGGATTTTCACTTCTGACAATTGAATATTCAGTATTTTCCACTATTACAATAACACCCGTATCTTTATTAAACAGATTCTCTTTATATCTGAGAATCATTTCCTTGGAGTTATTCTGCGAGCTGTATACAACATTCCAATTACTGTCAATAAAGCAGGTATTAATATTATGAAGGGTATTAAGCTGAACAACCTTCTCAACAGCCTTATCAATCGAATAATCATCATCCAGATATACCTCTTTCAATTCGTTATACGAACGGATAAGCAGATTAACTCTGTCATTAATATAATAGTTTTCAAAAAAAGTTGAATTCACAACACAAATTAAAACAACAACCGCTGTTACAAGTGCCGCCATGATTAAAGTAAATTTAAATTTTAAAGAATGTATTTTTATAAATTTCTTTGCCATACAATTATCCTCTTAAAAACAATATTATCAATATGCCCTCAAAAAAACAATGCATAACACAAAATATTCATAAAAAAGGCCCGGCATTTATCTCTGCCGGACCTGTAATTATTCACCCAAATATGCTTTTTTGATTGTATCATTATTAATTAAATCACTTGCTTTACCGGAAATTGCGACATTACCGGTTTCAAGTACATACGCTCTGTGGGCAATGGACAATGCCTTCTTGGCATTCTGTTCAACCAGTAAAACTGTGGTTCCTGCCTCATTAATAGCTTTTATTATTTCAAAAATTTCCGAAACAAGCAAAGGCGACAAGCCCATTGAAGGTTCATCCAAAAGCACAATCTTTGGTTTGGACATTAATGCACGACCCATTGCAAGCATCTGCTGTTCGCCGCCTGATAATGTTCCTGCAAGCTGGTTTTTACGCTCTTCAAGTCTTGGAAATCTCTTATAAATATTCTGAAGGTCTTCTTCAATTCCCGCCTTATCATTACGGATAAATGCACCCATTTTTAAATTTTCCAAAACTGAAAGCTGTGAGAACACACGCCTTCCCTCCGGAACCTGTGATATTCCCATTCTTACAATTTTATGAGCCGGAATTTTTGTAATATCTGTTCCGTTAAGAACTATATTTCCTGCCGCAACAGGAAGAATTCCGGATATGGTATGGAGAGTTGTTGTTTTACCCGCACCATTCGCACCGATTAAGGCAATTATTTCACCTTCATTAACTTCAAAGCTGATTCCTTTTAAAGCCTTAATCATGCCATAATTCACTTCAAGATTATTAACTTCAAGTAAAGCCATGTTCTCTCCTCCTAATCTCCTAAATATGCCTTAATTACTTCCGGATTATTAAGCACCTCTGCTGTTTTGCCCTGACATAATACACTTCCGAAATTCAGAACAGTCAGCTCCTCACAGATACTTGATACAAGCTTCATATCATGCTCAATCAGAAGTATTGTCATTTTAAAATGTTCTCTTACAAAAGAAATTGTCTCAACCAATTCCAGTGTTTCGTTCGGATTCATGCCTGCGGCAGGCTCATCTAACAAAAGCAGTTTCGGATTGGTTGCCAACGCTCTTGCAATCTCCAATTTACGCTGTTTACCGTAAGGCAGATTGGATGCAAGCGTATCAGCCTCTTCGTCAAGATTAAACACCTTAAGAAGCTCCATAGCAACCTCATTCATCTTACGCTCCTGTTTAAAATATACAGGCAGTTTAAGTACTCCTGCAATTGCAGGATATCTATAAATATTATGCAGACCTATTTTTACATTATCAAGAACTGACATTTTACCAAACAGACGGATATTCTGGAAGGTTCTGGCAATTCCGTCCTTGTTAATCTGAACCACCGATTTACTGGTAATATTTTTGCCGTCCAAAAGAACCTTACCGGTATCAGGCTTGTATACACCTGTTAAAAGATTGAATACGGTTGTTTTACCGGCACCATTCGGTCCGATAAGTCCATACAGGCTGCCCTCTTCTATCTTAATGCTAAAATTATCAACAGCTCTTAAACCGCCGAAGGAAATTCCCAGATTACTAACTTCAAGCATTGCCATAATTATTGAACCTCCTTCCTGCGTTTCTTAAATATACTGCCAAATAAATTTTTAACCCTGGCTGTAACCTTCTTACGAATTTCAATACATTTCGGATTCCATGAAAAAATCATCATAACAATTAAAACAACTGCATAGATAATCATTCTGTAATTTCCAAGGAATCTTATTTTCTCAGGAAGTATGGTTAAAATAACTGCGGCAACAACTGAACCCGGAATATTACCCATTCCACCGAGAACTACCATTACAAGCACATTAATTGATGTATTAAAATCAAATTTGGTTGACTGGAGTGTTCCCATGCTGCTTGCATACAGAACACCTGTCACACCTGCAATTGCAGATGAAATTGTAAAAGCAAGAAGTCTGTAGCTTGGGATTTTGATTCCTACGGTTTCCGCTGCAATCTTATTATCCCTTACTGCCTTTATCGCCCTTCCCGACCTTGAATCAGCAAGATTAAGAACAATAACAACCGTAAGAATAACAAGAATTATGCCCATCGTAAATGTCGCAACTCGCGGTATTCCTGAAATACCCTGTGGTCCCTTTACAATAATATTGTCAGAACTTACGCCCTTTTCAATAAGGTCAGTCGTACTCGTTAACGAAAAATAAAATCTGTTATTTTCAAATGCAATAAATACTGTACTCAGTACACTTTTAATTATCTCGCCAAATGCAAGTGTAACAATTGCAAGATAATCTCCCTGAAGTCTCAAAACTGCCGAACCAATAAGCAGACCGAAAATTGCTGCAAACAATGCTCCAACTAACATTCCGAGAATCAGTCTTAAAACATCATTGTTAATCATATTTTCCGAAAGCTTAACAAACATACTTCCGGCAAATGCGCCAACATACATAAATCCGGCATGACCGAGACTCAATTCTCCGAGCATACCTACAACAAGATTTAATGAAACTGCCATCATTACCCATACACATATACGAACAAGCATACCTGACATTACGCTGGATAATGAGCCCGTGTTGGAAAGAATTGTCATAATGACATAAACAACTATAATTGCTGCAACCGTAATCATTGTGGTAAGTGTAGTTTTCTTTAAATGTAATTTCTTCATATCCGCCACCTACACTTTCTCTTTAATCTTCTTACCAAACAAGCCTGTAGGTTTGAAAATTAATGCAACAATAAGAATAGTAAATACAATTGCGTTGGATAACTGGGTTGAAATATATGCACCGCCCAGAATCTCAACAAGACCAAGAATAATTCCGCCAATCATTGCTCCCGGAATTGAACCGATACCGCCAAATACCGCTGCAACGAAAGCTTTGATACCCGGCATTGAACCTGATGTAGGAACAAGACTCGGATATGCATTAAACATAAGCAGACTCGCAACCGCAGCAAGTGCTGAACCAATGGCAAATGTAATCGCAATAGTACGGTTAACATTAACACCCATAAGTCTTGCAGCGTCCTTGTCTTCTGAAACTGCCAGCATAGCTCTTCCTGTTTTGGTCTTTTTGATAAACAAACTGAGTCCGACCACAATAACAACACTTGTTCCGATTGCAATAAGTGTTGAAACCGGTATTCTCAATTCTCCATTCATAAGAGTAATACTTCCGAAATCAAGAATCGGCTTAAACATCTTAGGATTGGAGGTAAAAATCAACTGTGCCACATTCTGTAATAAATAGCTTACACCAATGGCAGTAATCAAAACTGCAAGTGAACTTGCACCTCGAAGTGGTTTATATGCAACTTTCTCAATGACCACGCCTAATATAGTACAGAACACCATTGCGACAAGCAGGGCTACAATCGGATTAAGATTAAAGCTGTATAAGGATACAAAAATTATATATCCTCCTACCATAATTACATCACCATGGGCAAAGTTCAACATCTTGGCAATACCATATACCATTGTGTATCCCAGTGCTATAATCGCGTATACACTTCCTAAACTTATGCCATTAATAACATAAGATAAAAAACTACTCATAAACACACCTCATCAATTATAGTCAAAAGACTAAATTCGTAACAAAGACAGAGAGACATGCCGTCTCTCTGCCTGATTATTTCTACATGTTAATATCTGCCGGAATTACTTAGCTGATACATAAGCGCCGTTTTCAATAACAACAGCCCTTGGAGCCTTATTAACCTCTCCTGTTGCAGACCATGTCATTCCTGCACCTGTAATACCGTCAACTTCAATTTCAGTCATTGCCGCAATCATGGCACTTCCAAGATCTGAAACACTCATATCAGGTGTTGCATTTGCTTTCTCAATTGCTGCCTTAATAATGTAAATTGCGTCATATGCATCTGCTGCAAACTGGTTTGGTACATCATTGTATTTCTCTTTGTATGTCTTAACAAAGTTAGCTGTCTTATCATCAGTTGCGTCAGCTGAGAATGGAGTTAAAAGCATTGCGCCCTCTGCAAGTGAGGTATCAAAGCCTTCTACACCGAGAATTCCATCAAGACCGTCACATGAAAATACGGTTGCATCAAATCCAATCTTATCAGCCTCTGTAAGAATCATTGAAGCCTCTGTGTAGTAGATTGGAAGGAATAATAAATCTGCTCCTGAATCTTTACAAGCCTGAACCTGTACAGAGAAATCAGTCTTATTATCCTTTGTAAAATACTGAGTCTCAACAATCTCAAAATTCTTATCCTTAGATTCTGCTACGAATTTCTCATAAATTCCTGAAGAATAAATATCAGAGCTGTCATAAATAATTGCTACCTTTGTTGCAAGGTTATTCTCTGATATGTACTGTGCTGAAGCTGCACCCTGGTTAGGGTCTGTAAAGCATACCTGGAAAACATTGTCTCCTTCAATAAGGTTAGCTGCTGAACCTGAAGGTGTTAACTGATACATATTATCATCACCTGTTAAAGCAACTACTGACTCACATGCACCTGAGGTAACTGTTCCCATAAGGATTTCCATTCCCCAGTCCTTCAATGTATTGTATGCATTGATAGCTGATTCGCCGTCTGCCTGGTCATCCTCAAACTTAAACTCGATAAGATAACCGTTAATTCCGCCTGCTGCATTAATCTCATCAACTGCAATCTGTGCACCATTCTTAACTGCATTGCCGTAAATAGCTGCGCTGCCTGTTACAGGTCCGATTCCGCCGATATAGAATTTGTCTTCGCTGCCGCCTGCCTGACTTGTGCAGCCTGCAAATGCTGCAACAGACATTGCTCCGACTGCAACTAAAGCTGCTGCTTTCTTTAATGTCTTCATTTTCATATCCTCCTTATTGCTCTTAATATTAATAAAAAAGAGCTGTTGAGTAATCTTTTTCACTATTATGATGAAAAAAATTAATCTCTATGGTTCTATATAGTACTATTTACTTAGATTTTTGTCAACTTATTTAATGACAGAATCAGTCATATTTGTAGCCAATTCCCCAAATAGTCTTTATAAGATTGCCCTTCTCCCCAAGCTTGCTTCTTAACTTCTTAACATGAGTATCAATCGTTCTTGCGTCACCGAAATAATCATAATTCCATACATTGTTAAGAATCTTCTCTCTTGAAAGTGCAACTCCTTTATTCTCAAGGAAGAAAGTGAGCAGTTCAAACTCCTTAAAGCTTAAATCAACAGCCTCGCCATCCACCTTAACAATATGTGCCACCCTGTCCACTTCTATTCCATCCGCCTTAAGGACTTCCTGCTCCTCGCCGGCTACTCTTCTTAATATAGCTTCAACTCTGGCAGTTAACACCTTAGGGCTGAACGGTTTGGTAATATATTCGTCAACCCCAAGTTCAAAACCGAGAAGTTCATCCTTCTCCTCCGACTTTGCCGTGAGCATGACAATAGGTATATTTGACAGTTTTCTAATCTCACGACAGACCTGCCAGCCATCCATCTTAGGCATCATTATATCAAGGATAATTAAATCAATATCGTTATTAGCACAGAATAAATCAACTGCTTCCTCGCCATTCTCAGCTTCAATTACCGCATAATCCTTCTTCTGGAGAAAATCACGCACTAATTTACGCATTCTTGCTTCATCATCAACAACCAGAATCTTTTTTCTCATGAATAAATCCTCCAAACTTAATAATCTCAGAGTATTATAACGATAAATTATGTTAATTCTGTGAAGGGTTTTCCAGTTCCTCCAACTGCTTATCTAAATCGCGTTCTTTTATCCGGAGTTCTTCCTCCTTCTCCTTTAAATCCTCTGCCCATGAAGCATATTTATCCTGAAGAACACGTTCATAATTAAGAATATTAGGATTGGACGAGGTCATCAGAATTCCAAACATTGCAATAATCATCAGAACCGTTAATATATTAAGAATAACCGAGGTTCTGTATCTGTTCTTCATCTTATCAACCTTTTTATCAAGCTCGGACACCTTGTCCTTATATTTGGAAGATATATACCTCTCAACTCTGGCACTGTCCCTTTTCTTACCTGACGGAACATACAATGCCGGAATTGCATTACGCTCATACTGATTGGAATTTGTTATTGCGGTACGAAGTTTTCTGAGATAATCCAATCCGACAGGAGTATAGAAAATTTTTCTCTGAACAAGTTCACAGTACATTGTATACACCTTGCCAACGTCCTTATAATCGGTCTGAGAATTAAGATATTCCACACCCTTCTTTTCCTGCAATGCCGCTTCATAATCCTCTTTTAATTCAAACTGATATGGTCCCAGCAAATATGACTGAACCCCTTCGAAATCTCCCATAGCAAACTTCCTTTCTGCGGAAAATTTTTAAAAAAATAAAAACCCACTATGGCATTATACCATAGTGGGCAAATAATTAAAATTGGCAAAAACTAAATTATTTCGAAAATACCTATTGTACTCATAAGGTCTTCTGCAATTTGCTGATTATCATCGGATTCTTCCTTAATCTGTGTAATTGCACATACAAGATTAGATGTATCCTCTGCAACACTGGTAACTGCCTTAGCACTTTCATCAACTGATAAAGCAATTCCCTGTACTCCGTCGTTCATGTTATTCATTGTGATTGTAATATCGCCGGCTTTCTCAGCAAACTCTGTAAGCATTTCCTTCATAAGGTCTGCATCAGCTTCATACTGATTAACAACTTCAACAAACTTATCATAGTCTGTTAATACATCAGAACCAACGAATTCAAGTACCGCCTGGGCATTAGAGCTAAGCTTCTCAACAGCACTTGTAACAAGAGCGCTAATCTGCTGAATGCTGTTAGCTGTCTCACGGCTGTTAGCTGCGAGAACACGAATCTCGTCAGCAACAACTGCGAATCCCTTACCGGCTTCACCGGCACGGGCAGCTTCAATTGAGGCATTAAGCGCAAGCAGGTTGGTCTGTGATGCAATGTTAAGAATATTATCTGTAAGTTCGTTAATCTTCTCAACGCTCTTACTCTCTTTAACTGCTACATCAAGCTCAGCACCAATTTCCTTCAATACATGAATTGTATTCTCTTTGCTCTCATTAGTCTCCTTATGCATTACAACAGCACGATCCTTGATTGCTGTAACAGTATCAGCTCCGCCGTCTGCACTGCTGTTAATATCATTAACCTGTCTGAGAATCTCTTCACTTCCCTCAGAAATCTGAGTTAAAGTAGCAGAAACCTCCTGCATGCTGGCTGCCAGCTCTTCCATTGCTGATGAAATATTCATGGCATTCTGGCTTGAAGAATCAACTCCGCCTGCAATATTGTTGGTTGCAGATGTGAGACGCTCTGACTCTGCCTTAACATTCTGAACAATTCCCTGAAGTCCGTTAATAAACTTATTAACACATACAACAAGACGACCGATTTCATCCTTAGACTTAACATTGATACGGCTTGTTAAATCACCATGTCCTGCTTCAATGTTGGCAACAACGACTTCAAGCTGGTCAGTAGCCTTCTTAGCCGGTGAAGCAACTGTAACTTTAATAATTACTATTGTAGCAACAACTAATAAGATAATTACTCCTGAAGCTGCAAAACAAAAGACAATTGTACCATCAATCTTGTTGTTCATTGTAACAGCATCTTTTTCCATTCTCGTCTCAATGTCATCAGCTGCGTCCTTGTCATTGTCCATTATTGCCTCTTTAAGTTCTCCAACCTCTTCAATAACCTCATCATTACGTTTGTCAAGATCCTGTAATGCCAAAACATTACAAACGCAGAAACCAACCATTATCAAACCAACGATAGCCATCAGGCAGATTATCTTCGTCCCAATACTTTTATTCATTCAAGTATCCTCCTTTATGTAATTTTAAAGCTATTATACCACTATATACCTCAAAAAAAAAGGTTTTTTGTACAAGTTTACTTATTTTTTCTGTTTTTTCCAAAAAATATTGTTAATAATAACAAAGGAGCCATAAAAAGACTCCCTAAAGGGGCTGTAAAAAAGTCCCATAAAAGAAAAAAGGACTATCTTTTTCCCGACAGTCCCTTGCCTTAGTACATTTGTTGAGCAGAACCATTAAAATCCGAACTTCGTTCGGCGGGTTCTGCGTAGGCACCAAGGTATCCTCCCGCATGCGGGTCCCTCCTTAGTACATTTGTTGAGCAGAACCATTAAAATCCGAACTTCGTTCGGCGGGTTCTGCGTAGGCACCAAGGAATCCTCCCGCATGCGGGCCCCTCCTTAGTACATTTAGTGGACCAGCGGGGAGTCGAACCCCGGTCCGAAAATCCATCCATCGTACTTCTACAAGCTTAGTCTGTCTATTGACATTCCCTCAAACCGGCTTGAACAGACACAATCCGGTCCTTAGTAGCTTCATAATACGCCCATACACGCAAAGCTTAGTGCATGTCGTTTCCTACATGGTCGACACCGGCGGTTTCCTGTGTAGGTGCAGGAAGGCCGATGGCTGCGATTAGGCAGCGATTGCTAAATTATCGTTAGCGTTTAGTTTAATTTGGAATTTAACGCATCACCCTGCGGCTTGCTTCTCCGAATTCAAAATCCCCGTCGAAACCTGTACTAGCCCTTATAAGGCACAAAATATTGTGCCATTTTTATTTTCAGATTAAATTCCGTAAATGGAATTCTCTGTTCATATTAACATATATCGGTATAAAATTACAAATTCTTTATCTTGAAATCTCTTTCATTTTCACGCCTTACATCTTTTTTGGCGATTGAATCACGCTTGTCATAGAGTTTTTTACCCTTGGCAAGTCCTATTTCCATTTTAACAAGTCCGTCCTTAATATAGACCTGCAATGGCACAAGCGTATATCCCTTCTCTGCAATTTTACCGGAAAGCTTATTAATCTCGGCCCTGTGAAGCAGAAGCTTACGCACTCTTACAGGGTCGCGGTTAAAAATATTTCCCTTTTCATACGGACTTATATGCATATTATAGACAAAAACCTCGCCCTGCTCAATTTTGATATAGGACTCCTTAATGCTTACCTTGCCCATACGGATTGATTTAACCTCTGTTCCGTACAGGGCAATTCCTGCTTCCCATTTATCCTCAATAAAATAATCAAAATATGCTTTTTTGTTATTGGCTGCAAGTTTAAAATTATTTTTCTCCATCAGCATACCTCTTCTGTATCTTCATCGGTCTCAACAATCTGAAAATCAATTGTTCTGGCAAACGTATCCGTATCAACACAGCGGACATGAAGTCTCTGTCCAAGCTTAAAGGTTCTCTTCGTAACCTCTCCAACCATTTCATAATGAGCCGCATCATATATATAATAATCGCCCTCCAATGAAGATACATGAACCATTCCTTCTATTGTATCAGGAAGTTCAACATATATGCCCCACTGGGTTATACCAGATATCACGCCATCAAATTCTTCTCCGATATGATAACTCATATACTCCGTTTTCTTAAGCTTCTCTACATCACGTTCGGCGTCATCAGCCCTTCTCTCCGTAATGCTGCACTGTTTGGCAGTTTCCGGAAGAACCTTTTCATAATGCTCCCTTCTTCTGTCCTGCAGTTCTCCATGAAGGTTCTCCTTAATAATCCTGTGAATCTGCAGGTCCGGATATCTTCGGATTGGTGATGTGAAATGGCAGTAATATTTGGCGGCAAGTCCGAAATGTCCTGTACATTCCGTCTGGTACTGTGCTCTTTTCATTGAACGGAGCGTCAGCCTTGAAAGCATTGCCTCCTCATCAGTCCCTTCTATTCTTTCCAGAAGCTTCTGAATCTCCTTCGGATGAATATCCTCCTTGGAAATTCTGATTGAATATCCAAAATTATTGATAAAAGCACCAAGTGCCTGTATTTTCTCAGGGTCAGGATTATCATGTGTTCTATACACAAAAGGAAGCTCCTGCCAAAAGCAGTCCTCCGCTACAGTCTCATTAGCGATAAGCATGAAATCTTCAATTATCTTTGTTGCGGAATTTCTGTCATAGGCTTTAATCTCAACAGGTCTTCCATTGGAATCAAGCTTTATTTTACTCTCAGGGAAATCAAAATCTATTGACCCCCTTCCATGCCTTTTATTGCGGAGTATTACTGCAAGTTCGTTCATAAGACCAAACATCGGCACCAAAGTCTCATATTCCTTAATTGTCTCCTCATCCTGCTCCTCTATTATCTTCTTAACAGCCGTATAGGACATTCTTCTGTCAACATTAATTACTGTTTCACATATTTCATGGCTGACAACATTTCCTTTGGAATCAATATCCATAATACAGCTTAATGCAAGTCTGTCCACGCCCTGATTGAGAGAACAGATTCCATTGCTCAATTTATGAGGCAGCATCGGAATGACTCTGTCAACAAGGTACACACTTGTACCGCGAAGTCTTGCCTCCTTATCAAGAGGAGTATTCTCCCTCACGTAATTGGATACATCCGCAATATGAACTCCCAGTCTGTATATATCATTCTCTTTAGTAAGTGTTATTGCGTCATCTAAATCTTTTGCGTCCTCACCATCAATTGTAACTGTCTGCCATGAGCGGCAGTCTTTTCTTCCTGACTTGTCCTCCTCTGAAACCTCATTTGGAAGCACGTCAACCTGTGCCATAACATCATCCGGATATTCCATTGGAATGTCATAACCTGCCACAATCGATAAAATATCCGTTCCGGGGTCATTAACATGACCAAGTATTTTCACAACCTCGCCCTCAGGTTTATGCTTATCATCACCATAATCCGTTATATGAACAACTACCTTATGTCCGTTAACTGCGCCTCTGGAGCGGTTTCCCGGAACAAAAATATCCTTTGCAAACCTCTGGTTATCAGGAATTACAAAGCCGTAGCTGCCTGCATTCTGATAGAAACCGACAATATCCTGTGTCCCTCTTTCGATTACCTTAAGAATTCTGCCTTCACGCCTCTTACCATCCTGCTTCTCGGTAGTAACAACAACCTGAACCATATCATTATGCAGTGCTCCATTAATATCCTTCTCGGAAACAAAGATATCATCTTCCTCTCCTTCCACAACAACGAAGCCGAAGCCCTTCTGATGGCTTTCAAATCTTCCGACGATTGCAGTGTTCTCAGCCCTGCCGTATTTTCCCTTCTTTGATAAGCCTATTTTGCCCTCCATTACAAGCGCATCCAACACTTCCTGCAAAGCAGGTCTCTCAGACTTAGGAATGTTAAGGAGCATTGCAATTTCCTTAGCTTTCATTGGCGTATAAAATTTATCATGTATAAGGTCATTAATTACTTTTTTTCTTTTTTCAAATGAATTGTGCTCCATTTAATCACCCCTTGTATATACAAAAAATATTTCTTATAGAGTAAAAAAACTCTTGGAGGTCTTCCAAGAGTCTTCATTAGTCAGAATTAATTAAAAACACTTAAATTCAATACGATAGCAAGTACAAAGAAAACAACTGCACATATACATGTAATTCTCTTCATTAATCCATCGCCTGAACGGCCCTTATTCTTACCCCAGTAGGTATCAGCAACTCCGCTGATTGTTCCCAGTCCGGCTGACTTGCCTTCCTGTAATAATACAATCGCTGAGCATATTATACAATCTATAACTAATATAATTGAAAGAACTAATTTTAAAATTTCCACGAGTTACACCTCCCAGATTCGTAAAATTGCGTATGACAACTCACACAAATGGTATTGTATCATACGCAATTAATTATTTCAAGATATTTTTTTATTTCTTAATAAGAAGTGATTTACCTGTCATCTCAGCAGGCTGTTCCATACCCATACACTCAATTAATGTAGGTACGATATCTGCAAGACATCCGCCCTCTCTAAGTGTATATTCCGGTTCAGCATTAACAAGGATAAACGGAACAGGATTAGTTGTATGAGCAGTAAATGGTGCTCCTGTCTCATAATCCACAAGCTGCTCTGCATTACCATGGTCTGCACAGATAAACATTACACCATCAACCTCTTTTACAAGCTTAACGACTTCACCGACGCATTCGTCAATTACTTCGATTGCCTGTACGGCAGCGTCAACGATTCCTGTATGTCCAACCATGTCAGGGTTAGCAAAATTACAGATAATTACATCATAATATGGATTACCCTCTTCATCCTTAGCTGTAATTGCTTCACTTAACTTATCGCATACTGTATATGCACTCATACGAGGCTTCTTGTCATAAGTCGGAACATATTTAGGTGAGTTAACAAGAATTCTGTCCTCGTTCTCATTAGGCTGTTCAACACCGCCGTTGAAGAAAAATGTAACGTGTGCATATTTCTCTGTCTCAGCGATTCTTGCCTGTCTCATTCCGTTATTGGCAAGCCATTCACCGAAAGTATTCGTAACCTCAACCTTTTTAAATGCTACATCCTTATTAGGAATTAACGGGTCATACTCTGTAAAGCATACGAATACAATATCCTTACGCTCACCGCGCTCAAATTTATCAAACTCATCATCACAGAAACAATGTGTAATCTCTCTTGCTCTGTCAGGACGGAAGTTAAAGAATACAACTGAATCCTTATCATTAATTGTTGCAACAGGCGCTCCATTCTCCGTTACCACAAAAGGAACAACGAACTCGTCGTTAACGCCTGCCTCATAAGAAGAAGCAACTCCTGCTACTGCATTATCAGCCGCGGCACCCTCGCCCTTAGTCATTGCAGCATATGCCTTCTCAACACGGTCATAGTTATTATCCCTGTCCATTGCATAATAACGTCCTGAAACCGTAGCAATCTTACCTACACCAATCTTAGCCATCTCTGCTTCAAGCTCTTCAACAAAGCCCTTTGCTGACTGAGGTGGTGTGTCACGTCCGTCAAGGAAACAGTGAACATATACCTTCTCAAGGCCTTCTCTCTTAGCCATTTCCAACAAACCGTAAAGATGTGTATTGTGGCTGTGTACGCCGCCGTCTGATAAAAGTCCGAAAGCATGAAGAGCAGAATTATTCTCTTTACAATTATTAACAGCTTTAACCAAAGCTTCATTCTTAAAGAAATCGCCATCCATGATTTCTTTAGTAATTCTGGTTAATTCCTGATATACAATTCTTCCTGCACCCATGTTAAGATGTCCAACCTCTGAGTTACCCATCTGTCCGTCCGGAAGGCCTACTGCCATTCCGCTGGCATTACCTTTTACAAATGGATACTCTGCCATAAGACTGTCCATAACAGGTGTTCTGGCAATTGCTACTGCATTGCCTTCTGTGTTGTCATTAAGTCCATATCCGTCAAGGATAAGGAGTACTGCCGGTTTCTTACTCATAATAAATCTCCTGTTCTTATCTGATATATTTAAATAATATTTTAACAATATCGCCTGAATAATGTTATCACAGCCTCAATCATAAGTCAATGACAAGCTCTACCGGGCAATGGTCGGAGCCCATTATTTTATCGTGGATTTCTGCACTCACAAGCCTGTCCTTAAGCTCTTCTGACGCAAGAAAATAATCAATACGCCACCCCGTATTTTTCTCTCTTGCCTTAAACATATATGACCACCAGCTGTAACGTTCCGCCACATCAGGATAAAAGAATCTGAAGGTATCAATAAAACCTGATTCAAGAAGTTTAGTCATCTTCTCCCTCTCATCATCAGTAAATCCTGCACTGGTATGATTGGTTTTAGGATTTTTCAAGTCAATTTCCTTATGTGCAACATTCATATCGCCACATACAACCACCGGTTTATTATCACGAAGCTTATTTACATACGCTCTGAAATCATCCTCCCAGACCTTACGGTAATCAAGCCTCTCCAGTTCCCTTTTAGAATTCGGAACATAAACATTAACCATATAAAAATCGTCAAATTCAAGTGTCAGCACCCTTCCCTCATGGTCATGCTCCTCTATTCCGATACCTCTGCTGACACTAAGAGGTTCTGTTTTGGTAAAAACAGCGGTTCCCGAATAGCCCTTTTTCTCGGCATAATTCCAGTACTGATAATATCCCTCAGGACTAAAATCAATCTGTCCTTCCTGAAGCTTGGTCTCCTGAATACAGAAAACATCAGCGTCAATTGTATCAAAAAATTCCGCAAAGCCTTTGCCCATACAGGCACGAAGGCCATTAACATTCCATGAAATAAGTTTCTTGCTCATATTATTAAACCTTTCAAAACATTTTCCTGTTACTTCAATGACATTTTACATAATTATATGGTGTTCTGCAAGAAAAAAGGTGACAAGGGTGAAAAAAGGATAATTCTAATATACAAGCGACATATTCTCTACATCAAAGCAAGCAGTGCTTCCGTCCGCAAACTCAAGTGTAAAGCTTCTGTAACTGCTTCCATACATAAAATTCTGTATATTAATCACATCACCACTTTCTGATATTACCATATCGGCATGATATATACCATTTCGCTTTAAAGTAATGTCCTCAGGCATTGTATCATCAGTAAACCTGATTATATTATTTCCCGTATAATCACTTATGATATCATTTCCACAGCCTTTATAGAAAATATAGGTGTCATTCCCATCGCTGTCATAAATCGTATCATCACCGGTTCCGCGAGGGTGTAAAATAAAGTGTGTAAGTTCTTCCAAAACATTTTACTTATGACATCATTTTGATTATGATTTATGAAAGGATACATTTATGGAAGGTACTACACTAATGGCAAAGAAAGAAAAAACACCCCAGGAAATTTTT
>JBGVLM010000020.1:0-25699 GCA_045124255.1 Butyrivibrio sp. | reverse complement strand
GAGCGTGTCCTTGCCAGAACACACTCAGGCATAAAAGGTTTCCTTTTGAAAAAAGAACAATCACAACAACTGACACTGGCTGAATGCTTTGCTGGATTGGGTTTCAAGTGGTAGCGGTTTGAAAAATGGGGAAACTCAAAGGGAAATATCTCTTTTATTATTAAAAAATATTGGCTTTTCCATTCTTATATATTATAATTGGCCTATGGATTTATATTATTTAATTAAGCATTAGGGAGATAAAATGGGTTTTATTATTATATTTGGCATTCTGGCATTATTTTGTCTGGTTTACTGGTGTATTATGGTCGGCTATGCAGGAATTGGAACGGCTTTTGCTCCGGTCTGGTTTGCTGCGTTTGTATTTTTGGCGGCGGCAGCAGTTGTGGGAATTTTGGATTATAAGAAAATATGGCATGTTCCGGCCGCTTTGAAAAGGGGCTTTGTTATTTTTATAAGCCTGTGTTTTATATTTTTTGCCGTAGTGGAGGGAATGGTTGTGTCGGGAATGACGGGTAAACCACAGGAGAATCTTGATTACGTTATTGTCCTTGGGGCACAGGTGCGCGGCACAAGAATAACCAATTCGCTCAGAAAAAGACTTGAGGCGGCTAAGGAGTATCTCGACGAAAATCCGGATACCATTGCTATTGTTTCGGGCGGACAGGGCAGCGGAGAGGATTTATCCGAGGCACAGTGCATGTATGATTATCTGGTTGAAAATGGCATAAGCCCTGACAGAATCATAATGGAGGATAAGTCCACAAATACGGATGAGAATATTGAATTTTCAATGAATATAATAGAAGCCGGTTATCAGGGCACGGCTCCGTCAATAGGCGTTATAACCAATAATTTTCATGTTTACAGAACCGTTAAGGTATGTGAGAAAAAGGGCTATGATGTAAGCGGAATACCGGCAGAGTCGGACAGAATTCTTTTTGTCAATTATATGGTCAGGGAATTCTTTGCATTGGTACAGTATAAACTGTCGGGCAGGATATAATTTCGGTCAAACTGTTGCGGGGAGGAGAATTTATGTAGTTGACTTTCTTCCCTAAAATGTTATAATAAACACAATGAATTAACAATTCATAATATCAGAATATTCTTAACACGTTGATGAGACGAGTAGCATTGTGATAAGGCACAGAGAGGGACTGGCTGGTGTGAAGTCCCCCGGACATAATGTGAAGACTAACTCTGAGTGGCCCCAATCCGGTCCGGTGATTCCGTTATAATCGTAAGAAGGTTCACTTTGGCCGCCGGTAATTCTTATATCGGCACAGGTGAATGAACTTGGGTGGAACCGCGATATAATTGCCCCTTGCTTACAGCAAGGGGTTTTGTTGTTTAAGAATATTATTTTTGCAACATAATAATTAAGAAACCAATGAATTTATAATCTAAATTCATTACAATTAAAGGAGGTAAATCATATGATGACATTGAAAGACAGAAGAGATGCAGTATTAGGTTTATTGGATGAGGAGACAACTAAGAGCAATAAGGAGCTGCTTATTGCGGCAGGTGTATGCACATTGGTTGGTATCGGAATTGGTATTTTTATAGGAAGGGCAGCTACCAACAAAAACACAATTAAGAAATACAACAAATGCTATACCTATGATTTTGGTGAGGAGCCGGTTGAAGAAGAATAATTAAGAAGTACTGAGAGGAATATAACAATGAAGATAACATTAAAAGATGGTTCAATTAAAGAATACCAGTCTGCAATGTCTGTTTATGACATTGCAATGGATATAAGCGAAGGTCTTGCAAGAGCAGCATGTGCAGGAGAGATTGACGGAAAGGTCGTTGACCTTAGAACAGTTGTAGAGAATGATTGTGCACTGAACATTCTTACCTTTAATGATGAAGCAGGAAGAAGGGCATACAGACATACTGCTTCCCATGTTCTTGCTGAAGCAGTTAAAAGACTTTATCCTGAGGCTAAGCTTACAATCGGACCTTCTATTGATGAAGGATTTTATTATGATTTTGACTGCCAGTCATTCGACAGAGCTGCTCTTGATGAACTTGAAGCAGAGATGAAGAAAATAATCAAAGAGGGCAGAAAACTTGAGAAATTCGAACTTCCAAGAGCAGAAGCAATCAAGTTTATGGAAGAGAAGGGAGAGCCGTATAAGGTTGAGTTAATTAATGACCTTCCTGAGGATGCAGTTATTTCCTTTTACAGACAGGGCGAGGGCGATGACGCATTTGTAGATTTATGTGCAGGACCACATCTTATGAATGCTAAGCAGATTAAGGCAATTAAGCTTATCTCTTCTTCAGGTGCATACTGGAGAGGCAGTGAGAAAAATAAAATGCTTACAAGAATTTATGGTACAGCCTTTGCTAAGAAAGAGGAGCTTAACGCATACCTTGAACATCTTGAGGATATTAAAAAACGTGACCATAACAAGCTTGGACGTGAGATGGAGCTGTTTACAACCGTTGACGTAATCGGACAGGGACTTCCGCTTCTTATGCCAAAGGGCGAGAGAATGATTCGTACAATGCAGAGATGGATTGAGGACGAAGAGGAAAGCCGCGGTTATATGAGAACAAAGACACCTCTTATGGCTAAGAGTGACCTTTATAAGATTTCAGGACATTGGGACCATTATAAAGAGGGAATGTTTGTACTTGGTGATGAGGAGAAGGATAAGGAGGTATATGCACTCCGTCCTATGACATGCCCGTTCCAGTATTATGTATATAAGGCAAGCCAGAAGAGCTACCGTGACCTTCCATGCAGATACGGCGAGACATCAACTCTTTTCCGTAATGAGGATTCAGGTGAAATGCATGGACTTACCCGTGTACGCCAGTTTACGATTTCAGAGGGTCATCTGATTGTAAGACCTGACCAGATGGTTCAGGAATTTAAGGATTGTATTGCACTTGCACAGTACTGTCTGCAGACACTCGGAGTTGAGGAGGATGTAACATACCATCTGTCAAAATGGGATCCTGATAATAAAGAGAAATACATTGGAGCACCGGAGGTTTGGGAGCAGACAGAGCAGGATATCCGCAATATTCTTACAGAGTTAAATATTCCTTTTGTTGAGGATGTCGGCGAGGCTGCATTCTATGGTCCTAAGGTTGATATTAATGCAAAGAATGTATACGGCAAAGAGGATACAATGATTACAATTCAGTGGGACGCACTTCTTGCCGAGCAGTTTGATATGTATTACATTGATGAGAATGGCGATAAAGTAAGACCTTACATCATCCACAGAACCAGCATGGGCTGCTATGAGAGAACACTTGCATGGCTTATCGAGAAATATGCCGGAATGTTCCCAACCTGGCTCTGTCCTGAACAGGTAAGAGTACTTCCTATTTCTGAGAAGTATGCTGAATATGCAGAAAAGGTTACCAGAGAGCTTAAGAATAACAGGATTTATGCTGAAATGGATAACCGTTCAGAGAAGATTGGCTATAAGATTCGTGAAGCCAGACTTGCGAGAGTTCCTTATATCCTTGTAGTAGGAGAGAAGGAACAGGAAGCCGGACTTGTATCCGTAAGAAGCAGATTCCTCGGAGACGAAGGCCAGAAGGATTTACAGACCTTTATTAATGAGATTTGCGAGGAAATCCGTACAAAGAAGATTCGCAAAATCGAAGTAGAAGAGAGTAAGTAAAATAATTATAAAAAGTTACCTCGGTGTACATGAGGTAACTTTTTTATTTGCCGGGAAATTCCAAAGTAATTTCCCGGTAAACAAAAGTGATGTTTTACACTTTATAATCATGTGCGACATCGAATTTATGGTCCATTGCGTTTAAAAGAATATTAATCGCAAGGTTTGCCTTTTTGGAAATGTCGTTCTTAATTACTTTAATTTCATCGGGAAGGATATGGGCGGTTTCACTTGAAGAGATGACCACCATGTTTTTTTCATTCATATAGGCTTTGACCATCAGTGCCAGATAGGTACCGATGATAAGAGCTTTTTTGTTCTTTAATTCTGCCAAATCCTGTTTGCTGCAGTCCTGAAAATATATTATTTTATCCTGTTCAACAGAAGAAATAATGTAGTTCTCATAATTTTTATTGTCATGCCTGTCCATAACCAGATAACAGTCCTCACCAAGGATATCCTTGCCCTCACTGATAAGGGAATGGTAGTCGGAATATATCTGATAGAAAAGAGAATCGTTAATAATCATATCCACATTGATTATAGGAATAAGATAATTGTTTGCAAGTACATAAAACTGTTCGTGGGATAAATCAATCGTTATTATTGCGTCAATATTGCGGTTTAAAGGAATATTGTCCTCAACGGCACGAACCGGCATAAAGAGAACGTCGTACTTAAGGCGGTTAAGACGCTCAATCAGCAGATTTACAAAGCCGGTAATCTCAAGATTGCGTGAAGGAGTATTCTCGTTGAGATGATATGCAACTCCGATTATATTATTACGTCCAGTGGCAAGTGTCTTGGCAGCATGGCTTGGAGTATAATTTAGAAGGTTTGCAATCTGAAGCACCTTCTTTCTGGTACTTTCGCTTATCTTCTGGTCTGTTCTGTTATTCATAATATAGGAAACTGTTGCAACTGAAACGCCGGCTTCTCTTGCAACGTCCTTAACTGTAGCTTTTTTGTCCATTAATGCCTCCTGAGAACAATTAGTTAAACGTATAAGCTAATCTTACAAAGTTCAAAAATAATTGTCAACCCAATATTGACATTGTGTGGGGGCTGTGTTAATATCTACTTAACCGATTAAGTTAAACGGTTAAGTACAGAAAAACAGGAGGTTTTATTATGAGAAAAATGTTAAAGAAGTTATTCACTACAGTTATAGCCTGTACCTTTCTCGGAGCAGCATTATGCGGCTGTAATTCTGAAGGAACAACGGGAGATAAGGAGAAAGAGACAATTACCGTTACTTTTATGAATGGGGATACGAACATAGGAGAGGTAAGCGTTGAGTCAGGCGAGGTTATTCCGGCAGCAGAATATCAGAAATTCGAGCAGCTTGAGAATATGGAATTCTTAGGCTGGTATGAAACACCTACTTTTATTGCAGCAAGTAAGAAAGAGCTTAATGTGGATGTGTTTACCAAGGATACAATTCTTTATGGAAGCTTTAAGTCACTTAATGCGGCAGAGGACACAAGGGCGTGGTACATAGTTGGAGCGTCTGATTTGGGATCTCTGGCAGACAGTGCATGGGCAGGAAGCAATGTTGAGGAGTCTGTAAGGGAGAATTTCAGATTACAGCTGACAGGCAATGCAAACAACGAATTTGCAATTACAATCGATTTATTTGAAGGCGACCAGTTCCAGATTATTCATGACTGGCAGTGGGATGGACAGCATGGCTTCGGTTATTTCAGCGGACTTGATTCTGCACAGATGGAAAGTGGCGGAGGACTTGGAGGTTCTGACGCAACCTCTAACATAAAGGTAGTCATGTCAGGCAACTATACAATTACCTTAACTACTGACCCTGATAATGAGGCAATGGATATCGTAACGGTTGTCAGAAACGGTGATACATTAAGTGCAGGGACAGAGAAGGAAGAAGAGGTGTTTACAGCAAGTGAGTTAACAGGCGTTATGATTAAAGGAAGCTGGGTTTCTGACTGGTCTGAAATTAAAGAATTAACAAGAACCGAGGGAACAGATGAATTTACAATCACAATGGATCTTGAGGCTGATACAGAGGTCTGCTTCATGATATATGAGGACGGAAAGGACACAGGTATCGTCCTTAAAGAATCAAATGTATCTGATGATGCGTCAAAGGCACTTCTTGCAGAGAATGGCAATAATGTTCAGGTACTTGAAAGCGGAAGCTATACTTTTATCGTTGATGTAACTGCAATGAGTGTAAAGGTAGTTAAATAATATTGCTTCCATAGTACAGAAGGGAGAAAGCTATGAACAAACATGCAATGCTGCATATTGTGGATTCTTCATACTGTTTTCCTGTTTCTGAAAAAGAAATTGTACTGCGGCTCAGGACGGCAAGAGATGATATTCAAAAAGCAGAAGTAATCTATGAGAGCAAATATGCTTTTGGCACCACTCAATTAAAAAGAGAGATGTCAAAAGCATACTCAAGTGAGCTTTATGATTATTTTGAAATAAAGCTTAACCTTAAGGATACCAGACTGGCGTATATTTTCTATATTTTTGACGGAGAGAAGAATTATTATTTCTCGGAGGACGGAATAACTGAGAAGTATGATTTTACCTTGGGTTATTACAATTTCTTCCAGTATGCCTATATTAACAAAGCAGATATAATGGAATGCGTGGACTGGATGAAACAGGCAGTTTTCTATCAGATTTTTGTGGATAGATTTAATATTGGCAGAAAAGACAAGGATATGTCTTACATAAACTGCAAATGGGGTGACATACCTACTGCCAAAACCTTTGCCGGCGGGGATTTAAAGGGAATTACGGCTAAATTGGATTATATTAAGTCATTGGGCTGCAATACGATTTACCTTACCCCTGTTTTTAAGTCAATTTCCAATCATAAATATGATATCAGTGATTATTATTCGGTGGACGAACAATTTGGCAGTGAAGAGGATTTGCTTGAACTGGTGGAAAATGTCCACGCCAAAGACATGAGAATTGTTCTTGACGCTGTTTTTAACCATTGCAGTGATGAAATGAAGCAGTTTCAGGATGTAATTGAAAAGGGCAGTGAATCGGAATTTTATGACTGGTTCATTATTGATGGAGATAAGATTAATGAGGACAGGAGCAATTATGAAGTGTTTGCAGCCTGTGAGTATATGCCAAAACTCAATACCTCAAATACAAAGGTACAGCAGTTCCTAATCGGAATAGGCTGTCATTATATTGACAAATATGATATTGACGGCTGGAGACTGGATGTATCCGATGAAGTGAGCAATGACTTCTGGAGGGCATTCAGGAAGGCCATTAAAAATAAGAAAAAAAATGCGGTCATAATTGGAGAGAACTGGCATGACGCATACGCCAATCTTCGGGGCGACCAGTATGACGGAATAATGAATTATTCGTTTACCAAGGCCTGTCTGGACTATTTTGCATTTAATGTGTTTGACGCAAAGCATTTTGCATGGAGACTGAATGATATATTAATGCGTAATACTGATACGGTTAACACAATGATGTTAAATCTTCTGGACAGTCATGATACACACAGATTTTTCAGTGAGGTAAAAGAAAACAGGTTTAAAATAAAGGCAGCTTTAAGCCTTTTGTATTTATTTCCCGGCACACCATGTATTTACTATGGCACGGAACTTCTGACCAAGGGAGGTTATGACCCGGATTGCAGAAGGTGTATGGATTGGGGTAAAGCGGATTCCGTTGGAGAGCATACAAAGATAATGGAACTTTTAAAAAAACTTTCCTCAATCAGGGAAAACTGCAGACTTGCAGACGGCAGTGTCAGAATATATGAGGAGAATCAGGTTTTTGTTCTGAAGAATATCTGCAGGAGTGGTGAAATTAAACTTCTTATTAACAATACGGAAACAATGAGACGGGCAGAGGGGATAGATATGAATCCACAGAGCTTTTTAGTTAAATTAAATGAAAGGGTGATAGTATGAAATTTAAAAGAATCGCTGCACTGTGTCTTAGCGGTATAACAATTCTAAGTACTGTGGGCTGTGCGGACAACTCCAAAACAAACAGTGCCGGAAATAAGGAAACAATTGTTATACATGTATTGGAAAATGACACAGCTAAAAAGATGGGCTATTTGCAGGAGCTTATAGACGCTTTTAATGCTGCTTATAAGGATAAAGGAATTAAGGCAGTTGATGCAAATATGGATGAGTACACGGATTTGGCTGCAAACGGTCCATACGGCTACGGTCCCGATATTTTATATCAGGCAAACGATAAGCTGATGACCTATGCAGAGGATAAGCATATTCTTCCTCTTTCAATAGAAGATTTTGACTGCTATGAATATGTACCGGAGGAGGCATGGGAGGCTTTTAAAGTAGTAATCGATGGAGAAAGCTATTACTGCGGTGTTCCGGTAAATATTCAGGAACCAATGCTTTTCTATAGAGCCGATATGCTTCCAAAGAATTGGGAAACGGAGTGGGATGATAATAAAAATAATACGCCGGATTTCTTTGAAAACTGGAATGATTTATATGCATATTCCAAATATTTAAGAGAAACGGATGACAGTGCCAATCATGACAGCCAATATGGTTTTATGGCGTCAATGAATAATTTATATCTTGTTTCGCCTTTTATGCTTTCCTATAATTCATATATCTTCGGAAAGAACGAAGATGGTACGCTGAATTCGGCAGACATCGGTTTTGCAAAGGGCGACGCGGCATTGGGGCTTTGTGCATTAAAGCAGATGTCGGAATTAATGTACAAGGGCTGCATTGATGATACAATTACCTATAACCGATATGAAAAGCTTGCTGACGGAACCTATTTCTGTACGGTTTCAACACCTGATACCTACAGCCTTTTCTATGAGAAGCTTGCAGCGAAGTATAATGAAGAAGGACTTGAACCCGAGGAAGCATTAAAAAAGGCTGAGGATAATCTTATGATGGTTGAAATGCCTGCACTTATGCCTGCTGACGGAGATTTGAGCAGGGACAGCAGCACAATGTCTGATTCAGATTATGTTGATACGATTGTAATGGGTGGTGTAAACGGCTATGGTATAAGTTCATACACGGAAAATAAGGAAGCATGCATAGAGTTTGTTAATTTTGCAACAAGCTATGAGATGATTAGCAGAAGAATGGAAATGCTTGGAATTGCACCGACACGTTCCGATGTTGCGGCAGAGTCTGATGGAACGGCGGATGTTATTTTTAACAGTCTTGAGTCAGGAAAAATTTATTTAATGCCGTCTATTAAGGCAGTTGACCAAATTTGGGTTCCAACACAGACAATTATGGCGGATGTTGCAAAGGACGCATTCAGAGAAGCGGATGGAGAGAAAGAGAAGTACGTTTCAAGAGAGGATTTCCAAGGGGCTTTGGAAACTGTGTCAAAGAATATATATGATGCAATTTATGTTCTTGCAGAATAGAGGAAGGACTGATTAATATGGACGAAAAAATAAAGGGCCGTAGGTCCGTTCCCGTAATTGCGTCAATGCTTGTTATGGGAACAGGGCAGCTTATGTATAAGCAGATTATCAAGGGACTTTTGTATCTGTTGTTTTTTGCGGCTGTTATTTTCTATATGATTTATTCGGGGGCAAAGGATATTGCCGGATTCTTCACACTGGGAACCGTTAAGGCTGACCCATGGCTCGGAACGAAGGGCGACGATTCAGTAATAATGCTTCTCAAAGGAATTTTGGCTTTTCTGGTAATTATTGTTTTTATATTTGTTCATCTCTCAAATATAAGGGATATAAAGGAATGTGAACGAAAGTCCGGGATGGGCAAGGAACTTTTGCCATTCAAAGCGGCAGCGGTGTCATTCCTTGATAAGAAATTTTATATTGTTGCACTGGCACTGCCTGTAGCAGGTGTGTTGATTTTCAATGTGCTACCGATTATTTTTATGATTCTGATTTCCTTTACCAATTATGGCGGAGAGATTGTTCCTCCGGAACTGGTGGACTGGATTGGTTTCGGGAACTTCGTAAAGATTTTCTCGTTGTCGGAAATCAAGGAAACCTTTTTTAAGATTTTGGGATGGAATCTTGTTTGGGCACTGCTTTCGACCTTTATTAATTATTTCGGAGGACTTGGGCTTGCACTTCTGCTAAATAAAAAATGCGTTAAGGGCAAAACCTTCTGGAGGGCATTTCCAATACTTGCCTATGCGGTTCCGGGATTTATTACGCTTCTTGCCTTCAAATTTATGTTTTCTTATGGCGGACCAGTCAATTATTACATAACGCTTTACGGCGGCAATGCAGTCGGTTTCCTTGATATTGATGCAGGGATTAAAGCTAAATTAATCGGTTTGTTTGTTAATGCGTGGACCTCTATTCCGACTTCAATGCTGTTGGCGACGGGTATTCTTTCCAATATGAATACGGAACTTTATGAAGCGGCTTCAATTGACGGTGCAAGTAAATGGAAGCAGTTTATAAAGATTACGCTGCCGTTTGTTATTTTCTCAACAACACCGGTTCTGATTACAAGCTTTGTTAATAATTTTAATAACTTCGGTGTATTTTATTTCCTGCGTGGCGGACTTTATATGGAGGATTACTTCCTCGCAAGTGATACTGATTTGTTGATTAACTGGCTGTATAATCTGTCGATTGACAACACTTATTATGGTATAGGTGCAGCAGTAAGCCTTATTATATTCATTATCACATCCGTATTTTCACTGATTGTTTATGTGAGAAGTGCAGCTTTTAAGAAGGAGGATACGTTCCGATGAAGAATAAAAGAAATATCTTTGATATAGTTATTACATATATAATTCTTGTGATTGTATGCTTAATTTTCTTTTTTCCGGTATTCTGGCTTGTGCTGTCCTCTTTTTCGAAAAGTGGCTCCATATATGATTTGGACGGATTTTTTCCATCCTCATACAGCCTGAACGGATATATTAAATTGTTTACAGATACAACCATGTACGATTATCCGAACTGGCTTAAAAACACACTTTTTGTTGCCGCTTTTTCAAGTCTTATCGGAACGGTACTGGTTATTCTTACGGCATATACAATCAGCAGATTTCAGTTTAAGAGTAAAAAAATACTTATGAAATCCACATTGGTACTCAGTATGTTTCCAAGTTTTATGGGAATGACTGCCGTATATCTTCTGATGGTTAATTTTGGAATGATTAATAAACTTTGGAGTCTTATTCTGATATATTCTGCCGGAGCACCGATGGGATATCTTGTTCAAAAGGGATATTTTGATACAATATCCAACTCAATTTATGAGGCGGCAAGAATAGACGGAGCAACTAATTTCAAGGTTTTTACAGACATAACTCTTCCTCTGTCAAAGCCTATTATTGTATACACCGCACTTACACAGTTCGCATGGCCATGGAGTGATTTCATCCTCCCTAACCTCCTTTTGAAAAACAAGGACCTGTGGACTGTGGCGGTGGGGCTTATGCATCTTGATGAAACCGAATTTACAAGATTTGCGGCAGGTGCAATATTCATCGCAGTTCCGATTGTAGCATTATATTTTGCATTATCTAAATTCCTCGTTACCGGAGTGAGTGCCGGAGCGGTGAAGGAGTAAAACTGCCCGACTGTAATATTTCAGAAATTTATGTTAAATGAATAATGGGATATTGATGACCCCTTGAGAAATGGAGATTCCTCAAGGGGTTTTGGTATTTGTTTTTTTATGCATGAGAGTAAAAATTCTCTGAAAAGGGGTATATGATTTTATCCAATTGAAAGAATATTGGATAGAATATCATTTAAGATAAGTATATGGAAAAGAAAGAGAAATTAGAAATACAGATTAGCAGATTAAAGAAAATAAGAGAGGACTTGGGGATGAATAGAACTGAGTTCTCGCACTATGTTGATATTCCGCTGCGGACATTGGAAGAGTGGGAAGCCGGAAGAAGACAGATGCCGGATTATGAAATGAAGATGCATATATTTCATTGGCTGATATTGCCAAATATAAAAATTCCGATATTGCATTTGAATTTGCTTCATGGATTTCTCCAGAGTTTAAGCTGTATATTATCAAAGATTATCAGCGGTTAAAGAAAGATGAAGCCAAACGTCTTGCAATCGGATGGGATGTAAAAAGAGAACTGTCCAAGATTAATTATCGTATTCATACCGATGCAGTAAATGAATTTACAATCAACTCATGTGATTTATCTGAGAATTAAGCGAAATGTTCATTTGTCGGAAAATAGAGTGATTTTTAATTGACTTCACTTAATGTAAATGCTAAAATTAGTTTAGCATATTTCTATTAATTCAAAGTTCTGTAATCTTTATTTTTAAGAAATCTATGCTACATTTCAAAATTTGGAAACAGCAGGAGATTTCTTAGCAAAATACTCCTGCTCATAAGGAGGAGTATTTATGGAAAGAGAGATGTCAATTGATGTAACTGCAGGTTTATGCGAAGAATATGAGCATCTTAATCTGAGTAATGATTTTATGTTCGGTAAAGTAATGCAGGATAAGAATTTCTGCATTCCGATGCTGAAGCTTCTTACAGGCAGTATGATTGAGGATGTTGAGGCGGTTTCGATACAGCATGCAGTCAGAATAACTAATGACAGCAGAGGCGTGAGATATGATGTGTATGTGCAGGATAGAAACCGCCTGTATGACACTGAAATGCAGAATAAGAACAACAAAAATGAGCTGCCGAGACGAAGCAGATACTATCATAGTATTATTGATATGTCACAGCTTGAGAAGAATACTGATTATAAAGAACTTAAAGAAACCTTTGTAATATTTATCTGCACCTTTGACCCGTTTGGTTTTGATTTGTGTTTCTATGATTTTGAAACATTATGTACATACGACAGAAGCATAATGCTTGAAGATGACAGGCATACTCTGTTTTATAATACAAAGGGCAGAATTAAAAATGTTTCTGATGAAACAGCAAAATTCTTAGAGTATATTGAAACAGGCAGAATAGGCAATGAGTTTACGCAAAAACTTGCTGATGCAGTTGATATTGCCAGACATAACAGGATATGGAAGGGTGAATATATGAAAACTTTATTGCATGACAGAGATGTCAGAATGGAAGGATATGAACAAGGCATGGAGCGAGGCATGGAACAAGGTATGGAACAAGGTATGGAACAGGGGATACGCAAGGGTATTAATGCCATGATAGATACCTGCCGCAGTCTCGGAGCAGATGAAGAACTTATAATTCAGAGTCTAATCAAATCATGTGATTTATCTGAGGATGAAGCAAGGGAATATCTGGAAAAATCAAACTGAATTGGTTAAAAATTAAAATTTTACAGATGTATTTTTCTTGCAAAATTGCATAGAATAGAGTATACTCAAGATAAGTTCAGTGAACTGAATATGCCACCTGGAATGTACGATAATCCTATATGTTTTGAACCTACATTGAATTAAAGGGATTCCTATATTTATAAGTTAATGTCAGGCCTCCGTAGCAGTGGAAGACAGCGGCTTATGTGCGGTTACCCACCTAGCACAGCTAGGCGTCAAAATAATAGGAAACGGCATTTTGGGGGGCACTTGTCATAAGGAGGGACCCGCTTGCGGGAGGATGCCTTGTGACTGTGTCGACGCCGGCGAACGAAGTTCGCATAAAATGCGTCGACCCCATATTGCACTTGTCATAAGGAGGGACCCGCTTGCGGGAGGATACCTTGTGACTATGTCGATGCCGGCGAACGAAGTTCGCATAAAATGCGTCGATTTTTTTACGGACAAAGACTTTCAATTTGAAGGTCTATTTTTTTTGCCCCAATAATAGATTAGTACGGGTGATATAATGAAACGTAAAAAATTGATTTTAATTGGAATTGTACTGGCTCTGGCAGCAGCCGGAATCTGTCTGGTGGTCTTTTTTAATGTCGGAACGGATAAGAACTGCTTCTCAAAAGGACTTGCATCCAAAATGCTGGCACTCCTTGACGCGGATAAATCCATTATCAGTGCAACGTCTGACTGTTTTGATTCCAACGAAGCGGAATGGTATGAGAAATACATGAACTATCTCTATGCCAACGGACTTTTGGATATTAAGGAGAACAAGCCAACGAAAAGAACAGCACAGGAGGAATGGACATACGGGGATTTTAAGTATTATTTTGAACAGAAGAATATATCCCTTGAGAAACTTACGGAGATAACCGGAATTAATATGGAGGACAAACGGGATAAAGAAGAGGTTAACAAAAGTGATTTTATGGAGATATATGAGTATCTTATGGCAATATACGGTTCGGATGATGGCGCACATTCAATGAATTTTGTATTGTGCGGAACTCCTGCCAATATTGATAATGCCGCAAGCTGGAGAGCATATACCTCAAAAGGGGAATTTGGATTTGAGGGGCTGCTGCTTGACAGATATATGGACAATGAGGTTAAGGCATATGTCAGAGGGGATGAGATTATTGCTGTTACGATGAAAATAACGGATGAGGTGGTTTACAACAATGTATGGCTTGAAAAGGGCGAGAAAAATATTCTTGTGGCATATATTGGCAGTGCAAAAAGAACCTTTTATGTAAATGAACTGGAGATGGATTTTGAAAAAAATATCGGGGATATTAAGCTCAAACAGGGCAAGGTTACAGGAGTGGTGCTTAAACAGGACAGTATTAACGGCAAGGTCCTTCTTATTGATGACAACAGGGTTGAGATTGAGGGCTATGGAGAACTCCTGCTTGATGAGAATTTTATTGTATATAAGAATTATGGAATTATAGAAAAGCAGAGTATTAACGATATTCTTGTCGGCTATAATCTTACGGATTTTGTAGTTGCAGAAGGTAAGGTGTGTGCGGCAATTATTTCAAGAAGTCTTCATGCGGATAATATCAGAGTAATGGTTATGACTACCGGCTTTACGTCGTTGTTCCATGAAAGAGTGTCGGTTACAGGAACCAAGGATTTTCAGGTAAAATATGGTGATGTCGTTGAGGAGTTTGCAGCCGGGCAGATTGTTGATATTTATAAGGGCTGCTCATATCTGGGAAATGGAAGAATTATTATCAGTCCCAAGGATTCAACGGGGCAGATAACGCTGCTGTCGGTGGAGAAGGGCTATGGTAATCCTTCATATAACGGAACGATTGAGATAAGCGAATACGAAGAGGGGCTTACAATTGTAAACGATGTTCTTCTGGAGGAATATCTGTATGCAGTTGTGCCGAGTGAAATGCCGGCGTCCTTCGGAGTTGAGGCATTAAAGGTTCAGGCGGTATGTGCAAGAAGCTATGCGTACAGACAGCTGCTTAACAATGCCTACAGTATGTATGGGGCACATGTGGACGACAGTACTAATTTTCAGGTATATAACAATTCACAGAGACATGAGGATGCGACACAGGCGGTCAGGGAGACATATGGTCAGGTTATTTCATATAACGGAAATATAATAAGTGCATATTATTATTCAACATCCTGCGGAACTTCTTCCGATATCTCGATATGGACTCCGAATTCGTCAGGTATGCCGTTCCTTGTGACGAAAAGCATTGATTCGGAGGGAAAATATGTGAATCTGTCACGGGAAAGTGATTTTGCGGCATATATAAAGGATTCCGACTCCGGGGATTATGACTATGGTTTTGCTTATTACAGATGGAATGTCACAATGTCGATTGAGGAGCTTACAAGTTGTATTAATTCAAATATTTTTATAAGGTATTGTGCAAATCCCGACAAGGTGCTTACATGGCAGAACGGAAGCTGGATTTCCAAGGAAATAAGGGGAATCGGAACACTTGAAAAAATTGAGGTTACGAAAAGAAATTCGGCGGGAGGAATTACGGAGATTATTTTCTACGGAACGGAAAATACCGTGAAGATAAGCAACGAGCTGAGTATCAGATATCTTATTAATACGGGAAGCAATCCGGTAAATTTATTTACCGGAGGTACGGTAATCCGCAAAATGCTGCCGAGTGCATACTGTATTTTTGAGGAATGCAGGGAAAATGGTGTTTTAGCAGGCTATACGATAACCGGAGGCGGTTATGGACATGGAATAGGAGTGAGCCAGAATGCAGTCTCCAACATGGTAAAAGCCGGAATGACTTATGATGAAATTCTGTCATTTTACTATGAAGGAACAGAATTGCTTAATGTGTATTCTGATTAACAAAAGCAGCGTCATCTATCTGGCGGTTAATCCTGTACTGTTCAACATGCATATTAATCTCTGCACCGATAAGGAAGATATACATGCATACATAGAGCCAGAGAATCACCAGAACAAGGGAGGTAAGACTTCCGTACAGAAGTGATAAGCGGCTTGAAAATTTTACATACAGCGAGAAAACATACGAAAAAGCCGTCCAGCCAAGGGCTGAGAAAAGTGCGCCCGGCAGCTGACGTGAGATTTTGGTATGTCTGTGCGGAATTGCAACATACAGAAATGTAAAAAATATTGTAAATAAAAGCATGGTAACAGGTGCACGTAATTGCAGGAATTTGTCCAGAAGACCTGCAATTACCGGCACAAACCGATACAGAACATTAAGCAGGTTTCCTGCAAGAATAAAAATAACAATGCAGAGCACAATTATAATTATGAAAACGATGGTATATAATACTGCATATAATCTTATTACAAGCCAGTTGCGCTGTTCTTTAATATCAAATACGGAGTTCAGTCCGTCAATCAGCGATACAAAACCCTTTCCTGCCGCCCACAAAGTTGAAAAAATTGTAAAAATAATGATTCCGGAGCCGGTCTGGTTATAGAGCTGGTTAATAATTGATTCCAAAGCTTCCTTAAATGTATCGGGTGCAAAGCTTTGAATAAAATCAATCAATATCTTCTCAGTTAATGGTGTGTACTGAACAAGCATAAGCATTAACATAATAAACGGCACAAAGCTTAATATAATAAACAGTGTCGCTTCAGCAGCAAAAGCGCTGAGATTGTCGGATTTCATTTTCTTGGAAATTACCATTATTTCATTTATAATTTTCATGCAAATGCTCCTTATTAGTACAGATATTTAGATTATACTCAAAAAAACTTATCTTATCAATGGAAAAAAGTTTGTTTTTCTGTTACAATAAAAAATACTGTGGATTTTTGGGGTATTGTAACATAAGGAGTTGGTAATATGAGAAAATTTGATACTACTGAATATTTAATCAGAACCGGGAAAATTACGAATAAAGCGGAGGGCTTTAAATTTATTTTAATCAGCGATTTGCATTCCAATGATTATGGGGTGAATCTCCATGAAATTATTGATGTAATTAAGAAGGAGCAGCCGGATGCGATTCTTCTTGCGGGCGATATTATCAACAGAAAAGTAAGCGACAATGCTTTAACTATTATTAAATTTTTAAGTGCACTTGCAAAAAGATATAAGGTTTATTATGCTCTCGGAAACCATGAATATACACTCAAAAGAAATGTTGAGGAGTTTGGAAATTTCTATGAGGAATATAAGAGAGTGCTTACGGAAGCAGGAGTTATATTCCTTGAGGATGAAGGAATTGTTATTGAGAAAAATAATGACAGGCTTAAAATAACGGGAGTTGAGATTGATTCCGCTTTCTACGGAAGTATTCCGCCTGTTATGGGAAGCGGACTTATGGACAAGCATCTTGGAAACGCAGATACGGATATTTTCAACCTGCTTATTGCCCATAATCCGGTTTATTTTGAGAGGTATGCCGCGTGGGGTGCGGACCTTGTCCTGTCAGGACACCTGCATGGCGGAACCGTCAGAATTCCTAAGCTTGGAGGCGTTATGGGAACCAATCTCGAAATACTTCCAAAATATGATTCAGGAAACTACAGAATCGGAAAATCCAGGATGATTGTAAGCCGCGGACTGGGTACACATACAATTCCGGTGAGAATCAACAACAAACCCGAGCTTGCCGTTATTAAAATTCTTGCAAAGAACGGTTAATAAGGGTACAATTAAAGGTAGTGCTTTTTTACGATAAAATATAGTTAAGAGGTCGATTTATGCCGCTTGAAGTTAAACTGGAGGCATTTGAGGGTCCGCTTGACCTTCTTTTGCATTTAATAGATAAGAATAAAATAAATATATATGATATTCCGATTGCTCTTGTAACGGATCAGTACCTTGAGTATGTGGCCCGGATGGAGAAGGAGGATTTGAATGTTGTCAGTGAGTTCCTTGTGATGGCGGCGATGCTTCTTGATATCAAATCCAGAATGCTGCTTCCGACAGAGGAAGAAGCTGAGGAGGAGGCAGAGGACCCGCGTCAGGAGCTGGTTGAGAAGCTTCTTGAATATAAGATGTACAAATATATGTCCTATGAACTTAAGGACAGACAGATGGACGCAGAGCTTTCAATGTATAAGCCGGCAACAGTGCCTGATGAGGTTGCCTGCTATGAGGAACCGGTGGATTTGGAAAAGCTTGTTGCGGATATTGACCTCATTAAGCTTCGTGAGATTTATAACGAGGTTTTGAAAAGATGTGAGGACAAGGTTGACCCAATCAGAAGCAAATTCGGTAAGATTGAGAAGGAGGATGTCAATCTTGAGGTTAAGGCACAATATGTAACCGAATATATAAGCTCTCACAGGACTTGCTCTTTTAGAAATCTGTTGGAGCGAAGCAACAGCAAAATGGAGATTATTGTTACCTTTCTTGTCGTGCTTGAGCTTATCAAGGGTGGCAAGATATCCGTAATTCAGGAAAGAAGAACAGATGATATATTAATAAATACAATCGGGGAGGAAGCAGTCAATGGAGATGACACTTTCCAAAATGGAAGCGGTAATTGAGGCAGTATTGTTCACAATGGGAGAATCCGTTGAGACTGCCAGGCTTGCAGTTGCCATCGGGCAGGATGTTAATACTACCAGAAAATTAGTCCGCAATATGATGGACAAATATAATAACGAGGACAGGGGAATTAAGATTATTGAGCTTGAGGACTCGTTTCAGATGTGTACGAAGGCGGAATACTATGAGCAGTTAATTAAGGTCGCTTCTCAGCCGAAGCGTCATGTGCTGTCCGACGCAGCACTTGAAACACTTTCAATAGTTGCTTATAAACAGCCTGTTACCCGTATTGAAATTGAACAGATTAGAGGTGTTAAATCCGATTATGCGGTTAATAAGCTTCTTGAATATAATCTGATTCAGGAACTTGGAAGACTTGATGCACCGGGAAGACCTATTTTATTCGGAACAACAGAGGAATTTTTAAGGTCATTCGGACTTTCATCAGTTGAGGATTTGCCGGTAATCAGCCCGGAGAAAATAGCTGATTTCAAGGTGGAGGCCGAAGAGGAGACACAGATTAAGCTGGATATTTAGTGTTGATAACAGAAGTATGGAAATCTGTTTAACACAGTTATATAAGAAAGGAATGAATTGCAGTGAAAAGAGAGAATGCATGGACAAAATGTGACAGCGATAAAATGCAGAAGGTAATGGATTTCTGTGAGGATTACAGAAAATTTATTTCAGAATGCAAGACGGAGAGAGAATGCACGGACAGAAGCATAGAAATTGCCAAAGAATACGGTTATACCGACCTTAATGAGATTATTCGTGATAAGAAGTCTTTGAAGGCAGGAGATAAGGTATACGCAGTTAATAAGGGCAAAGCACTTGTTCTTTATAACATTGGCAGAAGAAATATTGAAGAAGGAATGAAGATTCTCGGAGCACATATTGATTCCCCGAGACTTGATATTAAACAGAATCCTTTGTATGAGGATGAAGAACTTGTGCTTATGGATACTCATTATTACGGCGGAATTAAGAAATATCAGTGGACAGCCACACCGCTTGCACTGCACGGAGTTGTAGTTCTCACTGACGGAACGAAAATCAATGTGACAATCGGAGAGGATATGAATGACCCTGTTGTCGGTGTTTCGGATTTATTAATTCATCTGGCAGCAGAGCAGATGGAGAAAAAGGCAGCAAAGGTTGTTGAAGGTGAGAATCTGGATATTCTTGTAGGCAGCATGCCACTGGGTGATGAGTCAAAGGATGACGATAAGGAAAAATCAAAGGCATATATCATTAAGCTTTTAAGAGACAAATACGGATTTGATGAAGAGGATTTTATGTCAGCAGAGCTGGAGGCAGTTCCAGCCGGACCTGCAAGACACATGGGCATTGATAACAGCATGATAATGGGCTACGGACAGGATGACAGAGTGTGCGCATATACATCGCTTATGGCAATGCTGCAGACAGAGAATCCGGAGTTTACAACGGTATGCCTGCTTGTTGATAAGGAAGAAATCGGCAGTGTCGGTGCAACGGGAATGACATCGAGATTTTTTGAAAATATTACAGCCGAGATTATAGACAGAATGGGCTGCTATTCAGACCTTACTTTAAGACGTGCACTTGCTAATTCGCAGATGTTGTCATCAGATGTTAATGCTGCTTATGACCCTAATTATGCGTCTGTTTTTGAGAAAAAGAATGCTTCATTTTTCGGAAGGGGAATTGTTTTCTGCAAGTTTACCGGTTCAAGGGGCAAGAGCGGAAGCAATGACGCAGATGCAGAGTTTGTAGCAAAAGTGCGTGCAGCTATGGAGAGGGACGAGGTTGCCTATCAGATGGCGGAGCTTGGAAAGGTTGATATCGGAGGCGGCGGAACAATAGCATACATTCTTGCAGAGTACGGAATGGAAGTAATGGACTGCGGCGTGGCTGTACAGAATATGCATGCTCCTTATGAGGTAACAAGCAAAATTGATATTTACGAGACTTTAAGAGGCTATCTTGCTTTCTTAAAATAAAATTGAGGTACAGATTTATGAAATGGAAGAAATACACTATAACCACCACGACTGCTGCTGAGGATTTGGTAAGCGATATGCTTACTGAGCTTGGCATGGAGGGCGTGCAGATTGAAGATAATATCCAGCTTACCGAGGACGATACAAAAGCAATGTTTGTTGATATTTTACCTGAACTTCCGCCTGATGAGGGTGTGGGTAAGGTAAGCTTTTTCCTCGAGGTTGATGATGAGGGAGTTCATTTTCCGGAAGGGATTCTTAATGAAGAAGATATGAGAGTTAAGATTGCAGACGGACTTGAGGAACTTAAGGTTTTCGTTGATACGGGTGCAGGAACCCTTACGGCTGATGAGACTGAGGATAAGGACTGGATTAATAACTGGAAGCAGTATTTTAAGCCTTTTATGGTAAATGACATAGTTATTAAGCCTACATGGGAAGAAGTACCTTCCGATATGCAGGGCAGAATGGTGGTTGATATTGACCCGGGAACTGCTTTTGGAACAGGCTCGCATGAGACAACACAGTTGGTAATTAAACAGATGGAAAAATATATTACTAATGATACACTTTTGCTCGATGTCGGAACAGGAAGCGGTATTTTATCGGTAATCGGCTTAAAGCTTGGTGCAAAATATGTTCTCGGAACCGACCTTGACCCTAACGCAATCATTGCAACTGATGAGAATATGGAAGTCAACGGATTGAGCAGTGATTTATATGAGGTAATCGAAGGCAATATTATTGATGACCCTAAGATTCAGGAGTATGTCGGCTTTGAGAAATATGATGTTGTAACTGCGAACATTCTTGCAGATATTATCATTCCTCTGCTTGGAGAAATTGCAGCACATATGAAAACAGGTGCCGTTATTATTACATCAGGAATCATTGACATGAAGGAAGAGGCTGTTAAGGCAGCTTTTGAGAGCAATGAGCATTTTGAAATTCTTGAAACTACCTATCAGGGAGAATGGGTTTCAATTACAGCAAGGAAAGTGAAATAGTGAACCGTTTTTTTGGAAAATCAGAAAACATAAGTGACAATACAATAATTATTGATGGTACGGATGTTAATCACATGAGAAATGTTCTCCGCCTGAAAATCGGAGAGCAGGTTATCGTTAACGGAGGGAATAATAAGGATTATCTGTGTGCAGTTCATGTATATGAAGAGGAACGTGCTGTTTTGGAGGTTCTGGAAATTATGGAATCGGACAGGGAACTGTCAGCCGATATTTATCTTTTTCAGGGACTTCCTAAAGGGGACAAAATGGAACTTATTATCCAGAAATGTGTTGAGCTTGGTGTCCATGAGATTATTCCTGTTGCAATGAAGCGGTGTGTTGTGAAGCTTGATGATAAAAAGGCTGAGGCAAAGCTTAAACGCTATCAGGCAGTCAGCGAAAGTGCTGCAAAACAGAGCAACAGAAGCATTATACCGCAGATTAACAGGGTAATGTCTTTTAAGGAGGCTTTGGAATATGCCGGTACAATGGATATTGCTTTTGTGCCGTATGAGCTGGCAGAAGGCATGGATACTCTTAAGGAGGTAATCTCAGAGATTCATTCCGGTATGAAGATTGGAGTTTTTATCGGACCTGAGGGCGGCTTCGATAAGGATGAAATTGAGCTTGCACTGTCAAAAGGAATGAAGCCGGTTTCGCTTGGAAGAAGAATTTTAAGAACTGAGACTGCCGGAATGACAATTATGTCAATTCTTATGTATCATTTAGAGATAGAGGATTAAAATAATGGAAGCTTATTTGGATAATTCTGCCACAACAATGGTAACAAGGGATGTGGCAGATTTGATGTACACAATTATGACAAAGGATTACGGTAATCCTTCCTCGATGCACCAAAAGGGTGTTGACGCAGAGAAATATTTAAGGGAAGCCAAAGAGATTTTTGCCAATATTCTTAAAGCGACCGATAAGGAAATTTTCTTCACATCGGGCGGCACGGAATCTGATAACTGGGCAATAGTCGGTAGTGCACTTGCCAATCAGAGAAGGGGTAAGCATATCATTACTTCGGGAATTGAACATCCTGCCGTGCTGGAAAGCTTTGCTTTCCTTGAAGAGCAGGGTTTTGAGGTAACAAGGCTTGCAGTTAATGAGTATGGTCAGGTGGAACCACAGACACTTAAAGAGGCTCTGAGAGAGGATACAATTCTTGTTTCAATAATGTATGTTAATAATGAAATCGGTTCGGTAATGCCGATAGCAGAGCTTGGAAAGATAATAAAAGAATTTAACAAGGACATTATTTTTCATGTTGATGCGGTCCAGGCATTCGGCAAATACAGAATATATCCGCATAGGGAGAATATTGACCTGATGTCAATAAGCAGTCATAAAATACATGGACCTAAGGGTGTCGGTGTTCTTTTTGTCAAAGAGAAGACGAAGCTTCGTCCGATTGCTTTGGGCGGTGGACAGCAGAAGGGTATGCGCTCCGGTACGGAGAATGTTCCGGGAATTGCAGGAATGGCAAGGGCTGCGAAAAATCTGTATGACAGATTTGATGAAGATATTGACCGTATGTATGAACTAAAAGACTACTTCGTTAACGAGGTTTCGGCAATAGAAGGTGCGTCTGTTAACGGACTTACCGGAAGGGCTTCGGCTCCCCATGTTGTAAGTGTAAGCTTTGAGGGAATCACTAAGAGTGAGGTTCTTCTGCATGCATTGGAGGAGAAGGGGATTTATGTGTCATCAGGCTCCGCCTGTGCTTCAAATCATCCTTCAATCAGCGCTACATTACAGTCAATCGGAGTAAGGCGTGACCTGCTGTCGGCAACAATACGTTTCAGCTTTTCGGTTTTTACAACCAAGGAGGAGCTTGACTACACTCTTGAAGCAATTAGGGCTTTACTGCCTGTTTTAAGAAGATACAGACCAAGATAGGATTTAGAGAAAGGATAGAAGTATGTACAAAGCATTTTTAATTAAGTACGGAGAAATCGGTACAAAAGGAAAGAACAGATACCTGTTTGAGGATGCACTTTGCAGACAGATTCGCAGAGCCTTGAAGAAGGTTGAGGGCGAATTCGTTGTTTCCAAGGAGCAGGGAAGAGTATATGTTGAGAGTAACGGAGATTTCGATTACGAGGCAGCTGTTATGGCCTTGAAAACCGTTTTCGGTATTATCTGGATTTGTCCTATGGTTCAGATAGAGGACAATGGTTTTGATGATTTGGCAGCCAATGTAGTTGATTATGTAAAAAATGTATACGGAGATAAGAATTTTACATTTAAGGTTAAGTCAAGAAGGGCAAGAAAAGATTATCCGATGGCGTCAATGGATATTAATGCCAATATCGGTGAAAAGGTTCTTGAAGCATGTCCTAATGTGACGGTTGACGTGCATAACCCTGATGTTGAGATTAACATAGAGGTCCGTAACAAAATTAACATCTATTCAGAGTTTATCAAGGGACCGGGCGGAATGCCTGTCGGCACCAACGGCAAGGCTACACTTCTTCTGTCAGGCGGAATTGACAGTCCTGTTGCAGGTTATATGATTGCAAAACGCGGTGTTACAATTGACGCAGTATATTTTCATGCACCGCCATATACCAGCGAGAGAGCCAAGCAGAAGGTTGTTGACCTTGCAAAGCTTGTAGCGGTATATTCAGGACCGATTAAGCTTCATATTGTTAATTTTACCGATATTCAGTTATATATTTATGACCAGTGTCCGCATGATGAGCTTACAATCATTATGAGAAGATATATGATGAAGATTGCAGAGCATTTTGCTTATGAAAATGACGCACTCGGACTTATTACGGGCGAGAGTATCGGACAGGTTGCAAGTCAGACAATGCACTCACTTGCAGTAACCAATGAGGTATGTACGCTTCCTGTACTCAGACCTTTAATCGGTTATGATAAGCAGGAAATTATCAATATTTCAGAGCAGATTGGAACCTTTGAGACATCAATTCTTCCTTTTGAGGACTGCTGTACAATTTTCGTTGCAAAGCACCCTGTTACAAAGCCTAATCTTAAGGCAATTAAGCGTTCAGAGGTTAAGCTTAATGAGAAGATTGATGAAATGGTAAAGACTGCGATTGATACTACTGAAATTATCTGGATTGAATAAACTTAAAGAATACATCGGAGGACTGAAATGCCATTTACTATTGTAAGAAATGATATTACTAAGATGAATGTGGATGCAATAGTTAATACAGCCAATGAGGAGCCTATATATTCAAATGGAGTAGATACAGCTGTTTATGAAGCTGCAGGTTCCCAAAAACTTCTTTCTGCAAGGCGTGAAATAGGGCGGCTTAAACAGGGGGATGTGGTAATTACACCGGGCTTTAAGCTTAATGCAAAATATATCATTCACGCAGTCAGTCCTTATTATTATGATGGCAGCAGGGGAGAGAAAGAAATACTCCGCGCCTGCTACGAAAAAAGCCTTAAGCTTGCTCTTGAACATAACTGTGAAAGCATAGCATTTCCGCTAATTTCCACGGGTAACTACGGCTATCCGAAGGATGAGGGAATGCGTATCGCTTTGGATGCAATAAGCAGCTTTTTGCTGAAAGAGGATATGATGATTTATCTGGTGGTATTTGATAATGAATCGGCAAGGCTTTCAGGAAAGCTTTTTACGGACATTGAATCCTTTATTGATGAAAATTATGTCAATATAAGTATGGAGAGCGAGTACTCCACCGCAGATAAATTCGGATACAGCCTAAAACCCCGTGATTACAATTCTCAAATGAGCGGAGAAATTGACAAAAGTACATTTGAGGGAATTATTGCAAATGCAGGAGAGACCTTTCAACAGCAGTTATTACGCTTAATTGATGAAAAGGGGTTCAATGAAGTGCAGGTATATAAGAAGGCAAATATTGATAAGAAATTATTCCACAAAATAAAATGCAATGAGCAGTATCAGCCGAGTAAGCCTACGGTAATTGCATTTGCACTGGCGTTGGAACTGGATATGAATACAACCGATGAGTTGTTGAAAACAGCCGGTTTTGCGTTATCACCGGGAAACAGATATGATTTAATAATTAAATTCTTCATAGAAAGAAAAATATATGACATTTATAAGATTAATTCGGTTTTATTTGATTATAACGAAAAATGCTTTGGATGTTAAATCCTAAAAGTCGCCTGACGGGCGACTTCAGACTGTAGACAAACTAAGCCTTGAGAGCATAGCTCTCGGGGCTTGATTTTTTCTACAATTCACATTTCTGCTGTTTATAAGGTGAAATCACCCTTATATTATGTAGGTATTAACTCTCTTTTGTATTTCATTCCTGCC
>JBGVLM010000019.1:0-93656 GCA_045124255.1 Butyrivibrio sp. | reverse complement strand
GAGCGTGTCCTTGCCAGAACACACTCAGGCATAAAAGGTTTCCTTTTGAAAAAAGAACAATCACAACAACTGACACTGGCTGAATGCTTTGCTGGATTGGGTTTCAAGTGGTAGCGGTTTGAAAAATGGGGAAACTCAAAGCTATAATAGGGTGAATTATGGTGTAAACACGGACTTTTCTATCAAAATAGAGCTGCCGACGGAGGATAAATATATGAGCGAATTTTTAATTACAGTTGTAATCATCTTATCACTAATTGTTTTAATAGGTTATTTTAATGAAAAGGTAACCAAATTCACCTATGAAATTGCATTAATGCTTTTCTCAATAGGAATAAGTGTCCTGATTCTTGTTGTAGGTATAATTTTTAAAGGCTATAAGAATGTTATGGAGGCTCTGGAATATCTGAAGCTGTTTAATATTGAAGCCTTTCTTATTGAAGGTGTTCTGTGCTATATGCTTTTTGCCGGTTCATGCCACATGCGGCTTGGCAGCTTTAAAAAGTACGCACGCCCTGTTTCACTGTTATCATTTCTTACGACATTACTTGGAGCACTGTTTTACGGATTTTTATTCTATGGTGCAGGCCGTCTTTTAAAGCTTGACCTGTCGATTCCTGTATGCCTTATGTTCGGAAGTATTGTCGCTCCTACGGACCCGATTGCCGCTACGAGCATTTTGAAAAAATTCAATCTTCCTCCCGATATCAGCTTTATTATCGAAGGGGAATCATTATTAAATGATGGTGTTGGCGTTGCTCTTTTTGTATGCTTCTCCGGAATGGTTACAGCACAGAATAATGGCGGAGTAATCGCCGTTATGCTTAAAGAGCTGTTTGGTGCAATTCTCGTGGGTGTAATAGTTACGGCAGTATGTTTCCCTCTGTTCAAACGAACATGTGATAACACAAGACGTATTTTCATAAGCATGCTTGCTGTATCCATCGCATACATTGCATGTGAATATTTCGGATTTTCGGGTGCTATTGCCTGCGTTGTATGCGGATTACTTTTCTCTGCTCTCAGAAATCGTGAGGAATCCCAAGGCAGGGCAATGGAGCTGCAGCAGTTTGATACATTTTGGGAAATTGCAGATACATTACTAAACTCCGTTCTGTATGTTATGCTCGGAATGTCATTTATACATATACTGCAAATGCCGCATACCCTTATACTGGCTCTGCTTTCAATTATTATTAACTTTATCAGCAGGGCAGGCAGTGTTGGAATATCCACTCTATGCATGGGCAGGCTGCCCGACGGGTATGATAAATTTAACTTCATCAAACTGCTTACTTGGGGCGGACTTAGAGGCGGTCTGTCAATCGCACTTGCAATGAGTACGGAAAGCATGGTTTCTCAGGAAGTATATTATACAATACTCGGAAGCGTATACGCCATCGTATGCTTCACTACAATAGTCCAGGGAATGACAATGAAAAAAGTATATATGGGAATTGAGAGGAAAATTAATGGCAGATTATGAAAAATATCTTCCGTTATTTATATGCTTCCCGGTGCGATTATGCCTGTGGATTTTCATTGGTGCAGTTATCGGTAAAAAAGTGTTTACCGTTAAATCTTAAAAGAGATTGCGAAGCAATAGACTTCCCCGATTCAGGGGAAATTTATTATACAAGTTTCCTGTTCTCTTCGTATTTATTTTCCATAATCTTCTGTACATAAGCTCCAAGGAACTTCTGATCCTGCTTACTGAGAGACTTTATGTCAATCGGCTCGCAGAACTCCAATACGGTATGGCATTTTCTGATTCTCGGAAGCTGCTTTTCAAAACAGCTCTCCGTATTGTTCTGAACCATCGGAATAATCTTACAGCCCGTTTTCTCTGCAAACTTAAGGCTTCCCTCTTTAAACGGAAGCATTCCGTTCTCCCTTGTATTACGGGTGCCCTCAGGGAAAATAACAATTGAAATACCCTGTTTAACATATTCTATACCCTTGAGTATTGTCTTAAGTCCCTCTTTGATATTCTTTCTGTCTAAGAAAAGACAGTACAGAAACCACATCCATGTACTTAAAAGCGGAATCTTCTTAAGCTCCTTCTTGGATACAAAGCCCGTAAGGTTAGGCATTCTGGAATATACAATAATTATATCAAAAAGGCTCCTGTGATTGCCTACAAAAAGAACCGGCTCATCCTTAGGAATATTCTCCATTCCTATAACGGTGGTCTTGGTTCCCGAAATAAGCAGAACTACCTTAAGTGCAAACTGCACCATTCTTAAAGAACTGAAATCCCTTGCTTTTCTGTTAAACTTACCAATTATTAATTCAACCAGAAACACCGGTATACTGGCTATCAAAAATATTACAATAAATGAAACTGCTAAAATAAATCTAATCATCCGGTTTCTCCCTAAAAATGTAAATCTTTCCCATTTAGTATACACCGATAATTTATTATTTGCAAATTAATAAAAAGATGATACAATAAAGTCTGATAAAAAAGCGAAAAATACAGGAGGATGGATATGACGATAGCGACTTATATTACTCTGGCTATGCCGACAGCACTTAAAGTCGTTCTGATTGTTCTGGGTGTAATCGCCCTTATTCTTATCGCTCTTTATTTTTTCAGCAAGAAGCTTATGAACAAGCAGGAAGCCTCTCAGTCACAGATTGAGGCAGCTTCACAGGTAGTTTCAATGCTGATTATTGATAAGAAGCGAATGAGAGCCAAGGACGCAAACATGCCTAAGATGATTGCAGAACAGATTCCTAAATATCTGAGAATGGCTAAGCTTCCGATTGTTAAAGCCAAGGTTGGACCAAGAGTTATGACTCTTATTGCAGACGATAAAATTTTTGATGACCTCCCACTTAAAACCGAGGTTAAGGTTGCAGTAAGCGGTATGTATATTACTGAAATCAAGTTTGTTCGCGGCAAGGTTGAAATGCCTAAGAAGAAAAAAGGCAGATTCCGTAAAGCATTACAGAAGAAAGCTGACGAAGCAAGAGGCATAAATACCACCGATAATAAGAAGAAAAAGAAGAAATAAAATCAAATAAAACTTATTAACCGGAGATAAATTCCCCGGTTAATAAGTTTTTTATTTATAATTTGCCGCCCTTTGAGCCCTTCACACCTCCAAGTGATGACTGGTTAAGAATATTTGTATCGAAAGCGAAGGTTATCTCCTCCTCCTCGCGGCTTCGTTTCAGAGCAAGCTGAATCATGCGGTCAAGAAGCTGCTTATAAGGAATTCCGGCAGGCTCCCACAAATAGAAGGAAAGTGAACCCGGAATTGTATTAATCTCATTAAAATATAATTCTCCGTTATCAGAATCAATCATATAATCAATTCTTGCAACACCATTACATCCGAGACATTTGAATGCCTTTACTGATAATTCCTGAATCCGGTTACGAAGCTCATCAGGAATATTCGCAGGAATCTGTCTTGAAACACTTGCCATTCCCTTTGAACCGCCCTTGGCATTATTAACATATTTATCCTCATAGCTAAGGATTTCCTCAGTGTGCATAGGCTCCTCACATACGGAAGCAGCCGCTTCTTCATCATCACCAAGCACTGAACAGTTGATTTCGCGAAGATTCATAATTGCATGCTCAATAATAATTTTACGGGCAAAAAGAAATGCTTCGTCTATTTTCTTTTCAAGCTCCTCACGGTTCTTGCCGACACCGATACCGACACTTGAACCGGAATTAACAGGCTTTACAATTACAGGATAGCCAAATCTCTTCTCAACATCGTCCATAAGGGCATTTACATCCCTGTAATCAGCCATTGTATATAAAGCACCGTCAAGTACAGGAATTCCATTATCCTTAAGCACTGTTTTCATAACATATTTATCCATGCCAACCGCCGAAGCAGTAACATCACAGCCAACAAAAGGAATTCCCATTGTCTTTAAGTATCCCTGCAGGGTTCCGTCCTCAACATTGGTTCCATGAACGATAGGAAAAGCAATATCAATTTCCTGCTTCTGCCTGTTGCCGAACGACTTCATCGGATATGGTACAAGGAAGGTACTCTTTCCTTCATTGACAAAAATAACCCTGCGTGATTCCTTTATAAGCTTATCGATATTTTTGTATGCGTCAATGTTTCCAACATTCTCTCCAACATACATTTCCCTGTTCTTGCTGATATATACCGGTGTAATCTCATATTTGTCGGTATCCATATTCATTATTGCCTGAATTGCTGAAATTACTGATACCTCATGCTCAACACTGTTTCCACCGAATAAAACTGCTATTCTCGTCTTCATTTTTTATCTCCTTTTAATAGTTATCCGGCAAATCATTTTCCAATAAAATATATTTATGGCTGCCTGTCGGAATTGAATATGCATATGCAACGGCTTCTTCAAGTCTGTCAAATACCCTGCAGTTATCCTCACTAAAGCCGCCTTCAATAATACCCCTCTTAATTGGCTCAGTATGCTTTCTGCCTACAAGAGCTATATAATCACAGCATTTAGCTGCATAAGTACCGAATTCATAGTTGAATTTCTCTTCCTGTGCACCAAGCTCAACCATTCCCGGAGTAATGAGAATTCTGACACCATCAAACATCGCCAGTGTCTCAACTGCCGCTTTTGAGCCGATTGGATTGGAATTATAAGCATCATCAATAATTGTCACATTGCCCTTCTCCACCAGTTCCATTCGGTGTGCAACAGGCTGAAGCTTACGGACTGCCATTTTAAGACTTGCAAAGTCAATGCCGAGACTGTGGGCAACAGCAATGGCTCCTGCCACATTTATCACATTATGTAAACCAACCAGCTTCATGCGGAAGGTTTCACGGCTTCCGTCAGGTGCTGCCATATCAAATTCCGTTCCGGTCTGCGTAACCTTAATATTATCGGAATAATAGCTTCCCTCTCTCGGTGTAGTCGAATAGAACACCTTATTAGCGTAAGCCTCGCTTTTCTTATTAATATATTCGTTATCGCCGTTAAGGAAAATAAGTCCTGTATCAGGTATGGCGTCTGCAAGCTCAAACTTGGTATTCGCAATATTGTCCATATTGAGAAAAGTCTCCAAATGCTGCGGACCTATTGAAGTGATAACTCCGTAGCCCGGATGAACAATATCGCATAATTCCTTAATATCACCGATATTTCTCGCACCCATCTCACAGACAAAAATCTCATGGATTGGCTTTAACTCCTCGCGTATTGTTCTTACCACACCCATCGGAGTATTATAGCTTGCCGGAGTTACAAGGACATTGTATTTACTCTTAAGCAGGGTCTGGAGATAATATTTTACACTTGTCTTGCCATAGCTTCCGGTTACACCTATTATCTTCAAATCAGGCATTCCTTCAAGAATTCTCTTTGCGTCCTTAATATATCCGTTATTAATACTCTTCTCAACAGGTGAATTAATTATGTTAGCCAGCAACACCAGTGCAGGCTGTACAAATATAAGTGTCGTAAGCACAAGGTATGCGCTCTGTCCCAGAAAAGGTGCCGCAACGACTCCTGCAACATTAATAATCAAATCCGTTACTATAAGACGCCTTACCCTGTTGGTAAAAACAAGTTTTTTCTTATTGTTGGTCTTAAACAGACGAAAATACCATACTATTACGCCTGCATACATTATGTACAAAACAACTGCGAGCAAAATAACAGCCTTTATCGAAACAATTACTCCGATAATAAACAACGGTGCCAAAATCAACTGTATGCTGCTGTTTTTAAGAAGCCATTTGCAATGCTCACGATTCTTATAACCGTTAAGCTGGAACATGTGAAGGTTATACCGCATTACCATCCATAAGCTTACCGCATAAAAACCTGCACTGATAAAATAAAATACTTCGCTCATTCCTATACTGCTCCAATCTTAAAGTATGATTTCATTATTCTGTCAAAAATTACCCTCTGTTCAAGGAAACAAAAATGCCCTGCATTCTGTATAACCGCAAGCCCGGCATTAGGTATTCTTTCCTCCATAAGTTTTCCGTCAGAAAGCGGTGTCGCCGTATCATTCTCTCCCCATACCAGAAGAGTATCCTGCTTAATCAGAGGAAGCAGTTCCGTCAAATCCTCATTAACTGCCTTGACCATGCACTGCTTCATCATCGGTGAAGCATTACGGTAGTCAGCAGAGCCCTGCTTATTTCTCCATGCGTCAATCCGTTTGTGAAAAAGCTTATATATAAAAGGATTGGAATAAAATTTTTTAAGTCTCTTATAACGTCGTATTTTCTTAAGCTGCGCCGGAGTCTTTACCGGAAGAATTCCTGCGCTGTCCACCAGAACAATCCGCTCTATTGCAAAATTCGTCAGCGTCCTTGAAGCAAGCTTAATAATAACTCTTCCGCCATAGGAATGTCCGATAAGAGCTGCCTTGTTTATGTTAAGTTTGTCCATGAACCGTAAAAAGAAGTCCGCATAATCATCAACTGCCCATGCCTCCCTCGGCTCATCACTTCCACCAAAGCCCGGAAAATCAAACTGTATAACCCTGTAATCAGAAGAAATACCTGCTGCAATTGTGTCATACAATGACATTTCCGTACCCCAGCCCTGAAGGATTACAACAACCCTGTCACCATTTCCGCTTTCTTTATATTGAATTTTATAATCATTAATGACTACTTCCATCTATCTGTCCTCTGTTGATTCAATCTCAATGCAAACATGGCACTGGGATATATAGTCAAGATTAATTTCCAGTCCGTATTTAACATCAAGCTGTATACGGTCCTGCTGCTCTGCCACCTCAATAGAAGTGGTATCTATCCCCATATTAATTCCTCCAAAAGGAGTCATATAATACGTCATATTCTTCTGTCCGGCAGTAAATATCATGTGCTGTCCGGTTCTTCCGTTAGAGGTAAGTTCCACTTCATCATCAGATATTTTCAGCATATTATGGCTGATGTCACCACCATCAGCTCCGGGTTCATCATATTTAATATAATGCTTTCCATTTCTTTTGTAATAACTTCCAACATAAATGACCTCAATCTGGTCCTCCTCCATGGAATCAATGTTATGAAGTCCTTTTATTTTAATGCAAACTCTTTTATTCATTATTAATCCCTATTTCCGATTTAAAAATTTAAGAAATTTAAACCGGAATTCATATGTATTTTCTTCTAAATCATCCATAGTTATTGCCCGATAAGCTTCATCCGACAAAATCTCCTGAAACTGCGCCTTTGTATCATCAGGAACTACTGAATATGTGGAATCCACAAAACAGAGCGGCGGATACAGAACACACCACCAGTTCTTGCCGCATGCCTCTCCGATGTCCACTCGAAATGCCTCATACTCTCCCGGCGGAAAACTCATGTCTCCATAAACCTTAAGAGGAAAATAAGCCTTCTCAAAATATACATTTACATTATATTCATAGCCCTCTTCCCTTATTACCGTCAAAGCAATATCTGCAATTTCATCCTTGACATCATATAAAATATTTCTGGCTTCGTCAAGACTTGACGCATTCTTAAGCTCAATTTCAAGGAATTCAACAATGCGGTTCTTCACTAACAGCTTCAAAGCCTGGTCTTCCTCACTGTCACTGTTGGCTCTTACATGAAAACGAATAATCTCGTCTGCAATCTCTTTCTGTACTTTATATGTATCTGTCTGCTTAGTCAAATATGTACCGACTGCAAAAATAACAACTGCAACCACAATCAGGGGCAAAATACTTTTTTTCATAAATAATCCTCCATATCAAAATGTTGATATCAGGATTATTGCCCCTTGGACATTATTTATTCATCTTGTCATAAATAATTTTGCAAATCTGTTCCTTCTGCTTCTTAATATGCTCCATCATATAATTGCTCGCTGCTTCAACATCCCTGCTCTCTATTGCACTGATTATCTGCTCATGCTCCTTGGAAATTGCATAATTTGCTTTAATACTTTTGATATATTCAAAACGGTATCTTAAAACATGCTCTTCGAGCTGTCTCATAATGTCCATAAGAACATTGTTGCCTGACGCCTCACCAATCATTCTATGCAGAAGATTGTCCAAATCTGAAATTCTCGCTACATTCTCATCCTTAATTGCTTCCTCGATTCGAGTATTAATCTCTCTAAGTCTTACAATCTGTTCCGTTGTAATATTCTGTGCCGCAAATCTGACAGACATTGTCTCAATAACAATTCTTACATCCAGAGCGTCCTTAACATCCTTATCCGTGATTCCGGCAACCCTTGCACCACAGCGCGGAGAGACAATTACAAGCTGCTCCCTCTCAAGCCGCTGTATTGCTTCCCTTACGGGTGTTCTGCTGACTCCAAGCTGATTAGCGATGGGAATCTCCATTAAACGTTCATCCGGTGCGAGTATTCCTGTCATAATGGCATTCTTAAGGGAATGATACACAGCATCCCTTAAGGATTCACCCTCCTCCATATTCATTAACTGCACATCTGAAATCATTCTGTTCCCACCTTCCTTATATCAGTTCCACTACATAGGAGTTTCTGGTCAGGCTTCCGCTTCTTAAAACCTCCCTGCAATATACTGCCTTCTCTTTATCGTCAAAAATTCCAAATACTGTCGGGCCGCTTCCACTCATTATTGAATTAAGTGCACCCTCCCGAATCATAATATCCTTAATATCTCCAATTACCGGATAAGCCTTCTCCGTAACACTTTCCAGAACATTTCCAAGTTTATCCGCAACCTTGTAAATATCCTCACTGTTAATACCGTCCATTATTCCGTCTATATCCGGATGAACCGTATTCCCGTCCAAAACCAGATTATCATATACATACTTGGTTGAAACGCTTATTCCCGGCTTACCGATAACCACATAGCAGCGTGGACATTCCTTAAGTCTTGTAAGCTTCTCTCCGATTCCCTCTGCAAGTGCCGTTCCTCCCATAATACAGTACGGAATATCCGCCCCGAGCTTCGCTCCGCGAACCATCAGTTCCTCTTCGCTGAGTCCCAGATTAAAAAGTCTGTTCATTCCCTTCAGAACAGCTGCTGCGTCAGTACTTCCCCCCGCCATTCCTGCTGCCACGGGAATAAATTTAAACAAATCAATATCGACTCCTGCCTGAAGCCCAAATTCATCCGTCAAAAGCTTTGCTGCCTTATATACCAGATTATCCGGTCCCGTCGGAAGAAAGCCAAGATTGGTCTTGATATTAATCCTGCCGGTTCTGTTCTTAATTATATTGATTTTATCATATAAATCTATACTCTGCATTACCATTCGAACCTCATGGTATCCGTTCTCCAGGGTTCCAAGCACATCCAGACCAAGATTAATTTTTGCATAAGCTTTAAGACTGATTCGGTTCATTTATAAACTCCTGTTATTTATAAATCTTTTTATAGGATAATTATACTTTAAGCATTTATTTTTTTCAAACTATATATTTATTCCGCTGTATACAAAAAAGAAATACTTCTTATTTTCCATAATTATCTTCATATTGAAAATTCGATTCTCCTGTAATAATGTAATAATATTCTTTCAACTCCAATGCCCGGCAGCGTACTGTCTCCATCTGCAAATTATTTAAATCAACCTCATTGTCACTATTTGATTCGGAATATTTATTACTTACATACAAATTATTTTGCAATATATCCCCATTGTAAAAATCAGTTTCCCACGCCTCCTGTGACTTCTCCAACGCCTGCCTGTCTTCACTGTCAAGAACAGCGTAAAGCTGCTGATAACTGTAGTCCATTTCCTCCCACCAGTAATCTCTGAATGTATCAAGCAGCTCTATATGTTCATTCATATTACCGGCTTTCATTGAATAAAATGCTGTATCTATAGAGTTATTTTCAATATCCGCCGCCTCAATTACCGGAGTTGGTACATAATACGTTGAACTGCAGCTTTGAATGTCTTCGTCATTCTCATCATCTTCAAATTGAAAATTCAGTTCACCTGTAACAATAAAATAATATTCCTTTAACTTAATTGTTCTATAACGTACATTTTCCATTTGCAAATCATTTAACAGCACACGTTCCATTGAACCCTGCACAGAGTATTTATTATTATAATACAGGTTCTTCTGAACCATATCTTTGTTATAGAACTCTTTCTCCCACGCTTCCTGTGACTTCTCCAACGCCTGCCTGTCTTCACTGTCAAGAACAGCGTAAAGCTGCTGATAACTGTAGTCCATTTCCTCCCACCAGTAATCTCTGAATGTACACGCCATTTTTATGCACCCTTCCGTATCGTAAGGCCTTTCCGCAGCATAATATATATCATCTATAGAATTATTTTTTGAAATCAAATCGGCAAATTCCTTATTAATAATAAAACTGGCCGAATCCATAGATTGACTTGTATGTACTTCAGTACTGCTTTCAGTTTCTACTGCATCTGTGGTAGTTTCCATTATTTCTATTGAAACACTATTTTTATCTCCTATAATGATTATTTCCCCAAGTTCCTCTCCCCACTTGCCGGCAAATAATTTTTCCTTCGTTCCTTCCGACAAATCAATATACACACCTGTATATCTGCCCTGAGAGCCGGTAATTACCGAACGATATTGTGTCTCAAAACATAATATGCCTTTGCTGTCCGCACTAAATTTATATAATTTCGAACTTTGCGGCATTGGATTCAACTCATAAACAACTTCTCCGGATAACATATCCTCCACAACCAGTTTTGTGTCTCCTGAGTCCCAATATTCCCCGTCCTCATTCGTTTTTATAACTATTTCATCCTCTAAATATGCCATATATTTATAATCCGGTGAGAATTGTAAATCATGCACTCCTTCCTTATAAGTGTCAAATTCCATACTTTCAGTATCAAGTTTCAAAATATTATATACATTCCCATCTTTCAGTTCTATATTCTGCTCCTTTGGAACAGTTACAAAAACGAACTTTCCGTCCTCCGATACTTCTATAATTTTACTTCCAAAAAAATTTACGGATTTTGAGTGTTTAGTCTCCCCACTTTCCATATCTATAATAAATAACATGGACTCATTTTTATTTACTTTAGCAGTAAAATACAGAACATCGTTCTGATACTCTATTGCACCCGGTTGAAGAATTTTCATATTATCATTGAATTCAATATCTGTATATTTACTGCATGATAAGTATTCTTTTACATCCATTTCATAAATTTCATATGTCTCTGTATTCATAAAGCAAAGCTTATAGAAATCATAATTACCCGTTTCAGAATTAACTGATTTCGATACCATCACTACTTCTTGTCCATTATTTATGTAAAAAGGGGTTATGTTTATTCCTATTTGTGTATCTGTGTCCACATATAAATCAGTTTCCGAACAATAAATTTTTCCACCATACAGCTTTATATAATCTTTTGATACCTTTCTGTTACATCCAGATAAAATAAATGAAAGCCCTAAAATTATCAAAACTTTTTTTAATCTTTTCATATAACTACGCCACCTTTGATTTGTAATTAAAAAAACTAAGCTTCTGATGTAAACTGTGACACACGGAATTCAACAAATACATCAGGGTGCTCTGGTGCAACACCGATATTACAAATCAGGCGGCCGTTTGCAATATCATCCTTGGTCATCGTATTAGTACCAATCTCAACATAATATGCTTCAGACGGTGTTGAACCTACAAGCATTCCGCTTTTCCATATATTGTCAAGGAAGGCTGAAATAATCATTCTTACTCTTGACCATAAGATTGAATCGTTTGGTTCAAATACAACCCAGTTAGTACCAGCTTTAATGCTTTCCTCAATATAGATGAGCAGTCTTCTTACACTTACATAACGGAATGTAGAATTGCTGCTTGCAGTCCTTGCTCCCCATACTTTCACTCCCTCTCCCGGAAATACAGCGATAACATTGATTCCTTCCGGATTTATTATTGACATTCCAGCAATATCATATTTAACTTCAAGTCCGATACAATCAATCTTCTCATTAGCCGGAGCCTTATGTACGCCTCTTTTAATGTCTGTTCTTGCGTAAATACCCATTACCGCACCTGAAGGAGGAATATATGAAGGTTTATTTGTTGCTCTGTCATTAACCTGAATCCAAGGATGATACATTGCTGCATAGGTACTGTCAATCATGCCTCTGTATTCAATTAAATCCTCTGGATTGGTATATTTCTCAGGCATATCAAGTACTGCAACACGGTTCCTTAACTGTTCACAATGTCTTACTAAAGACAGCATTACCTCAGGCATTGTTACCCCAGGAACTGAAATCATGCTTGCACTGTTATTCTCAACAAATGACTGTATACCCGTACTCTTACCGGGTCCATTATCATAACCGATAAAGGCAGCTGCACTAATCGAATCAATTAAACCATCAGAACCACCAACAAGAGTTATTGTTCCCTCAGCTCTGCCCCCGCCCAAAATTGCTTCAACAGGATTTCCGATTTCAACTGCTTTGTCCACTTCAACCTTAACAATATCGCTTCCTGACATCTTTGTCATAATATAATTATTAGAGGTAGGATTAAAACTTAATCCTGTATATATCTCTGCTTTATCAATATATTTTACAAATACGTCAGTCTCCACAAGATATAATACGGTTGCAGGAATTAAAGCATCATCTGTTACATCACTATTGAATTTCTTTTCAAAGGTAACTTTGTTATCATATATATTCTTGATTCTGTTGTATTCATCATTGACCTTAACGGTATCGCCTTCTCTGAATCCGGCTGTACTTTTAGCTTCATAAGTAACTGCATCCACAGCCTTAACAAGCTGCATTTTCTCCTTGGCAATACTTGTAAAAGAAACCTGAATACGATTTCCCCACTTTCCTTCATTAGCAGCCACAATGCTTAATGCTCCGGCTTTAACCGAAGCCTTCTTAGCATTCTCAGCTAATACACGGCTTACATAACATTTTGTTCCGCCATTTAAAAAGAACTGCTCAACTGCATAAGCAAGGAAACGATATCTGCCATATTCATCTTCACTTAAATATCCGCCAAAAACCTTCTTAAAATCAGCTAAACCTGTTAATAATACCGGTGCTCCACCAACCGGTCCTTTCTCTGCCAGTCCGATAAAGCCTGCTACACTTGTTTCGACTCCTTCAATTGTTTTCGGTGAATTATCCACCTTCTCCACATAAACTCCTGATGATAAATTTTCTGCCATATTTTTCGCCTCACATTATAAAGTAGTAGTGTTTATAGACCCTCTCCAAGGTCTGTATGCTATACTCAGTCTCTTTGGTTTCTAAATTCTATTAGTTCCATACGTTCAATAATTTCTTTATATTGTTCATTATTATTCATTTTCTCATATCCTCCAATTTATTTTTACCCAATATCGTTATTTACTCACTATAAAACAGCTGCTTTGGACTCTTTGGTTTATCCGGATTACTCATCTTAATCTTTCCACTTTCCACTAACGGCATTACATGCGTCTGAATAGCATAAGTAATAGATGACAAGCCTAGGTATTCACATATTTCTTGTCTTGTACGCGGCGTTCTACAGAATACCAAAAGGTCATTTGTCACTTCCGCCTCCGGCTCCACTTTGCTGATATTACCAGCCTTATAAAACGTCACTATAAAGCTACCTCTTTCATCTGCAAATTGGGGTTCCTTCAGATTATATTTCTCCATCTCTTTACGAATCGTTGGAATTCCAGAATACCTGTTTTCTGTAACGTGCAATGTTTCTAACGCTAATGCCAATACAAATTTCCTCTTATAATATTTTTAGATACCTAAATACACCTAATAATTTAATAAATACGATAATTACTGTTCATACAAATTATAAAACATCTATATTCTTATCCACATTCTTCATTAGCTCCTCAAATATAATTTGACTTGAACGTACATCTGAATAAACTAAAAAAAACACCTCTATTCCATATGCCCTTTCTTCCAACGAAAAAATTTCTTTTAAAGAATCCACATAATCCTCGTCACATCCTATGTATAATTTCTCGTATTTACTTACTTCTTCCACAATTCTTTCTTGACATTCTCTTACTACAATAACATTCTTCTCATTAGTAACTTTTAATGCCACACCTGCAAAACTGCTTCTATCACGTTGATATCTTAATTCACAATATATCTCCTCTCCATCCAAATTTTGAATTGCATTTCCATATAACGAATCCTTAAGTTTTATTACTGTTAAAATTTCTTCTTTCATTACTGGTTCCTTTCTATTTAGATATTCCCCAATATTCAAAATCGCTTTTGTCAAACCATTTAGAATATTCTTGTACAATTTCTGAAGAGTATAATGCTTGTGGTTGAACATTATGTATTTCTAATGCCATGTTATGTGCAGTATTATAGTCATATCCTTGTTGGGTAAAACGAAACAATATATCCATTTGTTCCATAAGCCAATCTGTAAGTATTTCCATTTAATATATAATCCGCATATAGTCCCTTATCATTGCTGCCAACTTTAATATGGGTAGTTTCTAATACATCGTTTATTAATTGTGGAATATCATCAATTCCTTGTGCTGCAAAGTCATCTGCATGTCTTTCTAAAATATGCGTCAATCCACTCGAACTATTTCCTTGTTCTAACCAAAGGAGTTTTCCATCTGCAGTTTTAGTAACAGATACTACCTCATCTAGGTTACACTTAACGCCACTATTAGCCAATTCATCCATTAACTCTTGCGGTTTAAGACTATTTAAAGTATTACTACCACCCTTGACTTGAACTCTTTACCCTTATAATTATCCAAGCAGACCCTTCATTCCTTGAAAAAAACCACACCTTCCCAAGCCGATATTCACATCTGCTTAAATTTTATCATAATCTATGTATTTTTCCTATTCCTTTTTCTCTGTATCGTCTAACGCTGGCATGCGATACACTGTGCCATTCTTAAGCATTCCATAAATGATATTGATTAGTCTTCTTGAAATGCATATCAGCACTTGCTTTCCATTCTTTCCCTCTAAAATACGTCTCTCATAATACGCTCGAAAAGCTGGGTTTCTTGGTGTCCCATTGGCTGAAATCTGTATCATCTGCACTGCTAAAAAATATATAGTTGCTTGTAATCGTCTGTTTCCTTGCTTGGTAGCTACGTCTTTCCCTTTACCGCCAGATGAAAGCGTTAGTGGTGCTATACCAGCAAACTGCGCAAGTTTTGATGCGTTAGGGAATCTATGAATATCCCCAATCTCTGCCAATATCTTAACCGCAGTTGTGATATTTACCCCCGGAATTGTGGTAAGTGTACAACCAAGAGCATGATACATCTGCTCTAATTCCTTATCAATCTCTTCCATCTGTTTTTCATAATGCTTAAGATCACTGACAAGTCCACGAGTAACGACATCTCTGGCATCTTGGAAATCGTTTTCCTTAACCTTATCACTTGCAATAGCGTTTAGGATTTTCTCACAGGTCTTTGTGGAACATCGGTTATGACTTACCTCAACCAGTTCTTCTCGTAGTTCCTCTACCCCTACGCCTTTTAAATACTTCTGTGATGGATATTTATCCCAGAAATACAACGCAGTCGGTCTGCTAATATCGGTGAAAAACTCCTTATAGCTCGGATATGCAATACACAACTGCTCATGCAGCTGGTTTACAAGTCTGGTACGATGTTTCATGATATTATCTCTACGATGCACCAACTGACCAAGTGACCAATAGGCATCATTCGGACATGCATCTGGTAACACCGACAGCATATTTAACGTAGCGAGTGCAATCGCACCGGCATCATCGCTATCGCTCTTACGATACATAGCCCCTCTGTGCTTTGCCTGTCGGTTAGAAATAGACGTATTTACATCCTTTACCATGTACTTTCGTTCAAGTAACCATACCGCCAAAGGACGACCATATCCATAAGCATTCTCAAGTCCATAGACCGCCTCTTTTCCATTGCTACAATATTTCTTTACTTTACGCACCAGCTTTGGAAATTCGGCTGGTGTATTGGCGAATGTTATCTCGCCAAGTTTGTTGTTGTAGCAGTCAATGATAACTGCTGTGTGAGTCTCTTTATGTAAGTCGATACCCACGTAAATTAAATCTTCTCTAATCATAAAAACCTCCATTCTCTCTATTACACAAAACAGTGACAACCTCAACTGATAAGTCTCTAACCAAGATTTACGCACTTGCTACTTGGTGGACAAGGGTGGCAAAGTCAATCCATTTCTGGTCGGACTCAAAATACTTTGTACCGCCGACTTTTATGGAGAATGTCTAAGCCAGCTAGAATGCTGGTGCCTCGAAAGACTTACGAATCGCTTTTGAGGTGTGTGATGTTAACTCCGAATACAATAGTATTCAAGTTAATTCTGCTAAATGGGAGATATCTCTACCTCACACTCTTATTATACAAATCCACCTATTTCGGACTGAGCCAACAGATGCACCATCTGACACCGTTACAACCCTTTAAAAGTCACCATTTTCGTCAATTCGCCCATTCTCTGCACCAGCTTGGATAGTTTCAGAAATTCTGCGAAGCTTCCCCCCTTGTCAAGCATTTTCTTAAAAATTGGCAGATATACGAGAAAAACTTGATAAAAGACACAGAAAAACTGCACCCCACTGGCAAAGTGCCATATAGGATGCAGTCCTAATACATAACCTTTCAGTCTTCTACCATTCTAGCCAAGCAAAAACATAAAACCAATGCTGTAATTCGCCCCGTGTGCCCCTAAAAGTGAAAGTGGCAGTAATGCCCACCCATACCCCCAAAAGCAAACGTCACGCCACGTACGCACGCAGAACATATTATTTACTTCGCTTTAGAATCCCGTCAGGCGAATATATATGAGCCAGAATTTCCAAATTCATAATCTCAAGCGTCTGATACAATAACTCCCACTGTTCCTTACTCATACGGAAATTTCTCTGTAAATGTGCCTTTGCATACTCCTCAATGGCTATCATTCTCTCCATCTGCCACACGGTGGAATCTTTCCAATGTTTGCCATCTACTAGGTCAAGATATGGCTGCTCTATAAAACGTAGTGATACTCCATTCGCTTTACAAAATCTACCAAACGCCAATAACTGCCTCACACTAGAAAAACGATTCACGCTCATTACATATACCACATCGCCCCTATGTAAGCATTGAGCAAATCTGCCAAATTCATAGTTTGCAACCACATTCTCTTGTGAAATCCGTTTTCCTCGAAACTTTAATTCCGTTAACTCATTGTCCTGTCTTGAAATGAATCCATACACCATAAAATGTACCTCCTATACTTTTATAGATATAGAATCATCTCAGACACACAAGGCTACATCTTACATTTCGCCCAAGAAAAAACATCCCTTTCATGATGAATGTTTTTTGATTAAAAAAGGCAAAATTTTCATCAAAAATTTTAGCAAGACCACTATTTTCCCATAATTTCAGCCACAACCCGCACCGCAGAAAAAGTGGTAGCACCAAAATATAATTAATACTTATTTCCACTAGTTTTCTTGTAATACCTCTTGTCAATGAGATTGCCTTTTTCTTTATCACCGATAGCGTATGTCTCTCTGTATACCAATTTCGCATCACCAATACATTCCATAGCCTCAATATTCGTCATTTCCTCTATTATCGGTTTCTTCATACCTCGGCTGGAAGAATACATATTCATACCAGATGGATAGTATTTTAATCTTTCGCCTTTTATAAACTGTTTTGATACACCATCAACCATCTTTTCAACAGTAACAGGCTTATCTTTATTATCTTCTTCATCTGCACACTCATCTTCATACTCTATGTCGCTTAAATAGGCTTTGAAGTACAAAGACAGACCATCAGCGTCAAACACTTTGTGGGTAGATGTAAGACCATGACCCCATAGTTCTGTAATTATTTCATTGGATATAAATGGTGCCTCATCTTCAAATATCAATAGAATGTGTAAGTGCCACGAATTGCCATGACTCTCCCCTTGGGGTTCAGCTATTGTGATATATTGAAAAGACTTCTGACCAGATTTTAAATTATTCTGCCTTTCAAGATATCTCTTAAGCTTTCGTAGGAACAACTTTGCATCTAAAAATGCCTGCTTACCATCTGTCATCACCTCTTCGTAAGTAGCCGTAATCCACTTACATTCGGCAGAATTGGTGGCATTGCACCGAATTAAGTCCATCAAACGATTAATGCTCTTTCTCACACTCTTAGGCGACTGATAACGATTTGATGATTTCTTCTTTTGTTTTACTTCACCTGTCTTTTTATCTAAATACATATTTTTAGATAAATTTTGCATTGGACAAGATTTGTTAACTCCAGCTGTAAACTGGACAACTGAAGTGTTACCAGCAGTTTTCAATTTTACTTTGGTTGAATCATGTAGTTGGACATCAACTGATTTCAGTTTTCTAATTCTCATAAAAACGCACCTCTTTCGCAACAAAAATTTGTTTTGAAAGAAGTGCGTTCATATCGGTGTTTTAGAATTAAATATTAGGTTTTCAGTTTGGATGTCCTTTTGTGCACCCAGATGGCAAATTTCGCCCTAAAGTCTATAAATTAATCTACATGGATTCCATCGCCAAAGGCGAGAGCCATTTCGATTAATTTATAGACGCAAGTTTTAGTTTGTTGGAATGTCCTTATGTTGAAACATAATTAAAATTATGTTTCTTCATACATGGTAACACATAGTCCAAATTCCCCCATTAAATTATTACCTAATTCAACAATAATTTTTCTTTCTGGAAATAATTCCTTTACTCTATTTTTCCAGAAATATACTATTGCTTCACCAAATTGTTGAATTAATTTTTCATTATCCATAGATTCATTAGCATCACCAATAAAAAAATCACCTAAGCTCCACGTATTGATGCTCATCTCAATAGATTTTTTATCATTACCATATCTTTCTTCCAATATATGAATTCGTTCTATGGATTCCTCTACATTACTATTCCAAAATTGCTTAATAAAGATATAATCTTTAACCTGTATAACTTGAGGACAGAACAAATATGCAGCGGCTATCAAGCCATCCATTTTGCACTTGTATGTAGAATACTGAATTAAATCTGTACACCATTCAGCATCTTTGATTTCCCTCTTTATAGTTTCATCAACTATACTCTTAAAAATTGTAATATTTTCCATATTTATCACCATCCAAATAATTCTTTAATTGCATCTGGCACAGCACCTTCTAGTTTGTATGCTTGATAATGCTCAACACCATTAGGGTCAACATTTATTTTAAAACCTTTAACTCGACTACTGCTTATATCATATATTAATTTTCCATCTCCATCATATACAAATATATGCTCTCCATTTCCTGTCTTATAATAACTATTAGGAGTTCCTGTTAATGGTCTGTCACTACCCGATGTGTTAACTTTTACAACACCATTATCTTTTAATGATAAGAAATCATCTACATTCAAATCGCTTGTGTTATCTAGGTTTCTAACCCATGAATTACTGCCACCCTTAATACCATTCACAGCATCATCTGCCATATCATCTACTGCGTCAATCACTACAAGATTATTTTTGCCTGAAACACTATTTACTATATCGTCTGCTGTGTCATCTATATTGTCAACTAAAATCTTGTTGGCTGTATCGCTTGAATCACAAGTGATTTTTTTTGCATTTTCGGCTATATTCTTTTTATATAGATTATATTGTCCTCTTGTTACTATAGTATTAGGATTGTAAGTTAGGGCAGTAGTCACTCCACCAATCAACATCGCCGGTAATAATACTTCCGGCTGGGTAGCTTCAATAAATGCATTTTTGTATGGTGCATCTTCTACCATTATATTGGTCATATTTACTTCAACAAACTTTTGGGTTGATGCACTTGCAGCTGAACTGATTATTGATACTCCTACAGCCTGTGCTATTCCTTTAACCTTTATGTATTCCGTTACTTCCTTAATGGACTTCTGGAATATACGGTTGCCGCCACCGTCATAGGCTGCCGCCATAAGAAGCTCTCCACCCTAGGTTACTGCCGCAAGACGCTGTTCTACGGTATATTCATAAGTGGTTACTTCCTCTCCGGTCTGTTCACTTATAAGATTTCCGTTAGCGTCATAGGTGTAGGTGGTCTGACCGGTAATTGTACTTACTGATTCAATAAGGCGGTTTGAGCGGTCATACCTGTAAGTTACGGTTTCAGGTCTGTCGGTGCCCTTTATCTCCAGTCTTATTCTGTTGCCTGATGAATCATAGGTATATTCGTAAAGGGCTTTATTTCCTCCTTCCTGTTCCGTGAATGCCGCAAGTTTCCCTGCGGCATTGTAGGTATAGGTTCTCACTGCCGTACCTTCTGAATCAACTGCAGTTTCTTTTGTTATATAGCCCTGCGGGTCATATTCATGGCAGTTACGCTGCCAAGCGGGTCAGTTATCTCGGTTACATCATTATGCTTATCATAGCTGTAGCTTTCGGTTCTTCCAATAGTATCCGTTATGGCTGTCATTCTTCCCGTTAACCTACTCCGCCTTATTAGTCAGGTAAATCCAACGGTTATCATCGCAGATTATAACAACTATATCTTCCAGGTTCTCATCTACCAAAACAAAGTAAGTAACATTTTCGGTACCTGTTTTCCATGGATCAGACACATATATCTCAAGCTTTGTATTCATATCAAGCCTTGTATTAACACTTTCCGTAAACATATTTAAAGGTCTGCTATACTGAAGGCCCTCAATATCATATCCATCCACATCACAGTACAGTTTTGTCAGCAATTCATCGGAACCCGCATTGCTTTTTTCTTTATTTGTAAACTCTCCATATATTCTTATTCTGATTTCTTCCCTTGTTTCAGTTGCGGTTTCATCCATATCATATACATGAAACACATCATCCACATAAAACTGGTACTTATCATTGCCCAGCGACTCAATCTGCGTTCCGCTCTTCCTATTATAAAAAAACTGGAAATAGACAAATACACCTTCCGCTATCAGAACCAAAACTATGGCTGTTATAATTAATATCTTAAATTGTTTCTTCATAATATATGCCCCCCTGAATTAATTAATATTTATATTAATTATACATCCGGTAAAACAGATTGTAAATCGTAACACTTCCCAATTTTCATTTATTATATTAAAAAAATGCTGTTCTCCATTTATAAAAGAACAGCATTTTAAATATCAATATTTTAATTAACAGCTTTTTATTACCAAAAGTTTCATTCCCGTTTTGATATCCTCGGATGTAAGATTATTATTCTCCATTATTTTATTCACTGTGGTTCCATAGCGTTTGGCAATGTCCCACAAGGTGTCCTCAGGTTTTGTGATGTAGCCTGTAATTCCCGGAAGATTACGGATTCGTTCATAATCCGGAGCCTCCTCAATCACATCATTCACAATACTCTCCACTACCGGCTTTGTTACCATTAAATCTATTCCGAGTACGCATTTAAGCTCTATTTCCTCTCCCGCAACCGCAGAATTAATCTTAAGGCCTTCTGCCTTACAGCTGTAATTATAGTCTCCCGGTTCCACGCCTTCTATTTTCTGGCTAAACGGAAGCTTATAACGTGCGTGGGCGATTGAATTGTCATTGTCAGCTCTCTGATACAGGACATCCACTGTAACAGAACCCTCAACGTTAATCTGGTCCTTATTATTGATTACATCCTCGATATATACGGTTCCTGATGTACTTAGAATCTGCATTATGTCATTGTCCCTCGTTCTGAAACGCTGCTCCGCCCTGCACTGCATGTTATTTTTCATAACAATTGATTCGCAGTCTATTGTGTCCTTCATAAGCTTTAATTCGCATGTCGGCGAATATGCGTCCACCAGTATGTCATGGCTTTCTTCCGCATACGCCTTAATATCCACATCTAAAATCACTTCGACATCAAGTAATTTTAATTCACCGTTATTATCAGGGCGAAGTGTCAGATTTTTCTCTGAAATGCTTACATCAATATCAGGATATGCCTCCTGTTCTCCATTGTTTAATACAATCTTGCCTGAAAAAGGAATTTTATCACTGTGACAGTTTATTCTGTTCTCCTCCTGCTGCGAGGTGTAGATACAGAATACGGACAAATCACCCTTTATTCCAAGCTCACCGTCCCTCATCCTAAGCTCCATTCCTTCGGGCTGTAATTCATACCATACGATTCTGCCTGCTGCCTCCCCTGATGACGGAAGGCTTATACTCTCTCGGATTCTGTAAATATCCTTCTGAGAGGATGTGAGATTCATGACATTTATTTTTTTCTGCCTGCACTGCAGATTTTCCATCTGTATATTGCTTACAGCGTCCCTGCTGCACAATGCTTTTGCCGATACATTAAGTCTGATAAGTGCTTTCACGCTGATTTTTCTGGAATGAATTATATGAATTGAAATATCCTCAAGAAATGGCATGCATTTTATAATGTCCTGAGGAGCAACGTTTTCCAGAGTAACAATTTCTTCAAAAGGAATTTTGCCTTCCATACACTCACAGCCGTTCTGTGTGCTGTAGAGCAGCATATAATGAAGGTGCCCCAGGACATTTACCCTGCCCTCCATTCCGCGGATTTTTTCAATATGAACCTCTCCGCATTCCTTTATTTTTCCCTTTATATCGGGCTTATTTTCTGAAAGGATATAATCGTCATCAACGGTTATCATTATCTCCTCTTTGCATTTTGTACAGCTCATATGTATTGTTTTTTTATCTGTTTCCATATAAAAATCCCTGTCCTCTCACTTCTATTATTGCGTAACACTAATAATAGATATGTTTAAGAACAGGGTATTATTCCTCGGTTATTCAAAAATTATTTTCTTATCAATATATTCTAACTTTACCACTATATATGGATAGGTTGCCATTTTATTAACCGCTTCTCCTGCTGCCGGCCCGATGAGTGTCGTATGTATTCCGACATTGCTGTCCGTTTCATAAACCTCATCCACTCTGACGCTGTAGCCCCCGGTATTTCTTGTACCGTAGCCGACCGCAATATACAGATAACCGTCAAGAGAATAAGACATGGAGAATTCTTCCGTTTTGCGTTCTTCAATTACAGTCAGAAGCTCCGCCGGAATCCCGGCTCTTTCCACTACGGTAAAATCCAACGCATGTCTGTTATCATCCGTAAGCTTTGTGGTTGTACAGCCCCCGATAAAGAATGTCAGAACCACAAATAGCAATATTATTTTTTTCATTTATACAAAGCTCCTGTTTTTGTATAAATATATGGATTAATACAAAGATTAGAACTATTTATCGGTAAAATCATATACCACATCATCTCCGCCCTCTGCGAGCGTAACGGTGTAGCTGTTAATCTCCGTACCGTTAATTATGGAAATTACATGAGTTCCGGTCACCATATCAAAAGTAACAGGTGCGATTCCCATATATGTACTGTCAAAATATACCAGTCCGCCAGCGGGTCCTGATATCGTGACATCATTAATCTCACTGACTATTGTCTCTCCCTCAACCGTAGGTGCTTCGGTCGTAGTCTCCTCATTTGAGGTAGTCTCCTCCTCATCACTTTCCTTCACAAGAATTATATCCATACTCTTATGACCGGTTTCAATTTCAACAGTTGTTTTATATGTTTCATAACCGTCTGCGGTAACAATTATCGTATGCGTTCCGGTGGTCAGATTAAGCACGCCTGTATTGTCCCGCTTTATATTGTCTATGTAGAGAGTTGCACTTGAAACATTTATGTTTAATTTAAGGCTTCCGGTGGTTGCTACATTGGCGGCAATATCCGAGAAATCGGCAACACTTTGTTCCCCTCTTGTTATTGTTATATATTTCTCAGCTATCGTGTTGTTATTACGAACCTCAACCTTATATGTTCCCTCAGGAACAAGAATAAGCATGTTATCCTCAATCACCTTTACGATTGAACCGCCGATATCAATAAGTCCTCCGACAAAAATATCCGCACCACTAAGAGACAGATATCCATGCCCTCTGTCAACAATAATGGAAATGATTCGGTTGCCATAGCCCTTAACAACGAGCTGGTCCTGTGAGGTAAGCTCTGAAATCGAAATTATCTCATCATCAGATACAACCACAACGTCATCCTTATAGTAATACAGACTCGCACCCACTGTCATTGACCTTGTTGTATCGTCAACAGAGAATACATTAACCTTGCTGTTCTCCCATACGTCATCATTGTCCGAAATCTGAACCTTCGAAACCATAAATGAACCCGGGTCATAATATATATCAACGACCTCTCCCGTTACAACCGACTGCATTGATATGCTTCTTCCTGTTTTGGTAAGAATCTGCGTTCCTGAATTATAGGAATAGGTGCATTTCTCCTCTGTTTCTATTTTATAAAATTCAATAATTCTGTTCTCTTCATCAATTCGTGTTATTACCGCAAGACTCTCAACATCCTTTGCGTCTTCGCTTGTCGGCTCCGTTGTCGGAAATATTTTTCTGGTAGTGCTTTCGCCGTTGCAGGCCGTAAAAATTGCAGTTAAAAGCACAATATATATAATCGTATATAATTTTTTCCTCATAAGTACCTCCAAGAGTATTTTTCTAATTGTAACACATTTTTTTAAGAATAGATAGTTCTAATAAATTCAAGTCTTTTTTCATTCTGTCCGACAAATTTTCTCAGTTTTTCCAGCTTTTTCTGCGGAATCCATGCCTTATTGGAATTAAAATAACCGTTTAGAAGCTTCCAGAATTTCTCCGGATACGAAAATAAAAGCACAAGAAGCCTTCTGTCGGTTTCTCCCATTTGTCTCTCCCTGTCATATTCATTAATAAGCTGCTGGCCAAGCTCATGGTTCCAGTCACTTTTTTCAAGTATTTTTCTCATAAAACGGTACAAATCCCACATCAGGTAATTATAGTTTTCCTTGTCAAAATTAAGGATTACCGGAATATTCTGTGCAAAGCATATATTATGGAAGTTGTAATCTCCATGACATATACCCTTTACAGGCTGTTCTTTTGCAATAAATGCCTTAAATTCCTCTATTGCTCTTATGCCTTCTTCATAAAATACATCACAATAGCCTGAGGCCTCAAGTTCAAATTCCGTCCTGTTATTTTTACCCTGAAGATATTTCTTGATTCTTTTTATCTCTTTATTATGGCCTTCCATCTCTTCAACATAGCTTCTGGCATGGTAGAGCTCCTCCACGCCCACACATTTCTCAAGCTCATTGTGCAGAATCGCCAACGCACGGACCGACATAAGAATATCCGACATATTTTTTACATCACAATCCCTGCAGTTATACCAGTTTTTCACAATATAGCGGCTTTTATCTGCACTTTCGGATATAAATTCACCATCACAGTTTCTCACACAGGAATCTACCAAAAGCCGCCCTCCGAAATCGGTTTTTTCAAAAATCTCCTCCGACCAGATAAGGTGTTTGCCGCTCCCCTTATATTCCTTAAGTATTTTGGGGCCCTTTGTAGTATTTAAAATCAGAACACCACGCCCTTTAGTTATCTCCATAACTTCAAAATCATATTTTTCAAGAATATCCAAACCTTTATCAACCATTAAAGCCATCCTCACTTTTGCTCTTTTCTGAATCGAAACTATCTAATCTTATGTAAGAAAAGCAATAAATATGAGAATGGCTTATAAATTATTCAATATTAAGTTCCTGCAGCAGTCTTTCACGGGTGTTGCATTCCGGACTATCAAGTACCAGTTTCAGACACTTCTGTAAGGCATCTCCGATTTCCCTGCCGGGAGTCATGCCCCTGTCAATCAAATCCTTTCCTTTAATTGCAAGTCCCTTGTAGTCAACACAGTCCCCTCTGTCCTTAATAAGCTGAATCAGCTGCTTCATTGACATCAGTTTCGCAAGTCTTGAATCATTTCCCACCGTCATCGCGTATTTGCTCTCAAATTCAACAACATCCTCCACTTGAGCATATCCAAGGCTGTTAATTATATATCTAGCCCCCACTTCATCAGTTGCAGGCTCCAGTCCGCGGTTTCTGACAATATTGGTAACTCTGTTAATTGTATTATTATCAAGCTTTAGTTCCTTAAGGGCCTGTTCCGCCTGTTTTGGTGTACTTTCAGCAAAAACGGCGGCGTAACGAAACCATATCAGAGGTTCAGTAGTACGAAGCATCTCAAGAACCGCCTCTTTATTGTTAACTGCGTCATACAGCGGACAGATTACATTAGTTATGCCTAACTCATAAGCTTTGTTAATATAGTCAGGATTAGGAGATAACAAAAGCTTTCCAAGCTCCGCATGAATCCTCTCCTTGCTGATATTGGCAAGAGTTGGTGCAAGCTCTCGAATTGCTTTTGCAGTATTTTCTTCAATATCAAAGCCCAGCTGGGCTGAAAATCTTACCGCGCGAAGTATTCTTAATGCGTCCTCGCCGAAACGTTCTTTTGCAGCTCCGACACATCTGATAAGCTTACGTTCAATATCCTTGCAGCCATCGAATAAGTCCACGATTCCGCCTTCATCATTGTATGCCATTGCATTAATGGTAAAATCACGTCTTTTTAAATCCTCGGACAGAAGCGGTGTAAATTCAACACTTTTCGGGTGACGGTTATCTTCATATTCCCCATCCACGCGGTAGGTTGTTACCTCATAACCATTCCTTCCCATCATAATTGTGACGGTTCCGTGGGCAATTCCCGTGTCTATTGTCCTCCTGAACAATGCTTTAACCTGTTCAGGCTTGGCAGATGTTGTAATATCCCAGTCTCCCGGCTCACGACAAAGAATGCTGTCGCGGACACAGCCCCCGACAGCATAAGCTTCATAACCGTTTTCAGTTAATTTGTTGATGATGTTTCTTACATCATCAGGTAAAATAATTTTCATTAATATGCTTTACCCCAATATACAAGTTTCTTGGCAGGCTTTCCGCAGCATACGCATACATCACTTATTGTCTCCTGCTCAAATGGCATACAACGGCTTGTTGCAGTTGTATCCTCTTTAATCTTATCCTCACATGCCTGCTCGCCGCACCACATTGCTTTAATAAAGCCCGGCTTATTGGCAACAGTATCTTTGAATTCTTCATAATTACGTGCTGTATAGGTATGTGCGTCCCTATGCTCTGTTGCACTTACAAGCATATCCTTCTGAATTGTATCCATTAATTCAATTAAGGTCTGTGGAAGCTCATCAATCGCAACCGTAATCTTCTCTCTGTTGTCACGGCGTACAATAATCGCCTGTCCTGCCTCAATATCTCTTGGTCCCATCTCAACACGGACAGGAATTCCTCTCATCTCCTGCTCTGAGAATTTCCAGCCCGGATTCTTATCTGTATCATCAACCTTAACTCTGAGTCCTGCCTTTACAAGCATTTCCTTAACCTCAAATGCCTTATCAAGTACACCCGGCTTATTCTGCATAATAGGAATAATATCGACCTGTACAGGTGCAATTCTAGGAGGAAGCTTAAGTCCTGAATCATCACCGTGAACCATGATTAAAGCACCGATTAATCTTGTTGTCATTCCCCATGATGTCTGATGAACATATTTTAATGTATTATCCTTATCCGTATACTGAATTCCGAAAGCCTTTGCAAAGCCGTCGCCAAAATTATGGCTTGTACCGGACTGCAATGCCTTACCGTCATGCATTAAAGCTTCAATTGTATAAGTAGCCTCGGCACCGGCGAATTTTTCCTTATCTGTCTTACGTCCCTTAATAACAGGAATTGCAAGGAAATCTGCAAGGAAATCTGCATAAACGTTAAGCATCTGCTGTGTTCTTGCTTCAGCATCCTCTGCCGTGGCATGTGCAGTATGACCCTCCTGCCATAAAAATTCTCTTGAGCGAAGGAAAGGTCTTGTCTCCTTCTCCCAACGCACAACAGAACACCACTGATTGTATACCTTTGGAAGGTCCCTGTAGGACTGAATCTCATCCTTATAAAAATCACAGAACAATGTCTCAGAGGTCGGTCTTACACACAATCTCTCCTGAAGCTCGTTAAGTCCGCCATGTGTTACCCATGCTACCTCAGGTGCAAAGCCTTCAACGTGGTCCTTCTCTCTCTGTAAAAGGCTCTCAGGAATAAACATTGGCAGATATACGTTCTCAACACCTGTCTCCTTAAATCTTCTGTCGAGCTCTCTCTGGATATTCTCCCAGAGTGCATAGCCTGCCGGCTTAAAAATCATACATCCCTTAACGCTTGAATATCCCATTAATTCAGCTTTCTTAACTACGTCTGTATACCACTGGGCAAAATCCACATCCATTGATGTAATTGCCTCAACCAATTTCTTATCGTTTGCCATTTTTTTCTCCTCTTTATATTAATTAGTATGATAAGTTTCTATTGTATAAAAATATGACATTTTATCCATCTGAACACAGAAAAATCTGTCCTTAGGCGGATTCTCAACACCCTGTCCGAGTTCCCTTGTATAATAATTCATATCCAAATCGGGGTCAAAAATATACTGGGTACCGTTCATGTTCACATATAACCAGCAATGCGGTGTCCTGCCGCCGTTATACGCCGGAACATTGCCTGATACAAGATGTGCGTCAAAACCAATCGCTCTGAGCATATACACATAAGCTGATGAATAGTGATAACAGCAGCCCTGTCCCGTATTAAACAAATCCGTTGCCCACAGAACCTCCTTCGGTGTAACTGAGGGGTCGGACTGTGAATACATTCCGGTGTTCGCATCCATACCTCTGCTGTATGTAATATTGTCCACAAGATATTCATAGCATGCCCATGCCTTCTGATATCCATTCATATCATCAGTTATAATACTGCTCAAAACCTCATTCACAAGTCTGTCAAGCTCCTCGTAGCCTGACTGGGTGGGATTTAATTTCTCCTGACTCATAAGAGTCCACGCACCGATATATTCAGACTTTGATGTGGGCTCCTCCGTTGCCGGTGCCTCAGTTGTCGGTTCATCCGTTACCGGCTCATCCGTATGCGGCTCACTTGTCAGCGGTTCCGGTGAAACGGTGGTTTCCTGCGTATTCTGTGTTGCAGAACTCTCATCCGGCGGAAGTGTCGGGTTATTCTTCGAGCCTTGGGAATTACTGCTGCAGCCTGCCATACTCATGGCAGCCATTGCACACACCAATACAAATAATAATATTCTGCTTTTCATAAGCGTCTCCTTAGTTGCCCGGATTAACTGCGTATCCGAAATATTTTACACCTTCATCCATTATAAAAAAATACATATAGGTATTTTCATTATAAAAATATTTGTACATCTTTCCGGTAAGCTCATAGCTGTCACCATATGCGGCAGTTACCTCGTCCAAAGCCGAACCAACGGTAATTCCCTCCGGTGTCTCATATTTGTCAGAGCTTATGCACACATTCTGTACATAATCCTTATCCCCTACAGGGTAGGTAGTAATCTCAAAACCCTTATAGGTATAAACCTTATCCATACCGTCAAAATAACAGCTTGCTGCCTCAACGTACTGTGCAGGCTCTCCAAGTGCCGCCTTGGCTTCGGCAAAATCCTTACCCGGAACGATTGTCACATCATTAATTATGCATGCGCCTGCCTCAGAAGTCTGTTCCTTACCGCCAGTTGTTGTATCTGTTTCAACAGTTACAGCCTCCGTAGTGGTATTCTCTGATGAGCCTGACGCACTACAGCCTGTCAGACACAATATCGCCAACAAAAAAATACTAAAATATCTCTTCATATAATATCTCCTGATTACAATAATTAAGACTATTATACACAAAATGCTTATTTTTTCAAGTAAATCAATGATTCTGTGGGTGCAATCCGCCACATTTTACTAATTCAAAGCTGTTTTGTGGGTTTCAAAATATCTTCCATCCGTTTCATAAATAACGGAAATATCGTCAATCACAATATTTTCACCAAGGTAAAGGCTTACATCTGCCTCCCCGCCGCACGGATATGCTTCATATATAACATCATTTATTTTTACATATACATTTACTGACGGCAAAATCTCATCCGTATTAATCGTAATATAATTCATTCCGTTCTGTAATGCTGCGGCGGCTTCAATATTGATATCCACCGGTTCGGACGCTTCGACTTCCACACTTTCGGCTTCAACAACAGGAGGGTACTGCAGAAGCTTATCGATATTGCGTTCCACTATTTCAAGCACAACCAGACTGTATTCATCCGAATTTGTCAAATCATAGGGCAGTGCCCTTGAAAAAACACTGTATTCAAAGCTTTCCGCCATAAAGGCATGAAGGGCATTTCCAAATGAATCCCTGTACATCAGAAGCCTTCCTTCGCCATCATCCGCAACAGTCTCAATCAGCAAATCCTCCGGTCCCCTGTACATGCTCACATAATAGAACTGCTGCTCTCTGTCAAAATACACCTGTGAATCTTTTTTGTCCCCATCCGGAAAAAGCATTGCATATAAATCGCCGTCAAAGTTATTTTCAATTGTAATTTTACTATTAGTAAAGTTTATATATTGCAGCCCTGCCTGCTCCATAATTGCCTGATAAGCATAAGCCGCTCCGAGATTATTCCAATGTGAATCCAGCTTATGATAAATAATTCTGTCCGACGAAGCTGCCTTCTCTTCAAGAACCGACTTCAAATCAACCGCCGTTACATTATCATAAGCAAGCTGTTCATACAGCCTCTCATAATTGCCGCCGGTCGTGTCCTCATAACAGTAATACGGCATATACTCACCATATATTTCCATTTTATTCGGTGCTGACGCAAAAATAAACTGTGCTCCCTGCTTTCTGACTGCCTGCTGTGCAATCTGAAGCACTCTTGCAATTTTTTTAATCTCCAAATCAGAAAGTTCCGCTTCTCCGGTATAATCATGCAGTGCACTCTCATAGAACAGCCAGCCGTCCCTTCCTACAATCACGGAGGCCTCGCCGGATTCCTTAAATATATTAAAATATAACTGATTATTAATCTGCACAAGCTTATTTCTGAAGCCAAAGCCCGTTGACAAATACGAATCAATTTTGTCCGCCGCATTGAGGTAACTGATATCGGAAAAATCCACCGTCTCCTCATTGCCGATGTTCTCCTGCTTATTCACAAAGGTCCATACTCCCGGAATAATAAGAGCCAGCAGGAACAAAACAATATATGCAGTTTTCAATATTTTTTTCTTGCCCATATTTTACTCCGTTCAAAATTCTAAAACCTGAAATAAATAAAAGGATTGTATGAATCTGCCGCAAGTGTAAGCACACACATAAACAGCAGTACAAAGGTCAGCACATAGCTTATTCCCGATAACACATTATATGCCCTGCTGCCCTGTGTTTTTGCCTGAATCACTTTAATGAGCGGACAGGCTGCAGCAACGGCCGCTGCAAGTGTTACGATAAATGACGGTGTTATAACTGACAGCAATACCGCCCTGCCGCTTTCACTGACAGTAAAATAAAACATCTTAATAATATACTCCCAGCCATACATCAGTGTATCCGCCCTGAAAATAACAAAGCCTATAATTACCGCAATCATTGTATACAGCCATTTGAGCGGTATCAAAGCCTTATTAACCGGCTTATCCTTTTTGTAAAATAATGTCTCAACCGACATAAGTACTCCGTGAAAGGCTCCCCACACCAGAAAAGTAAGGTTTGCCCCATGCCAGATTCCGGTACACAGAAATACAATCATATTATTAAGAATCTGCCTCGCCTTGCCCTTACGGTTTCCGCCAAGCGGAATATACAGATACTCCCTAAACCACCCCGTAAGCGACATATGCCACCTTCTCCAGAAATCCCTGATTCCTGCCGCCGTATACGGATAATTGAAGTTCTCAGGAAAATCAAAGCCGAGAATATGTCCAAGTCCCACAGCCATGTCACTGTAGCCCGAAAAATCAAAATAAATCTGTAAGGTATAGCAGACTGCTCCAAGCCATCCAAGCGGCATATCGATAAGTCCCGTCTCCAACGCAAAAATCTTATCAGCCGCAAATCCCATTGTATTTGCAATCAGCATTTTTTTTGAAAGACCGATAACAAATCTTCTGATTCCCCCGGCAAATCCGTCAACCGTTACAATACGGCTCTTAATCTGTTCCGCCACGGTTCTGTACTGGACAATCGGTCCTGCGATAAGCTGCGGAAACAGCGATATGTACAGAAGTACATCAAAAAATCCCGCCTTAACCGGAGCTTTATCCCTATAGACATCAATAATGTAGGATATCGCCTGAAAAGTAAAAAAGGAAATACCTATCGGCATAACAATTGAAGGTACGGGTATATTAACCCCCGGTATATAATTAATTGTCTCAACAATAAATCCGGTGTACTTAAAAACAACCAAAAGCATAAGATTCAGCACCACGGCACACGCAAGCACGGGCTTCTTCTTATTAACAGCCAGCACTCTTCCAAACAGATAATTAACCAATACCGACATAAGCAGAAGCACTATATATACAGGCTCCCCGAAGGCATAGAAAATAAGACTCGCAATTATAAGCAGTATGTTACGGACTGTTGTATTGCGAATTAATGTATGTGCAATCAGCACTATCGGCAGAAAAATAAATAAAAATACCGCTGAACTGAATACCATGTTCTGCTTCCTCTCCATAAAAATCAAGTCTTACACAATTATATCTATTTCCATAATTTTCTACAAGTTTTTTATTATATGACTGCTTATTTCTTTAATAAAAATAGCACCAATCGGTCCGGTAATTACTCCGCTTATGCCAAACAGCACCAGTCCGAGATACAGGGATATAAGCATAAGCGTAGGTGATACGCCCAGCCTGTTTCCCATGAGCTTCGGCTCAAGAAACTGTCTTAAATAATAGCAGATAAAATATATCAGCAGGATTCCTGCCGCCATTTTAAATCTGCCCATAAACAGAAGAATAACACTCCAAGGCAGAAAAACCGTTCCTGTTCCGAAGACGGGCAGTGCGTCAACAAGTCCTATCAGTATTCCTATCAGGAAAGCATAGGGATTGCCAAGCAGATACAGTCCGAGCGTACAGATTCCGCAGGTTATGCTCATTATTATAAACTGTGTTTTAAAATATGTTCCGAGAACATCCTTCATCCTGATGCTGATAAAGGAAATTTCTTCTTTAAAAGCACTTCCCTCAATGCCCGAACGCATTTTTTCCATATCCTTTGAAAAAAATACGGTTCCCATAATCACAAGGGTCATAATGGTAAAGAACCATGCCACTGCGGAGGCAACATCCTTTGAACGGTGCATTATCGTAGGCACTATGGTCTCTGAAAGCCCGTCCACAGCCTCCATCGTCTGTGTCCTTACAAATTCATAGCTTGTACCGTCATCAAGGCTCAAAAGCCTGTCTACGCCGTCACAGCACATATTGGCGGCGTCATTAATCGTATCAACGTAATATGTGTAGTTATCCGCAAGCTTCTGAACCTGATTGACAAGTGCCCTTCCCCCGAAGAAAAGTGCTCCGCCGAGTACCGAAAACACAAGTGCAATCATTACAATAACACAGACAATTCTCCGCCATTTCAGTTTTTTTACCATGAATCCCACCGGCTTATCTATAAGCAGTGCAATCAGAAATGCAAAAACAAAAGGGGCAACAAGCGGAAGCAGATATTTTATAAACAAATATACTACCGCTGTAACCCCTGCCGTAATTCCTATTATCTGTAATTTTCTTTTTGTCTCACTGCTCATAACCATACCTCCCCGGTTATAAACAGTATCCGCAACTATCTTTTAAAATATTCAAAATCCCATATTTTTCCTTGCGGCTGAATCTCCACACAAATTCTGTCAGCACCCATTGGATTATTAAAGCTTAGACTGTATGCAAACAGTGCCGGCACAACTCCCCTGGCGGACGCAAAATCAGGATTATACTTCATGTCACCATATAATCCATGACCCCTGCCCGCAAACTGTACTCTTATCTGATGATGTCTTCCGGTATACAGCCGGACACGCACAAGCGTATACATTACTCCGTCTGTTTCCCTGCTCTCCAGTGCTTCATATGACAGCATCGCCTTCTTGGCTCCATTCGTCTTCTCATCTGCGATTCGTGACACGTTTGTCTTGGCATCCTTAATCAGATAATCCGTAAATTCGCCCTTTCCGGTAAGCTCGCCCTTCACAACTGCATAATATTTCTTCTCAATGCTGTGTTCACCGGACAACGCCGATAACAGCCCTGCAGTCTTTTTGTTCTTGGCAAACAGCACCAGTCCTCCGACAGGCTTATCCAGACGATTAATTATATATGCATCTGCCGCTTCTCCCCTGCCTGCCCTGTATGTAAGCACACTACTGAGCAAATCAGTCTCAAAGGTTCTGTCAGACTGGGATGCCACGCCCGGTCTCTTCTCACATATTATTATATTATTATCTTCATATACTATATCAGGTGCCATTCACTTTCCCTCAATCTGCCATTCTTGTCAATTTTTCGTTTCCGGCTATCATTATATTCCGACTAAAAATCAAATTCAATGCGTATCTTTATATAATTTGGCGGTTCTAAGCATTATATCATTTTCATAATTCAGCTTTCTGCTTCAAATATCACATTTTTAAAATATTCAATATTTTTTCTGTGTTATCATTTATAAAACTAAATATTTTAACTGCATTTTCGCTGCACTTCTTATCATTCTGAATTAAAAACCATGCAGCAAATAAGAGTTCTATCGATTTCATTACATACGGAACTGCACTTATTTCTTGCGGCAGCAATTTATTTACTTCATTATAGCCTTTAAATACTTTCTTTAAAACATCAAACCATTTTTCTTCGGTAATAACAATATTTTCTTCCTGCGACAACAAGCCGAGAACAAAATAACATAAGTCAAATATTCTGATATTTCTTTGACTTAAATCAAAATCTATAAATTCTTCATTTCTTTATATCCCTTTCGTTGCTTAATAATAATTCCTGTTATATTCGTATCTGCTTCTTTTCTTTCTTAAAAACTGATTGAAGGGAATTCAAAAAAAGAATGCCCTCCAACCCTTCAAAAATGAGACTGGAATAAAAATTCCCTTCACACCTTCATATTATATGTACCATGTACAATTCGTATACAAAAACTGAGAGGAAGCCTTACGACTTCCTCTCCTTCAAAAATAAATCTTACTGAGCTTTCGCTCCTTCACACTATCACTTTTTGTGATAACCAAGATAGAATAACAAAAATCATCCCACTTGTCAAGTATATTTTATAATATTTTTTTACAAAAATCAACTAGAAAATGTGGCATTTTTTGAGAGCATTATTAATATCATTCAACACATCTCCTTTTACATTTCCCATTGATGCCGTAGTATCTACTCTTTGAATACTTACATTTTGCAATTTAAGTACATTTGTCCAACGCACCATATTTCTAAAACCATAAACCTTTTCTACTTTTACGTGGTAATCTTTCTTTTCATTAGGTTCTTGAGAAGAAAGTGGCACAACAAAAATACTGGAACCCGTTTTTCTTAATATTATTGCAGGATGACGTCCACCGAACTCATTTCCAATATTAAATCCAAACTCGATCCATACCACTGCACCACGTACTAATTTATCTCCTTTATCACATACAAAAGACGGCTCATCCATTACAAATTGTGTCTTTGTTGAAATCCACTGAAAATAATTATGTGTTCTTTTTCGTGCATCATCGCTGTCCTTATTAGTTAATGAATACAGTTTATCAACTTGAGCGTTTAAATTTTCCTTACTTTTGCTAAGTTCTTCTTGAGAAATAATCTTCATTCCAATCTCACCCCCCTTGTATACACGTGCCTTGATTGTATCACGTACATACAAATATCTCAAACAAATTATAACATTATTTTACAATTTATTCTTCCCTTACACCCTAAACCGATAGCCCACTCCCCAAATAGTCTCTATATACTGAGGTTTGGAAGTGTCATACTCCAGTTTCTCACGAATCTTCTTGATATGCACTGTTACGGTCGCGATATCACCGACAGACTCCATATCCCAGATTCTGCTGAATAACTCCTCCTTTGTAAATACACGGTTAGGATTCTCCGCAAGAAAAAGTAACACATCAAACTCCTTAGTAGTAAAGTTCTTTTCCTCTCCGTTTATAAAAACCCTTCTTGCAGTCTTGTCTATTTTCAGTCCCCGGATTTCAATTACTTCATTCTCCTGTTTGTTAGAGCCAATCAGGCGCTCGTAACGGGACAGATGTGCCTTAACCCTTGCGACAAGCTCACTCGGGCTGAACGGCTTGGTTATATAGTCATCCGCGCCAAGTCCCAGACCGCGGATTTTATCAATATCATCCTTCTTCGCAGACACCATGAGAATAGGTGTGTTCTTAACTTCTCTTATACTCTTGCAGATATCAAAGCCATCCATGCCGGGAAGCATTAAATCAAGAATAAACAAATCATACTCTCCCTCCATGGCTTTGTTATAGCCCTCAATACCGTCATTTGAAATGTCAACCTCAAATCCGCTGAGTTCAAGATAATCCTTCTCAAGCTCTGCAATTGTTCCTTCATCTTCAATTATTAAAATTCTGCTCATATCTTCCTCCATTAATGTGATATTCTCTTAACCTGCGGCGGGAGCTCCACATACTTATCCAAAAGAATATGCATTACAGTTCCCTTTCCGGGCTCACTGTCCACGGTGATTGAACCATTGTGGTCATAAATTATTTTCTTAACTATTGAAAGACCTATTCCACTTCCGCCCTTTGCCGAATTTCTTGAAGCGTCGGCCCTGAAAAATCTGTCAAAAATAAACGGCAGATCCTCAGCAGCAATTCCTGCACCGTTATCAGCAATATCTATTCCAAACTGTTGTCCGCAGTCAGAAATTGTTATGTCAATTCTGCCGTGGTCGTGGTCCATGTATTTAACGGAATTGCTGACTATATTATTGATAACTCTCTTAATCTGCTCTGCGTCAACAACCATCTCAACGTCACGCGAAAGATTATTTGTATATCCAAATTCAATTCCCATTGACTGCAAATCCAGGTTCAATTCCTCGACACATTCATCAAAATAATCTGCAACATTCAATTTAAGGAAATTGTAAGCCACCTTATTGGAATCCATTTTAGCATACAGTGTCAGTTCATTAATTAATTTGTCCATATCGCAGGCCTTATTATAAATGGTTCTGACATATCTGTCCATTTTCTCCTGATTATCCGCCACACCGTCAAGAATGCCCTCGGAATAACCCTTGATTGCGGTTATAGGAGTTTTCAAATCATGGGAAATATTGCTTAACAGCTCCTTACTCTCAACATCACTTCTAAGCTTCTCCTCCGCATTTTCCTTAAGTCTCTTCCTCATATCGTCAAAGTCCCTGCACAGCTCGGAAATCTCATCCCTGCCTGAAACATCCATTTCAAAATCCAGATTTCCGTTCTTAATATTATAGGTGGCAAGCTTCAATTTATTAATCGGATTAACCATTGAACGATACATCCACGTAACGAAAACACTGCTGGTAAGCACTAAAATAATAATTATCGCACATATTACGTTATACAGAAGATTCTTAACCTGTGGAATTATATCCTTAACCTGCATAACCACATATGCCATACCCTCTTTATCCGTAACGGAGGTATATGCAATATTATTTATAAGAATCTGCTGCTGCCTGCCAAGATATACGCTTGTATTGTTGCTTCCGAAATCAATCTTTCCAAGCTCATTTAAGACAGGCTCATAATCATCCTGCCCTGCATAAACACACTCCCCTTCCTCAACAATAATCAGATAAGCATTCTTCTTCTTAAGCTCCGTATTAATCGAACCAAGATATTCACTATCAGTAAAATCCCAAGGTGAATTCCCGGCCGACTCAAGAAGCATATTATATTCATTCTCACATATTCTCGTAACAAGCGCAACCGGATTAGCCAGCTCCGTATATGAAGTTCCGCTTGCATTATACTGCTCATCTATACTGAATACCGAGAATCTGATAATTCCGAATGCTGCCACACTGAACAGAATAACCGGAACAAGAATCAAAATACAAAATGAATTTCTTAATTTGGTAGACAGTCTCATTATCTCTCTCCTAAAAAAATAAGTCCGGAAAAATATTCCGAACCTATTTTATCATACATTGCTATCAAAAAAACACTAAACAACTGTGAATTATTTATTAAAAAATTATAAATAAAGCTTCAGACTCTCTGCTTTGTCTGTTTTCTCCCAAGGAAGGTCAATATCAGTACGTCCAAAATGTCCGTAAGCAGCAGTCTGTCTGTAAATCGGTCTTCTAAGGTCAAGCATTTTTATAATTCCTGCCGGCCTTAAATCAAAATTCTCTCTGACAATTTCAACCAGCTTTGAATCACTTAACTTACCTGTTCCGTAGGTTTCAATATTAATTGAAGTAGGCTGTGCAACACCGATTGCATAGGACAGCTGAATCTCACAGCGTTTTGCAAGTCCTGCTGCGACGATATTTTTGGCTACATATCTTGCAGCATAGGCAGCCGAACGGTCAACCTTGGTGCAGTCCTTTCCTGAGAATGCACCACCACCGTGTCTTGCGGCTCCGCCATAGGTATCAACAATAATCTTACGTCCTGTCAGTCCTGAATCTCCGTTAGGTCCGCCGATTACAAATCTTCCGGTAGGATTAATGTATATCTTGGTATTCTCATCAACCATTTTGCTGTCAACGACAGGGTCAATAACATACTTTTTAATATCCTCATGTATCTGCTCCTGGGTAACCTCCGGTGCATGCTGTGATGATACTACGATTGCATCAAGTCTTACAGGATTCTTATCTTCATCATATTCAACAGTAACCTGTGTTTTGCCATCCGGTCTTAAATACGGAAGTGTTCCGTTTTTACGAACCTTGGTAAGCTGCATTGCAAGCTTCTGTGCAAGTGCTGCTGAATATGGCATATACTCCTCTGTCTCATCAGTTGCATAGCCAAACATCATACCCTGGTCACCGGCACCTGTATCAAACTCATCAGTAAGTTCACCGTTCTTAGCCTCCAAAGCCTTATCAACACCCATTGCAATATCAGGCGACTGCTTGTCCAATGCCGTCATAACGGCACAGGTATTGCCGTCAAAGCCCTTTTCTGAACTGTCATAGCCGATTTCAACAACCGTATCCCTTACAATCTGTGTAATATCAATATTTGCCTTTGTGGTAATCTCTCCCATTACCATTACAAAGCCTGTATTTGTGAGTGTCTCACATGCAACTCTTGAATATGGGTCCTGTGCATATAATGCGTCAAGCACCGCGTCCGAAATCTGGTCGCAGATTTTGTCAGGATGTCCCTCTGTAACTGATTCTGAAGTAAATAAAATTTTCTCCATCTTTTTTCTCCTTTCATGTAAATAAACTGCACACCTTCGCCCATTTGCCACGGACGTGCATGATATAGAAAAAAGGTCCATAAAAATGGACCTGATTATTTCTTAAAAATCAAATCCACTTATTGTTCGATTATTCGCTCAGGCTGGCACCTTCCTGTAAAGGGGTTGCCGTGACTTCACAGATCCTATGTATCTCCATCACTCTGAATAAGCGGTTTGTTTATGAACTTTTTCTAAATGCTATTTTATCCCTAAATGACTGCCCCGTCAATAGTCTATTACAGTAATTAGGATAAATGCTTTTTTCAATCAACTAAATGATATCCTTTTTTCTTTTTAGGGGCAAAAATACTGTGCCTGAACAGATATATTACAACCAACAGTATAATTACAAGCACAACCGTTCCTGCAATAATCCATGTACGAGAAGAAATATTGCTTATGTTGAAGCAGCGTACATTAATCCACATCTGGTTGATTTTCACACTGACATCATCATCAAATGCAAGCATTACGGCACTACGCTCTATTTCCTCCGCCAGCGGATACTGTGCTGACAGCTGTCTCCTGCCCTGCTCCCCGGCTGCCGTGATAACATAATTCTCATCCTCACTGTCTCCGGAGAAAAAATACCCCAGAGGATAACTTATTGTGTCCTCTTCATCATCCTCTGCACCATAGCACCACTCAATATATTCGTATATTAACGGGTTGTCCCCTCCTGCGATGCTTGAGGTATAGCCTATATAATACATATTACGGATAACATTGTCCGGTCTTGACATATAATTAATAAAAGCCTCTGCCGCATGCTGCCTGCTCTCATCACCGTCAATACCTGATTTAAGCATAATCCAGCCATCGAACCACAGATTGGTACATTCCTCAGGAACCGCCCACTCAAGGGTTACTCCATCCTCATCAGCCTGGTCCATGGTATATACAGCGTCACCCGACCACTGCAGATTGGCAAGAACCTTGCCTGTTACCATGTCCGCCTTACCGCTGTCGGTCTCAAAAGAATATACATTATCCTTAATATTCTTAAGAAGCTGCTCCGCTTTATCAATAGTTGCCTCATCAGAGCTGTTCATAAGTTTTAAAAGCTCGCTTCTGTAGTCTGCACCGGCCCTGAATTCCTCATTAACAAGCTTATCCCTGAACAGAATTCCCAACGCCGGAAAATATGCGTCTCTTACATTATCCTTAATTGTAACCTGTCTGACAAAATCAGGATTGTTAAGGATTCCCCAGGTTGAAGCCTCTTCATAAGAAACCTTTTCAGGATTGTACACGATTCCCGTGATTCCCCACATATAGCAGGCAGCATATTTACTCCACTGCTCTCCGTCAATTGTGTTATTCTCAAAGGTTTCTTTTATAAAAGGAGAAACTCCCTGTATATAATAATTATGCTCCTTATCCATATCAAAGAAATCATCGGACAGCGGCCAAACCGCGCCTTCCCTGATTAATTTCATAAGCATGTATTCAGAAGGGCATACAAGGTCATATACATCCCCAAGTGTAAGCTGGCTGTATAAATCCTCGTTTGTACCGAAGGTGGAATATTCAACTCTTACCCTCTGTCCGTAGGTTTCATAATACCAGTCCTCAAAATCATCAATAATACTGTTCTCTCCGAAGACGGTTCCGCTCTCAAGCTCGATTTTCTCTTCCTCATCCCATTCGCCCTGGTCAATATATTCCTCCCAGTTGCATACACGCAGGACTATCTCATTATCCTTTGCAGCAAATGCTGTACTTTCGTTTCCGAGAAGAATGCCAAAGCACATAATTCCTGCAAGGACAAGGCTTAACGGTTTATACATTTTCTTTTTCAAGTTTTCCTACCTCCTTCTTTGAAGTGATAAGATTACTTACTAATACCAGAACGGCAACAAGTACGAATATCAAAGTTGACAATGCCCATAATGCCGTTTTTACCTCAGTCTGCGAGCCCTTTGTCGCATTAAAAACATAGGTACTGATGGTATCAAAGGTTGACGGCTTGGTATATGTGGCAATAAAATAATCGTCCAACGATAATGTAATCGCCATAATAAAGCCGGAAGCAATTCCCGGAACAATCTGAGGAATGACAACCTTAAAAAGTGCCTGTTTCGGACTTGCGCCCAAATCCAGGGCTGCCTCATACAGATTATTATTCATCTGCTTTAATTTCGGAATTACGGACAGATACACAAAAGGTGCAGACATAACAACATGTCCTGCCACAAGCGGTATATAGGTGTCCTTCTTAACTCCCAGCACAACAATAAGCAGTACGCAGATTGAAAAACCGGTCACAACATCGGCATTTACAACGGGAATCTGATTTGCAATCGAAACCGCATTTCTCATTCCTTTTTTGGAATAGAAGGAACCGATTGCCCCCATTGTTCCGAGGATTGTCGCAATAACCGAGGAACCGACTGCAAGCAGAAATGTACCGCCAATCATGTTCAAAAGCTCCGGCGACGTAAACAATGTTTTATAATTATCCAGCGAAAAGTTACCGCTTGTACCGATTGTTGCGGTATCCGTAAAGCTGTACACTGCCAGAATAAGTATCGGCAGATACATAAACAGCAGCACAAGTATCATCCATGAGGAACGTAAAATTTTCTTAATCATAATACAGCCCCCCTGTTACTCTCATTATCCTCGGTAAATCCGTTGGTAAGCCATGTTACAATAAAAATAATAATCAAAAGCACAATGGCTATCATCGAGCCGTTATGCCAGTCATACGCATGGAAATAGCTTCCGATAAGACTTCCCATTATATAAGTGCTGTTATAAAGCATATCCAGTACAACATAGTTAGTCATTGCAGGAAGAAATACCATTGTAACTCCGCTTATTATTCCCGGCACGGAAAGCGGCAGCGTAACCCTTGTAAATGTGGTAACACTTCCTGCTCCCAAATCCGCAGACGCTTCCAAAAGACTGTTGTCAAGCTTTACAAGCGTTGTATAAATTGGAAGAATCATAAACGGAAGAAAATCATAGGTCATACCGATTATCGTATTTAAAAAAGGATGGTATGCAAGATTGCCCTCAATAAATGTAAGTACTTCCTTCAACGCCGCAATTCTCAATGTAAAATTAATCCACATCGGCACAATAAACAATAACAGCATTACTGCTTTTTTCTTAATGTGGCTTCTTGCAAGAATATATGCAACAGGGTATGCAATCAAAAGGCATACCAGAGTTGCGGTCAGTGCAACTGCCAGACTGTAAAATAACGTACCGATTGTATTGGGACTCGTGAAAAAGCCCGTAAAATTCTCAAAAGTAAATTTTCCCTCTCCATTTGTAAAAGCATAATATAAAATAACCAAAAGCGGTGCAATTACAAAACATACAAGGAACACCCCGTATGGTATGCAAAGCTGCTTTCGTGAAAAACGAAATTTCATACAGGAATCTCCTTTCATTCTTCTGTTTTCTCAGGTTTAAGGGTAAGCTTAATACTCTCTTTCGGAATGATTATGCTGACATAATCCTGTTCGTTCCACAGGAATTCATCATGGAGATGAATATCCTCTTCATTCTTGGTACGGACAATATAGTGATAATGGTCACCCTTATAGATAAGCGAAATAATATGGCCGCAGGTTCCGCCCGCATCAACATCATCACTCATCGCAACATCGGCAGTAGATACACGTACCTCTACCTCTGTTCCGGCAACATCCATTTCCTCGCCGTCAGCATTATAAAGTATTCCCTCTTCGTCCATACGCGAATCAGGATAAAGCTGTGTTAAATCACATTCAAATTCTCCGTCAGCAAACTGAACAGTATTATTCTTTGTGATAACACCATCAAAGATATTGTGGTTGGTCTCAGCCTCAATTACATGAATACCGTCAGGTTCAAGGCACATACCGATTGTTGAACCAACTACTGCGTTCTTGGTACTCTGAATTACAATTTCGTTATCCCCTGATTCAACTATAATCTCATAGTGCATTCCTTTAAAAATAACGGATGTAACCTTACCCGTTATTGTTCCTTCAGAAGGAGGTGTCATAATAACATCCTCGGGTCTTATAACAACGTCAACAGGGCTTCCGATTGGCATATCATCCACACATTCAAACTCCGCTCCGCAGAATTTTACCTTCTTATGCCCCGTTACCTTGCCGTTAAAAATATTGCTGTCTCCGATAAAGTCCGCAACAAAGACGTTTTTCGGCTCATTATAAATCTCTTCAGGAGTTCCAATCTGCTGAATCATACCATCCGACATTACAACTATTTTGTCGGACATCGTAAGCGCTTCCTCCTGGTCATGTGTTACATATATAAAAGTAATTCCAAGCTCCCTGTGCATTGACTTTAACTCAAGCTGCATTTCCTTGCGCATTTTAAGGTCCAGTGCGCCCAAAGGCTCATCCAGAAGAAGAATTTCAGGTTCATTGACAATAGCTCTTGCAATGGCAATTCGCTGCTGCTGCCCGCCTGAAAGTGTGGAAACGCTTCGCTTCTCAAAACCCTCAAGGTCAACTACTTCCAAAGCATGGCGAACCTTTTCCTTAATCTCTTTCTTTGTCAGTTTTCTCTTGGTAACAATTGTGTCACCCGCTTCATTCTTATATGTTACGTCTATTGTTTTCAGCTTAAGTCCGAATGCTACATTTTCAAAAATGTTTAAATGCGGAAATAAAGCATATCTTTGAAACACTGTGTTAATAGGTCTTTTATTAGGCGGAAGTTTACTGATATCCTTGCCATTCAGAAGAATCTGACCCTCTGACGGGATATCAAATCCGGCAATCATTCGCAGCGTGGTGGTCTTGCCGCAACCTGACGGTCCGAGGAAGGTAACAAACTCACCCTTCTTAACCTCCAGATTAAAGTCCTCAACTGCTACAAAATTGTCATCGAAACATTTTTTAATGTTCTTAAGTTCAATAATGTTCGTAGAAATATTATTGTCCATGGCACTTTTATGCAGCACTGTCAATGCTGCACATCTCCTCTCCAGAAATATTAACAGTCAAGCCCTCTCGGAACGTAATATAAGGAAATCCTATACATTAAAAAAAGACAGAAGAGGCAGGTCGCATTTTCGTTCCCTGACTTTCTCTGTCTTTCGTTCCTTTGCTTATCGTTTAATAGGATAATAATGTATTTTGTCTTTATTTGTCAATACAAATATCTTCTATTTTTTATTTGAGCTTTAATTGACACGGCACTATATTTTTTTTATAATCAAATTAAGGTATTTTATTTCAAAAATTTTTTTTGGGGGTCATTATGGCTAAAGAAATCTTATTCTCTTTTGAGTTAGAGCCCGGCATGGTTGTATGCGAGGATGTTTTTGATTCAAAAGGCAGACTTATTTTAAGCAAGGGCACTGCCCTTAACAATGATTCAATCAGCAAACTGGAGCATTTTGCAGTCCTTGAGGTTCCGATTGACACTTCAATTGAGGTTATTCAGGATGTTGAAGAGATTATTATGGAAGCAACCGGTTCTTCCGCAATTAAGGAGACAGAGGAATTCAAACTTTTTTCCGAGGATTACAATAAGACAATGGATACAACGAAAAACATCCTTGATTCCGTTGCAATCTCTCACGCGGATGCGGATACGGATGCAATTGTTAATGCAGTTAACAGCCTTACAGGCACCTGCAGCAACTCAATGCAGATGCTTGACATGCTTCATAATATCGAGACTAATGATGAACAGACCTATCACCATTGTCTGAAGGTTGCACTAATTGCACAGGTTCTCGGTAAATGGCTCGGGGTATCCCAGGAGGACTTGAACCAGCTGGCAATCGCAGGTATTCTGCATGACATCGGCAAACTGGCAATTCCAACCGAGGTTCTTAATAAGAAGGGAAAGCTTACCAATGAAGAATACGAGCTTGTTAAGAGTCATGTCGTAAGAGGCTATGAATATATCAAGGATATGGATTTGGATATCAGGGTTAAAGAAGCCTGCCTGCTTCACCATGAGCGCTGTGACGGCTCAGGCTATCCTTTTAAAATTAAGAGCGACCGAATCTCTCCATTCGCCAAGATAATCGCCATAGCGGACGTATATGACGCCATGACATCAGCCAGAGCATACCGAAAGAGCTTCTGTCCTTTTGACGTAATCCAGCTTTTTGATTCAGAAGGCTTATATAAATATGACCCGCAATACATAATGACCTTCCTTGAGAACATTGTTTCCTCATACGTTAACAGCAAGGTCAGATTATCCGACGGCAGAGAGGGCGAAATCGTTCTTATCAACAAAATCTGTCTTTACAAGCCTATTGTTAAGGTTGGTTCTTCCTTCGTGGATTTATCAAGGGCATCTAATTTAAAAATAACAGATGTTTTATAATCGGACTTTTTTATACCGATACATAAAGCCGGACACTTCATAATGAAATGTCCGGCTTGTTTTTTATAAGAACACTGTTCTAAATCTCTAAGCTGTATGAAAATTAACCGACTACCTTAAACTCAAATTGTCTTAGATCCTTCTCACACTCAACCTTTGCTATATCCGCACCAAGAGCACGAAGCTTTCTGTCAAAATCCTCATAACCTCTTTCAATATATTTAATATCGTCAACAGAGGTCACTCCGTCAGCAACAAGTGCAGCAATAACCAACGCAGCTCCGGCTCTTAAATCAGGTGCCGTTACCTCTGCTCCGGTCGTACGCTCAACGCCCGTTATTATGGCCGTATTTCCTTCAACTTTAATCTTACAGCCCATTCTTGAAAGCTCATCAACATATTTGAAACGGTTCTCCCAAATACTTTCGGTAACAATACTCGTTCCATTACATTTTGACAGAAGAACAGCTATCTGTGGCTGCATGTCAGTCGGAAATCCCGGATAAGGAAGAGTCTTAATATTGGTATGGCTAAGATTCCCATGTCCGATTACTCTTACTGCCTCATCAAATTCCTCTACCTCACAGCCTACCTCTACTAATTTTGCCGTAATAGCCTCCAAATGCTTAGGAATAACATTCTTAATCAGCACATCTCCCGATGTTGCTGCAGCTGCAAGCATAAATGTACCTGCTTCAATCTGGTCAGGAATAATCGAATAAGTCGTTCCATGAAGCTTCTCCACGCCCTTGATTCTGATTACATCAGTTCCTGCACCTTTAATATTTGCACCCATGCAGTTAAGACAGTTGGCAACGTCTACAACATGTGGCTCCTTTGCAGCATTCTCAATTGTCGTATTACCCTGTGCAAGGCATGCGGCAAGCATGATATTAATTGTTGCTCCAACGGAAACCATATCAAGGTAAATGTGATTACCCTTCAATGAATCGGCATTGGCACAAATCATGCCATGTTCAATCTCAACCTGTGCACCCAAAGCCCTAAAGCCCTTGATATGGAGGTCAACAGGTCTGCTTCCGATATTACATCCTCCCGGAAGTGCAACCTCTGCCTTGCCAAGCTTACCGAGCAGTGCCCCGAGTAAATAATATGACGCTCTTATTTTTTTAATAAATTCAATATCAACACTGGTAGAGTATATCGTACTACCATTTATGCGAAATGTATGTTTATCTATTCTCTCAACAATTGCCCCAATGTATTCTATTGCTTCAAGTACAATTCTTGTGTCTCTTACATCCGGTACATTCTCTATTGTAACTGCCTCATCTGCCATAACAGCTGCCGCAAGAATTGCCAATGCAGCATTCTTAGCACCGCCAATTTCAACCTCTCCGCTTAATCTGTTACCGCCTCTGATTACGTACTGTTCCATCATAGCACCTCAATAATCTGAACTAAAATCATGCAAACACTTTATTACATGGCAAATAAACGCGTCATTAGACACGCAAATGTATTATATCATAAAAACATTGTTTGTAAACTACCAATATTTATAATTTTTTGTTTAGCAGGAATTTTCCCGGTAAATAAAAAGAAGCTGTCCATACGAACAGCTTCAAAAATTATTATTTTACATAATCTACAGGATTTACCAATGTTCCTCTGAGATAAAGTTCAAAATGTAAATGCGGTCCATTACTGTTTCCTGTATTGCCCGAATAAGCAACAACCTGTCCCTGTCTTACAGTCTGTCCATAGCTTACTGCAAAGCTGCTTAAGTGTCCGTATCTGGTAAGACTTCCGTCCGAATGCTTGATATCAACACAGTAGCCGTAACCACCATACCATGCAGCTCTTACAACAGTACCGCTTGATGACGCTCTTACAGGAGTTCCTGTTGTTACACCGTAGTCAACACCTGTGTGGAGTGACCATACTCCTGTTATAGGATGTATACGATATCCGAACGGTGAAGTAATCAAATTGCAGTTAACCGGCTTAATATATGTCGGAGGAGTAAGTGTTCCTCTCTCAATAATTGTCGGAACAGCCTCTGTATAGACTGTCTGGCTGATAATCTCTCTCTCAGATTCCACTCCGTTAACATAAGAAATAAGTGCTACAACACCTCTTGTTCCGCTTACACCGTTCTGAATAACATTCTCAGTACCGATATATAAGCTGTTATTGTCAACGTACTGGATTGGTGCGTCATAGTTCTCATCATAAGAAGCTTCTTCTACAACCACTACCGTAATCTCTGATGCCGGAACCGTAACGATAAGCTCATCTCCAACATAGATTGTTGCACTGACATCAATTCCGTTAAGAGCACAAAGCTCGTCCAATGTCAGTTCATGGAGCTTGGCAATCGCTGAAAGTGTGTCACCCTGTTTAATGGTGTACATCTCCTTCTCTGCATGTTCCTTAGTAACTAATTCATAAGCTTCCTCAACAGACATGATATTATCTCTGTCTGCCTTGGTCTCTATAATCTCAACGCTCTCTGCAAATCCTACGGAAAGGATTCCGTCCTTTAATACAATATTCTCTTTCTCAACAGCCTCTGCCGCATTGTCTTCCATTGACGCAAGCACCTTAGCTGCCTCATTAATCTCAAGGTCTGCGGATACCAGATTGGTCTTCAATGAATTATATGAACCATCCGTATCTTCAACAAGTTCTACCGTAAATTCATTTGAATCAAGGTATCTGTCCTTAACTGCTTCGAAAAGCTCTACAACATCCTCCTTAGAGGCAAGTGTAACGGTAAAATCATCAATTCTTACCGTGTATGCTGTTGTGTTCTCTGCAGAATTAACGGTTGTATTGGTAGTCAGCGCCGAATACATTGACGCTGTTAAGGATTCCTCTGAAAGTACTGCTCCTGAGGAAGCTTCCTTATATACATTAATATCTGTCTCCACTAATGTAACACCATTAGCGGCATTAATCTGAGTTCTTGCTTCAGTAAGTGCTGACTGTGCAATCGAAGCATCACTTACATAACCCAGTTCCTGTCCATTAAGAACAACCATATATCTGTCATCCGGAGTGTATGTTGTGCCACCGTCTGCAACCTTTTTAACAAAAGGAATGGCAACAAGTAAAAACAATACCGCAATAATTGCTGTTCTCACGTATGATATATACAGTTTCTTCTGTCGTCCCAAACGATGCATTATAACCTCCACATTAATTTGTTACGAATTGTAACATTTTTGTAACAATTAAAAGTGTAACAGATTAAATATACTTTGTAAACCCTTTTTAACATAAATTTGTGAATTTTTTGTAGATTTTGCAGGGCTTTACAACATTTTTGACAAATTGTTCACTGTTTCTTCTATCGTCAGCCCATCCAAATCAATGATGACCTCTGCATATTTCTCATACAACACGGTTCTTTCCATATATAAATCATACAGAGTCTGTCCCTCTTTGATGGCAACGCCTCTTCCCGTCAGATTTGACAGACGCGAATTAATTGTCTCATACTCAGCCCTAAGATAAACAATTGTGCCAATCTCTGCAAGGTGCTTCATTGCCTCCTCGCCGTAAATAACGCTTCCGCCGGTTGCAATTACAGAGTTTGTTACATCAAGGGAAGCATTTATTCTGTTCTCAATCTCAAGAAAACCATCATTGCCCTCTTCGGCGATTATATCCTTAAGAAGTCTTTTTTCCTGCTTCTGAATTACCAGGTCTGAATCAATGAATTCATAACCCAGTATCTTAGCAAGAACAACCCCGGCACTGCTCTTTCCAACGCCGGGCATTCCTATTAAAACAATATTATTTTTCATAAGATTAAAACTCCAATCCTACTTTTTCTGAACCGAATAGCCGAATTTACCGACTTTCTCACCCAGAACAAAATACTCGCCATGGGAATATGCCACAAGCTCTGCTGAATTGAGATGGAATGCACCTTTTTCATCCATATATTTATCATCGACGGTTACATTGACAATTTCCGCAATAAACATATCATGTGTTCCTAGATGTTTAACCTCTTTAACCCTGCATTCAAGATTTACCGGACTTTCTGCAATCTTAACTGCTTTAACCTTATCGGAAGGAATTGCGGTAAGTCCCATTTCCTTAAATTTGTCAACCTCCCTGCCGGAACGTACTCCGCAGAAATCCGTTGCATATACAAGCTCCTTTGTAACAAGATTTATGACAAATTCGCCCGTTTCTTCTATTATAGAATGTGAATATCTCTCTTTTCTTACAGAAATAGATACCATTGCCGGGTCTGAACAGATAGTTCCTGCCCACGCAATTGTAATAATATTAGGTGTTTCACCTTCCCTGTTGCAGCTTACCATTACTACAGGTACGGGATAAAGCATATTTCCCGGTTTCCAATTCTGTTTAGCCATATTAAAGTCCTCCTATTGAGCAATTTCCATCATTAATTCAGGCACAATCTGCTTCTTACGCGATACAACTCCCGGAAGCAGGAATGAACCGTCATTTCCCTGAACTCCAAGGGCATTCTCCACAAGCTCCTCTGCACCGTCACCAACGCACAAAAGCTCGGTTCCCGGAAGCATCATATCCGTAAGCATGAAGAAAAGCATATCAACGCCCATTGAAGCATACTGCTCCTTCATATAAGCAAAAATCTTATTCTTAACCTGTGCAAGTTCTGAACTGTCCATACATGAAACCTGACCGATTCCAAATGTAACATCTCCCATTGAGAATTTTTTGTAATCGCTGGTAAAAAGCTCCTTTGCAGTCTTTTCGCTGATATTGCTGCCTGCAAAAAACATTTCGTGTGCAAATTCTTCTATATTAATTCCTGCTATTTTGGCAAGTGCCTTAGCAGCGTCCTTATCCTTCTTAGTACAGGTTGGTGAACGGAACATCAAAGTATCGGAAATAATTGCCGCACACATTAACAGTGCTGTCTGTTCATCAATCTCTATCCCTGAATCCTTATACATTCCATATATAATTGTGGATGTACAGCCAACCGGCTGATTGAAGAAAAATACCGGTGATATTGTTTCAATTGAGCCAAGTCTGTGGTGGTCAACGATTTCAAGTATCTCAGCAGCCTGAATTCCCGCAACCGCCTGTTTTGCCTCATTATGGTCAACCAGAATTATTTTTTTCTTCTCTGCGCCGAGGAGGCTTCTTCTGGAAATCATTCCGACATAATTATTATGCTTATCCAGAACAGGGAAATCGCGGTGCCTCTTCTCTGCCATAACCTTTCTGATATCATCTATATAATCGTCAAGCTTAAAGCATACCATGCCTTCGCTCTTCATTACATAACCAATCGGAATACTCTGATAGATAAGTCTTGATACAATAAATGCGTCATGCGGAGAGCTGATGATTGTACAGCCGTTCTCCTGTGCCATCTTTGTAATTGTAAGCGAAACAGGTGCGTCCTCACATATTACAATGCAGCCTGCACCCATCTCAATAGCACACAGCTGTGCCTCATAACGGTTTCCGAGAATTACCAAATCACCCGGCTTAATATTCTCCTCCATTGTCTCCGGAGTTGCAACTGCCGTAAAAACCTTACCGCTTACAGTGTCGGATTTATCATGTCCGCATACTATTTTGCCGTCAAGAGTTTCCGCAATCTGCTTATATGTAGTTCCCGATAATTTTAAAAGACAGTTATCGTAAACATCCATATATGATTTTGCAATATCGGTAATTGTTATTATTCCCTCCATCTTGCGGTTCTTAACAATCGGAAGTGTAACAACGCCCTCGTCCTGCATCATATTCCATGCTTTCTTAATGGAAATAGTGGATTTAACGCTTTCTGTTTTACGAATATCGACCTCACTTACCTGTGCTCTGACATCCTGTAAAAGCGGAAGCGGAGAAATTCCGCATTTCTTAAAAACATATCTGGTCTCTTCGTTCAGCTGGCCTGCCCTGTACGGAACATAGTCCTCTGTTTTGGTCATCTTATTTTTCAGATTAGCATACGCTATCGCAGAACAAATCGAATCCGTATCGGGATTTCTGTGCCCTACAACATACACCTTACTCATTCTCAACATCTCCTTATTAACGGCAAATGCTAAATAACATTGAAATATTTCAATGCAATAAAAACTGCTCCGGCAACAGCAATCGCCAGTGTAAGCCCTGTCATTATGACAATTGCATTAATTCCTCTCTTAACCGCACGTGCCCTGCCCTTATTATCAGCTTCTGCCTCTTCAATTAAAATCTTAATATTCTTATATGTTAAAAGATTGTCCTTGTGCACGGAATTTTTGATTTCCTCACCAAGCTGCTCAACTCTGTTAATGGATTTCTCTATTTCTTCCATCTTCTCAGGTGCAAGCCCGCTCTTATTCGAAACCTCCTCAATCCTGTACATGCTAAGGTCAATTGCGTCTTTTATTTCATTAAGAAGTGCCTCTGTCCTGACTCCCTGGGCAGAAACATCCTCCATATAATTGATTACCTGTTTTTTCACAGAAGCGGCATTTACCTCTCTGGTAACCATATTGCGTATATCCTGCTCCGTCATGGTGTGCTCTTCTCTTCTGACAGGTTCTTTTTTATTATCCCTGCCGGAAAAAATATTCCATTTCATTGCCATAAGCATTCCTCCTGTGTACTTTTGCAGATAACTAACTTTATATTAAGTGGCAGAAAATGTCAAGTCCCGCATTAAGAATAGCACGGCGTGTTTTTTGTTTACCGGGGAATACCAGAGGGATTTTCCGTCAGACAAAAAAAGGGAATGCGTCACAGTAGGCACATTCCCTGAATACACTAAATATTAAAATACAAGCGGAATAAAATATGGTGCAAAATATCCGTAGAACAGTTCTGAGAAGAAGCTTGTCAGTACAAGGCCTGCAATCATAATCATCATGGCAAGAAATGCCTTGTTCTTATTTTCAAAAATCTTCTTAACACAGATAAGTCCCTGAATAATTACAAACAGTGCAATTATATACTGAACTACCGTAAAGATAACGTTAACACCTGAAACAACGATAAAGTTCTTAAGAATTGCAACAACCTGGATTGCTGTCATTCCTGCTGCCGTAACACCGCAGAGTGCTCCGATTTTAACAACTGCTTTCTTGAAATTGCCCTTTACAAAAAGAACATTAATTAAAATTCCAAGTCCGAACATTACTGCAGTCATTGTAATCATCCACAGCATTGGGAAGAAAAATGCCTGAACAAATGAACCAAAGCTGACATCATAAATAGCCTTGTTACTGTAGCAGTTTCCGATTACTCCTCTTAAAAAGCTCCTGCTGTTGTCATACATATACATAAGTCTGGTTTCACTGCCGTTCTCAAAAAGAACATAGCCCATTGCCGTATTAATAATGTTCTCAAATATGTATACAACCATTAATACAAGCCACAGAAAACCTGATGCGACAAGATTTGCCTTGTCAAAAAATTCCTCAGTAGCTTCAAAAGGCTTCTTGAATACGCTCTTGAAAAATCCTCCAACAGTCTTAAAGCCTTCGCCGAAAGGACTTGGTCCCTTAGGCTGTGGTGCTGCCTGCTGTGGTGCTGCTGTATATGCCGGTGCTGCCTGCTGTGGTGCTGCTGTATATACCGGCTGTGCTTCCTGTGGTGCAGTCTGCTGCGGTGCCGCCTGCTGCTGGCATGTGCAAACCTCTCCATCTGCTATTTGCTTTCCGCAAAATGTACAAAATGCCATTTCATACCTCCTCTAACTTGATAACCCAAGTATTTTAGTAGTTATTTTTTCCAATTGATTATAACATAGCATTCAAATGTAAGCAACTAAGAACTTTATATTATTCTATATAATAATTTTATGGCACTGGATTTTTCTTCATAATAGTTATATACTTAAGAATATTTTAAAGTTTTTTAAGGAGTTATTATGAAAATAGTATTACAGCGTGTATTAAATGCCAATGTAAAGGTTGACGACAGCATAATCGGTCAGATTGAAAAGGGACTCCTCGTCTTTTTAGGTGTGGAAACCGACGATACTGATGATATGCTGCAAAAATATGTGGACAAAATTGTCAAGCTTCGAATCTTCGAGGACGAAAACGGTAAAACAAACCGCTCTCTCGCTGATGTAAACGGCTCCCTTCTTATTGTTTCGCAGTTTACGTTATGTGCTGATTGCAGCCACGGAAACCGCCCCGGCTTCACCGGTGCCAAGGCTCCCAACGAAGCGAAAAGAATGTATGAAAAATTCATTGATTTGTGCAGGGAGCAGGCAGCAATCGTAGAGCACGGAGAGTTTGGGGCAGACATGAAGGTCGGCCTGGTAAATGACGGACCATTTACGATTATTCTGTGACGGGGCTTTTTAATCAAAAAGCCCCTTATATTTCATAAGCTCCACCACATCATAAAACATGGAAAAATTATTTTTGAAAAATCCGGGATATTGACGTGCCGTATCACTTTCCAGAATATTTAAATTCCTTGCCTGTAAATCTGCCTTATCCCTTTCATTAAGATTTTTTAACGGACCAAAATCATAATCACTCGGCCTCCACATTGTAACATCACCTAATCCTCTAAGGAAAAAGCAGTTTTCATCTATAAATTCTTTTACCTTAGACCTGTTTTCTTCGTCCAGATAGTATGTATTAAACCATGCCCAGTAAATACCATCCTTATACTTATCATCAATGTCTTTTGTCATATCAACTATCGTATCGATATCTTTATCAAGAAATGCATCTATGTTATAGATATTGTTTTCCGGATTTTCATCGCCGCAGATGTAGTCATATCCCAATGAAAGAGATTCAACCTTACCCATAATTACAATACTATAATCAAAACACATATCCTCAGCTGAATTTGATTTAAATATATCATTTAACTTTGCATATCCGATTTCATCAAGAAAATCAGTCATGTCAATTTTTAAATATCCGTCTTCAATTTCATAATCATAACATCTTCCTATAGCGGTTTTTACTGTATACGGAGCCTCATCATAGTATTTATCATATATATTCATAAGGTATTCCTTTGAAAAACTGCTTGCATCCGATTCCGGAATAACTTCATTATTTCTGTAACAATCCGTATACCATGCCTTATACACCCAGTCTATGTTCTTTAAAACGCATACCTGGGAATCAGGATAATAAATAAGCCGGCCGATTGTATCCTTCCACAAATTGCATGCTTCTTCATCCGCAAGGACGGAATCAAAATATTTTTTGTATAAATTATAATCTTTTTCATCTATAAATGGTTTCATTGATTCGGCATCCAGATTTTTAAATCCCTCTACAAGAATGTTTGCAATTCTGCCTACTCCAAACAAATCCTTCTCTTCAACATTAAGCGGAACCTTGCCGTCATTTTCAATAATATAATTGATAATATCCGCATCACTCATTTCTGTATTATCTGTTTCGGCGGTTTTACTCCCTGTTTCTTTTTCCAAATCCTCATTTGATGTTTCTTCCCGTGAAATTGTTATATTATCGCCGGTCGGTGCATTATTCTTATCTGTTGACTTTCCTGCAATATTGGCAATTCCTATACCGATTCCAACTGCTGCCGCTACTCCGGCAGCGCCGATTGCTATTTTTAATCCTAAGCCTTTCTGTATCATAGTGCTGCTGATTACCTCCATTTTATTCATTTTGTTAATACTATTACCAGTAAATGCAACAGAAGGCGTCTGCGGCATTGTATTCGCCTTCGCCTCTTCCATAAAAATCCTTGATAAAGCAAAAACAGGCACAACACCGAGAACTGCAATTCCTTTTTTCTCTTTATCTTCTATTGCTTTTCTGATAAGCTTTCTTGCTGAGCTTAATCTTGATTTAACCGTACCTTCACTGCAATCCAGAAGCTGTGCAATATTTTCCACCGTTTCACCTTCATAATAAAACAAAAGCACAACAATACGCTGAACATCACTAAGCTTATTATCTATGATATCCATTATAATACTGCGTTTTTCTTTATTCGTAACATACTCTTCCGGTATGAATTCCGAATTTGTTTCTTCCAAATCAGCTTCATTGCTGCTGTCATATAACTCTTCCTTAGATATACGGTTATTTTTCAAAAGAATATTTTTACATTTATTTACGGCTATATGGTTAACCCATGTCGTAAAATACTCAGCATTTGCCAGAGTTCCGATTTTCTCAATAGCAGTCACAAATGTGTCCTGCGTTACATCCCTGGCATTTTCTTCATTTTTCAGGAACTTTAAACATATGTAATAAACCTGATTAACATTATCCTGATACAGCCCGGAGAAAGCCTCTTTATCTCCCTTCTTTGCTTTATTTACATAATCTGCAATCTGTTCTTTACTTAATCTCATGGCTTTTCCTCTCTGTGTTATACTGAACGATAATGTGAAAACATTATATGATTCAATAATATTGACAAAAAAAATAAATTTAGGTTCATTTTATTTTTAAATATCCGGATAAAAGTCCGGATAAAATAAAATTTCCCTTTAAAACGGCTGTTTTCATATAGTTGTCCGCCGTTTTAAAGGGAATATTCCAGCTGATAAATATTATATTTTTAGCTTAAAGCTTCTTTACTGTCTCAACCACATTCTCAACAGTAAATCCAAATTTCTTGAACAATGTGTTTGCAGGTGCACTTGCGCCGAAGCCCGTCATTGTTACATAAGCACCGTCAAGTCCGACATATCTGCCCCATCCGAAATCTGATAATGCTTCAACCGCAACTCTCTTACGAACTGCCTTTGGAAGCACGCTTTCCTTGTATTCAGCACTCTGCTGTTCAAACACATCCATACATGGCATGCTGACTACTCTTACGTCAATTCCGTCATTAATAAGAGCTTCCTTAGCTTCAATTGCAAGTGAAACCTCTGAGCCTGAAGCCATAATAATTGCGTCAGGAACTTCCTTGGAAGAATCAGCAATTACATATCCGCCCTTTAATGCGTCCCTGCCTGAGCCTGCAAGCTGCGGAAGATTCTGTCTTGAAAGTACAAGTGCAGTAGGTGTATCCTTAGAGGTCAATGCATAATACCATGCTGCCGCCGTCTCTGTTGCATCACATGGACGGAATACTGAGAAATTAGGCATTGCCCTGAACATTGCCAGCTGCTCAATAGGCTCATGTGTAGGACCATCCTCTCCAACACCAATGCTGTCATGTGTAAATACATAGGTAAGAGGTGTCTTCATAAGTGAAGAAAGTCTTGCCATAGGCTTAGTATAATCACTGAATACGAAGAAGGTTGATACAAATGCCCTGAGTCCTCCGTGAAGCATTATACCGTTTCCGATTGCAGCCATTGCAAGTTCTCTTACACCAAAATGTAAGTTGCATCCTGCATAATTATCCTTAGAGAAATCTCCCTGTTCATTCATATATGTCTTGGTTGAAGGAGCAAGGTCTGCTGCACCTCCGATAAGGTTAGGAAGCAAAGCCTTTGCTTTATTTAAAACCTTTCCTGAAACATTTCTTGTTGCGTCAGGTGTATCGCCGTGTGCCCAGAATTCTTCTGTATCAAGTACCTTGTCCGCAAGCTTCTCATCATGGTAGGTATCCCATAATTCCTTCATCTCAGGATATTTTGCGCAGTAATCAGCAAAAAGTGCATTCCACTCTGCTTCTGCGTCCGCACCCTTTGCGGCAAGCTTTTTATAATTGTCATATACCTCATCAGGTACATAGAATGCTTCCTGTGACGGCCATCCAAGGTTCTCCTTAAGGGCTGTAATATTATCTGCTCCCAAAGGCTCACCATGTGCACTGGCTTTGCCTTCCTTGGCAGGACAGCCGAAACCGATTCTGGTTCTTACTGTGATAAGGGAAGGTCTTGTTGTATCAGCTTTTGCTTCTTCAATAGCAGCACCGATAGCTTCAATATCATTACCATCTTCAACCGTAATTGTCTGGAAACCAAATGCCTCAAATCTCTTCTGAACATTCTCTGTGAAAGCGATATCCGTATCTCCTTCAATGGAAATCTTGTTGGAATCGTAGATTACGATTAATTTATTAAGTCCCATTGTTCCTGCAAGTGACATTGCTTCTGATGAAATTCCCTCCATCATGCAGCCGTCGCCGCCAAGAACATAGGTATAATGGTCAACTACAGGATATCCCTCTTTATTAAATACCGCTGCAAGATGTGCCTCTGCCGCTGCCATACCGACAGCCATACCCATACCTGCACCAAGAGGTCCTGTTGTCGCCTCAACGCCAACTGTATGTCCGTATTCAGGATGTCCAGGTGTAAGAGAATCCAGCTGTCTGAAATTCATCAAATCCTCTTTCTTAAGTCCGTATCCGAACAAATGCAAAAGAGAATATAAAAGTGTGGAACCATGTCCTCCTGAGAGAATAAATCTGTCTCTGTTTGCCCATTTAGGGTTAGCAGGATTATGCTTCATATGATTTCCCCAAAGCTCATAGCCGATAGCCGCACATCCTAACGGAAGTCCCGGGTGTCCGGAATTGGCTTTCTGAACTGCATCAGCAGCAAGAACTCTGATGGCATTAACTGACAACTGGTCCAAGTTTGTACTCATGATAATAAATTCCTTTCTTCTTTTCACAATTATAAAAAGCTTATTTATACAAAATGCTTTTCTTTTAATGAAATTAATCCGTTTGCCTTACGGCCAAACAGCCCCTTACCCTTTTTACCACATTTCTCAATTGCCCCGTCAATAAGGCGTTTTACTTCGTCTGCTTCAACTCCCGGAGTTGAGACCTGAAGCTCATCGATTAATAAGTATACTTTCAAAAGAGCCTTTTCGTCAATACTGTATCCTTTTTCTCTTGCATAATCTTTTGCAATAACTACAAGGTCGTTAACTGACATTCTCTTAAGTTCAATCGTGTAATTGAACATTGCCGCAAATGCAGGTGCCTCCATAAAAAGTCTCTTAATTGAATAATCCTCTCCGGTAAGCATTACCAACATTGAATCGGTCTGGCCCATCATAAATTCAGTAATTCCCTTAACTGCGTCCAATGTAAGCATTCCGGCATTTTCTATAATAAGAGTCGTTCCTTTAATCTTATCTGCTGATTCCCTGATTCCTTTTTTGTTAAGGATTGCCGCCGTTGTTTTGGCAATCTTTAACTGACGGATATCATCATCTGCATGAAGTGCCTTAAAAAGATTAATGGCAAAGCCTGTTTTATCAGTGTCAGCCCTTCCGATAATTGCAATATTGCCGTATGCGGAGGTTCCGTCGTCCAAATCCAGCTTCTTACCCTGGATAACTCTGTTAATGGATTCCTCCATTCCGCTCATACAAAGGTATTTGCGGATATATTTTTTCTCATTGTCAGTCATTTCAGGAAGTTCTTCCTCGGCACTCACGGATTCAACATCATTGTCAATCAGCTCTGCTTCTTCATCACCCTCTTCAAGTCCTGAGAATTCCTCTACTTCAAGCTTCTCTTCTGCATCAGAGTCAGTCTTCTCCTCAAGAATCAGTTCTGCCTCTTCCTCTACTGCGGCAGCAACCTCTAACTGAACCTCTTTAAGAATTTCCTCTGCTAAATCCTCATGCTCTGCAAATTCCTCACGAATCTGCGCTGCAATGTCAGCATTACTGTTTCTTACGGACTCAGGTTCTGTTTTCGCATCTTCCACCGGCACTGCAGTTTCTTCGGTCATTGCGGTATTTAACCAGTCCATAATACCAATCTGACCCTCAATAATCTCGTCACTGTTATCATCATTTGCGATATCCTTAACAGCAATATTGGCAATAATATTTGCTGCATTCTGATGTCCGACAACGGATACGATTGGTGAAAGCTTAGGAGTCTCCTCAAACATCTCTTTCTGCTGTACGACAGGCTCATCTACCGGTTCAACCTTAACCTCCAGCTCCGGTTTAACCTCTGTTTCAGTCTTAACTTCCGGTTTGACCTCTGCCTCAACGGAAGGTGTTACTATAGGTGCTGTCGCAACAGGCACTGAACGGTTCCAGTGATGTGTATTAATACGGATTTCCTTTGTAGGCTCAACACGTTCCTCCGCCTTTGCCTCCTGCTCTTCAAGCTGTCTCTCATATTCAGGCCTGAATTTGGCACGAATCTCAGCATCAACCGCATCCTCATCCGGCAATGGTTCATAATCGCCTGACAGTACTTTTTTCCAGCCCTCAAGCGGCTCAAGAATTATATCGGTAGTTCCACCGGTCTCTCCGCTTGCAGTATCATCATATATTTTCTCACCATTCTCAGCCATGCTTTCCATAATAATAGACATACTTTTGGCAAGCTCTGCCTGAATATTCTGAGTATCGTAAATAGAATAATTCTTCTCAGGAACAAGGATTTCTTCCTCAGGCTCTTTTTCAACGGCGATAATCTCTGTCTGCGGCTCCGAAGCCTTCTCTGCCTCGGCTTCCCTCTCTGCTTCCTGCTGTGCTCTCAATTCATGGATATTAATTCCTGCCTGTCTGTACTGCTCCATCACATCATATTTCATCTGCTGTGATTTGGTAAGCGGTGCAAACCTCTTCTTAAGTGAAAGTGCCTTGTCAACATATTCACCCTCGTTAAACCATAAAATCAAATCATCACATTCGCGGACGCATTCGTCCAGTCTGCCCGACTGTGCATACAGCTCTGCAAGCTCATAAGCATAGCGCTCCTCAAGTTCATGGTCCTTATATTCCTCAAGAATCTCGATAAGACGCTCGATAGACGCACCTCTTGCGACGTTAATTTTGTACAAAAGAATATATCTTCCGGAATCCTTTGGTGCTTCCTCAACAAATTCCTTATAAAGCTCCTCAGCCTCATCCAAATCATTAATCGCTATGGATAACTCCGTAAGCTTGTACAGAAGACGCTTTCCGCCAAGATTGCGATTATAAGCATACACGCATATATTTCTGGCTTCCTTAAGTCTTCCTGTCTGTTCATAAATCTCTTCTGCAACAGAAAGCTCCGACCATTTCTTGACCTTACGCCATTCAATTGTATCAACAACCTTAACAGCTTCCTCTAAATCACCTTTATCACGAAGTCTGCCAATCTGCTCCAGTTTGATTCCCAACTCAACTCTGTCCAAATTGTACACCCTGCCTTTCATTTTCTTTATATTTAAAGATAATAACCCTGAATAATTTTATCACAGCAATATGTCAATGTCAAAAGAAGTTACAATATGTCTAACATTGTTTGTTCATATTCCATGATATTATAGTCCATTTCTTCTGTTTCAACCTGGCTTCTGTAATCCACAACCACTGTCTGCTGTCTGCCTGCACTCATCTTCTGTCCCAGCACATAATTCACATCAAACATTTTAGTAATTGCCGGTGTTGCTCCACGTGCCGGCACAACAAGCTGTACATGATTGGTTTTCAGAAGTTTAAAAATAGGCTCCCAGATATATACATCCTTGGCTGCACCAAACGGATTGTCAATAAAAATTGTTTTGCCGATTACCGAAACATCCTTGCCCAATGCATTCAGGCTTGAAATGTAATGAATAACCGCAATAAGGAACTGTATGTAAATACCCTGTGACTGTCCGGTACTTCCGACCGCCTCCTCGTATTTGAGATAGCGGCTCTGGTCCTTAATATGCTCACGCTTATAAAGACATAGCTTAATGCTGTTCATATCCGTGACAATAACTGAAAACATCCTCTTCCATGACAGGCGGTTCTTCATATATTTAAGCTTGTCAGCCGGATTGTCAAAAGTCTCCGCACCTGCAACAGTTTCATTAATATATACTGACATTCTGTCCTTATACAATTCTTCTTTAATATATGGAATTGACAATGTTATTATCGGAATAACCTCGTCATCCATCGTAATTCTTGAAAGTTTCGGCAATCTGTCAAGTTCGGTCCGTATGTTGCTGCAAATCTGAACACAGCGGTTTTCAAAGCTGTCCTTGATTCTTTCCATATCAGCTATGCTTTTCTCAATGCGGTCACGCTCAAGAGCAATACATTCATTGGTTTCCTGTATGCTTTTAATCATTTCCTCCACATCAGCGGCCTCTGAAGGTGCCAAAAGACTGCTTCTGACTTCTCCTGCAAGCTCATACGCCCCAAGCCTGTTAAGAGAATCCACAAGCTCCTGCTTATCCTCAACAAACCTGCTTCGGAGTCTGTTTTCTTCCTTCTGCAGCTTTTCAAACTGCTTCTGCAGCTTCTCGTAATCCTCTGCTGCCGGCTCCTGATAGGTACCCTCAGGATTTATGTTTTCAGCCACCTCTATGCCGGCATTTCTTATTATTCTCTCAACATCCTTTTCCATAAAAAGAATGTCCTTGTTATCATTCTCAACCTTTTTAATGGTCTGTGCAATTTCAAGCTGTTCCTTCTCAATACGTGACATTTCCTGTCTGTGTGCAACAATAAATGCCTGCGGATTTGTTATATGCTCTCTTTCCGGCTCTCCGTATTTATCCTGATATCTGCGTCTGCCATGCTCAATACTGCCCTCCATGCGGTTCTTTTGGGCACTCTGTGCGTCAAGGGTACCGTCAAGGGCGGCAGCTGCCTTGTCCGCCTCCTGAATCCGGATTTTGAGCCTGAGCCTTTCTTCAATGCTGCATGGATTAAGTCTGCCTTCTTCGTATGCTTTGGCAGCCTCCTCCATTGTCATACCCCTGTACAGAATATTGTCGGCACTCTTCTTCATTGCTGCCTCATAGCTCGCAAGCAGTTTTTCCTTATCAGAAATATCGCCAAGCTCACCTGATACGATTTTGCGGAGAGCTGCCATCTGTGCATTAAGCTCCTCCTCCGTTAATCCGCTCACCGGTGAAACATTCTTCTGAAGATACGGCTTAAAATTAACCTCAAAATCCCTTATGCACTCATCAAGCTGCTGCATTGTATGCTCATACTCAGATTTGGACTGCACAAGTTCTCTGTTTCTGTCCGCCGCCTTTTTTACTATATTGCTGTAACTGCGTTTCGCCTCGTCAAGCTTATTTTCTTCTTCCTTAAGCCTTGAATATTTATTATTTAATAAATCATTTTTTGCGGCCGCTTTTTCATAAAGTGCAGCCATCCTTCTGAATTCCTCAAGGTGCTTCTTTTCACTGCTGATTCCGTCCGCTAATTCAACAAGCTTTTCTTTAAGTTCACCGGTTTTAATTATTTCGTTTTCCTTCTGTTTTAAAAGTCTGTCCCTTTCCCGCTGAATACTCTGTATCCTGCTGTTTATTGAGTCTGCGTCCTTAACTCCCCTGACAGATTTTATAAAAATCTCATCCTCGGCAACCATCCTGCATTTATCAGCACATTTTCCGACAATATCCTGATAGTGGCTGATTTCTTCAGCATTCTTCTGTATTTCTGCGGCAAGCATTGCCTCGTCCCAAAGAAAACCCATATTACGGCAGGCGCCAAATGCCGCCTCCGTCTCAAACGGCTGTAAACCATCTTCAATTACGGAATATTTAAGCACCGGTATTATATAGCCGCCCGTGTTAAGGGTTTCCAACACCTTGTCCCGGCAGATTTCTTTATACAAATCATCAGAAGCCTTAACAAAGACCGCAAAAGGTGCCTGTGGCAGCACGGAAAGCACTTCCGTGGCATTATTACCCATTTCAGATAAAATATCATTGCCGCTCATTATAATTTCGCCGTAGCGGCTTTTCAGATATTTAAGCACTGAATTATACGGAAGCTCATACTCCGGCAGTCTGTGGTTCTTAATATCGTTTTCATATGCCACAAGCTTTTCAAGCTGCTGTTCATTATCCGTTCTCTCGCGGTTAAGTCTGTACAGAAGTTCCTCAAGAATTGTTTCAAGCTGTTCGCTGTTGGCGGCATTGTAGATATTTTTTATCTTATCCGTTTTCTCCTGTATTGCTATAGCTTCACCAAGCTCATTCTGAAGGCTTTGCTCCTCATCGTTAAGCTTTGCTATTTCACTCTCAATTACAATTCCATTGCTGTTTATTATTCCAAGCCGGCTCTCCGTCTCCCTGACAGCAGCCTCAAGCTGTTCAATATTTTTTTCTGCACTTTCTGCTTTGCTCCTGGTGCTTTCACACATATCCCAGGCATTGTCGGCAACCAGCAGACCGCTTTCCTTAAGCAGTTCTGCCAATTCCTGTTCAATTGCGGAAATTTCAGACTCAAGTCCCTGCAAAAGGCCCTCGCAGACCTTTACGCTTCCGTAAACCTGCTGCTGCTTTGCACTTGCACTGTCATATTCTGACGATGCAGTCTGATATTTCTCAAAAAGCTCATCCTTACGTGCATTAAGTGTGCTGCTTTTCTCATTAACAATAAGCTCCTTTGCAGCGGCAAGCCCTGCCATTTCATTAAGAGTATTCTGACCGTCAGAATTACTGCTGTTAATCAATGCCTTAGTCTCGTCATACTGACGCTTATTGGTCAGATAGTCCTGATAATCTGCGGCATTTTCGTGCATATATAACTCATCCTTAAGAGCATTGCGATTGTTTGTCAAGGCATTGCGTTCAGCCATTGTCTCATTAATCAGACTTTCGAGTTTTTCAAGTTCAGCAAGCTCTGTTTCTATCTCGGCAAGTGCCACAAGTCTTGCCTCCTTTGCCAGACTGTCACGGCATTGCTCCGTTGCAAGCTCCAGTTCGTTAAGACGTTTCTTCGTGTCTGCCGCCTTCTGCCTGCATGCAAAAAGAACATCCAGAAGCTTTAACTCAACATCTTTTCTGCCTGCGAAAACCTCAGTAAAAGCATGAAGCCTGCTGCCAAAGCCCTCCAAAAGAGAAATCTGTTCGTCATATCTGCCCATTTCTCCCTTTCTCTTAGATAACTCAATAAGTTTATCCTTGATATCCATAAGGGTCTTAGCCATTTCCTCGTCATCCCCGGACTCGGAATCCTTGCGAATCCTGTTATTATAGGATTTTTCAATAATCTCTTCAATCAGCAAATCCTCGACAACCTTACGTGTGGTCTTGTAGTTATTCTCAAAATAGGTTCTTACGTGACCCTCTGTTTTGTTAATTCCGCGGATAATTTCCCACTGACTTTCATACAGTCCGTAATTGCTGATAAAATTCTGGTAGTCGCCCTTTCTGTCAAAAATTCTGACCTCTACGCCAAAATCTTTTTTCTCCAAATCCCTCAGATAGGTCTTAAGCCCGTTATATGTAATTCTCTCACCGTTCTTAACAAGCGGAAGATTCTTAATGTCATTCTCGCCGAACTCCCTGTAAAAAATACAATAATTAAAATATTCTATATTCGCAGTTTCCCTGTTGTTCGTACTCTCCTCGCCCTGCTCCCTGCCCTTTCTGGCACAGAAGCCCGTTGTCATGTATTTGCAGCCGTTACGGATGTCACAGGCGTCCAACTTCCATTCAACAAGTGAATGAATTGTTGTATTATCGTTTCCGGAACGGAATAATTTCTCAATCGGCTGCTTGTCGTCAAGTGTACAGTTCGGAATCATGTTCTGCAGCAGAAGGAGCATTAACACGCTCTTTCCGCCGCCGTTTGCAAGGTCATAAATTGTGTTTTTGCCCGATAAACGCATAAGAAAATCATCATAAAACTGCGTGCCGAAATTATATTTAACGTTATTCACACGAATTCTGTTAATCTGTGCCATTCTTTACTCCTCTCCGTCAGAGCTGTTCATAATCTCATAAAGTCTGCCCCTGTTGTCCTCAAAATAATTCTCTGCAATTCCCTTAAATCTGTCCGTCGGAAAGTATCTGTCCCCGGATTCGGTAAAAAGTTTCTGGGACACAAGGAAATTAAAGGTTATTTTGGCATAACCCGACTTGGAATTCTTCGCTGCACGAATTCCGTTTTTATCATCAACACTTACAACCGGAAGCTCGTCCCAAAGTAGTGCAAGTGCTTTGAAGGATTCCTCCTCTGCCTCTTCCATGACAATTCCCTTTGAATGGTCAATCAGGCCTGACAACGCTGCATCTGTTGAACGAATAACATCCTCAATACGGATATATTCGAGATATGTACTGTTCGCAGAGTCCTTATAGAATTCGGTAATTATGTTATAAATAATAAAATAGACCATAAAAAGTTCTTTATTGAGCCTAAGTCCCATAATCTTTTTCAATTCTTCATTAGTGAAGCCAAATACTCTGTTATTATTACCTGCACTGATGATAAGGGAGTTATTATATTCGTAAAGATGTATGTCCAGCTTCTTCAATATCCGTATAAGGATGTCATATACCTCACTGTTATGGCTGTATTCCTCATACAGCATTGCATTGCTGCCGGAGGCACCGACACTGTCACCCATTATTAATGCCGATACAATATCCAATGCTTTCTCAAGATTTCTGTTCTCCATATCAAAACCTCTTATATATTAATTCTTCGGATTACAAAATTGGTTACGATTGCATACCCGCCAAGCTGCAGCTCCTCCGTTGTTCCGCCCGCAAGCTCCAGTTCAAAACGCATTCCGACATATTTTGCAAATGCCGGTTCCTCAAGAAATGTTCTGATTCCCTCATCAAGAAATGTCTCTTCCGCCGAGTCACTTTTAATCAGGGTGTAGCTTTTCTTTCCGCATAAATGTACGAGAAAAGCATAATAATCCCCATTTTGAAAAACTGCCGTGGATAAAATACTGCTTACTCTCTCATTGTATTCTCTTAAAGTAATTTCACCGCGTTCATCAAGCATTTCAAGAAGAATCAAAAACAGCGTTCTTGCATTGCCGATAAACCTCTTGTCCGCAAGTTCATCCTCAAACACAATATCCTCTGCCGGCAGCCTGACAACCTTCTCCGCCGCTTCCTTCTGTTCGGGTCTGTAGCTTAACAAATCCTCCACCTTGGACAAATCCAGATATTTATTAAGCTTCAGCTCCAGAAAAGGATGTATCAGATATTCCAGAACATCTCTTCTGTCCTTTCGAATCAGATTCTCCCTCATACTTATGAAATCAAATCTGCTGCGAAGCCTGCTTAATTTGGATTTACGTATAATTTCATCAGCCTTAATCCCCAAATCCGTACACGCCTTCAATAATTCGCTGTGATTATTCATGGCTACCTTAAGTTCCGTATCAAGACGGTAAATCTCATTAGAGGTTCTGTAAAACTGCGCTGCATCACCGGAAAGCTTCTCACCCTCAGCACGTTTTAAGGCGGTCTCAATCAGTTCCTTATTCTTAACAAAAAGTTTCTGCTCCTCATCAAACCATCTGATTCCCGTGTCAAAGAAATGTTCATACGCCTCCATTCCTGCAAAAACATCGGTGGTCAGCAGGTCAATGACCTTGTTCTTGTGGTACCATAGTCTTTCAACCTCCTGATTGATTCTCTTAACAACCTCGGTACCTCCCTTAAAATCTTCTGAACGAATCATTTTCTCCAAAAGGAGCTGTTCTACACTTATCTTACTCTCATCCCTGATTTCCTTGGTATCGAGATAGAATTCAATTCCGTCAGGGCTTATTGAATACCACACCGTTCCGTCCTGAATCCTGCTCTCCAAAAGTCTGACCCTGGAGACCTTCTTTACCCTTTCAACAGGGTCATAATATTCAAAAGTAAACGGCCTGCCGTCATTTTTTAATTTATCAAAAATATAATCGATTAGAATCTTATTGTTCTCTTCATCAAGGATTATTCCAAAATCCCTTCTGATACAGTCATTCATAAATTCTGCATACCGGTTATAGGTTACATCCTGCTCTTTAAAGTTATTTTCCTCAATAAAAAAGCGCAGCACAGCCATCAAAATATAACCCATGTCCAAATTGTCATATTTTCCTTCCATAAACCATGAAAAAGAGGTCTCGGACAACTTGAAAAATGGATAATATTTCTTCAGGTTGAGCATACGCTCCCTATGTTCTGTAATTATGTCATTAACCAAAATATGTTCTTTTGGCATTGTATCCTCCGACTGCTATAATTCCGTTCTTCCTTCGAAAGCACGAAGTAAGGTTACCTCGTCTATGTACTCCAGGTCTCCACCGACAGGAACGCCGCTGGCAATTCTTGTTACCTTAATTCCCGCAGGCTTAATTACCTTGGATAAATACATGGCCGTAGCCTCTCCTTCAAGACTGGAATTGGTAGCAATAATAACTTCATCCACATCCTGCTGAAGACGTATCAGCAGTTCCTTAATCCTTATATCTCCGGGACCGATTCCAAGCATTGGCGAAATTGCACCATGCAAAACATGGTACACGCCCTTATATTTGCCGGTTTTCTCATAGGCTGCCAAATCCCTTGCATTCTCAACGACCATAATCTCCTTATGATTACGCTCAGGATTGCTGCAAATAGGACATTCCTCCCTGTCGGTAAGTGTACAGCAGGTTTTGCAGTAGCGTACATTTTCCTTGGCATTAATAATTGCATTGGCAAGTCCTTCTGCCCTTTCCATGGGCATATTAATGATATGAAAAGCAAGGCGTTGTGCGGTCTTCGCCCCAACGCCCGGTAAAGCTGCCAGTTCTTCAATTAATTTACTAATCTGACTTCCGTAATAATCCATTAAAATCCAAATCCCCCAAGACCACCTGTAATCTTAGACATAGATTCCTGTGAAAGCTCTTCTATCTGGCGAATTGCTTCATTAGTTGCTGCAACAATTAAATCCTCAAGCATTTCAATATCATCAGGGTCAACTACTTCAGGAGATAATTTAACCTTGAGAATCTCCTTCTTGCCGTTGATTGTTACTTCAACCGCACCGCCGCCTGCTGCCGCCGTAATCTCTTTCTCCTCTAATTCCTTCTGAGACTCTTCCATCTGTCTCTGCATTCTCTGTGCCTGTTTCATTAAGTTGTTCATATTACCCGGCATTGCTCCTCCCGGATATCCACCACGTTTTGCCATAAAATCCTCCTAATTAATCTTCTACTGAGATATTCATTTTAACATATTCTTCGACATCCTCAAAGGATTCCTCGAAGGTTGTGTTTTCTGAAAGTAATTTAACTTCCAAATCAACACTTTTGCCAATTGTATTTTCAATAATGTCCTTCAACATTACAATTGCCGCTTCCGTGCTAAGGTACGAATGTATAAACGGGTCATCCGTAACAATAACAAGTCTGTTCTCTACTACCGTTATTCTTGCAGAGCGTAAAAAGCTGGTGTAAACGCCGTCGGTCTGACCGACAATCCCCTGCCAGTTCGTTACAACTGCCTGTAAATCCCCGGATAAGGCTTTAATTGTCTGCTTAGGCGTGACTGATTTTGCCGCCGGCTCTGCCTCCATTGATACAGCCGTCTGAGCTGCCCCAACAGGCTTCTCAGGTCTTAATGCCACCAAAGCAAGCATATCCTCTTTCTCTTTGACAAGATTCTCCAGTGCCTTCAGCCTCTCACAGATGGATTCCATATCCTTCTCCATCTGAGGTCTTGTCATTTTAATCAATGCAACCTCTACAAGCACCCTCTTCTGGGTAGAGAATTTAATCGACGCTGACAGCTCTGAAAGGATACGCACATACCTCATTATAGTGTTCTCATCCACCATGTATGCTTCCTCGCGGATTCTTTGCAGATTCTCAGCAGACATATCAAGCATGCTCTCTGCATTTTTTGCAGTCTTTACTATTAGTAAATTTCTTAAATACCATGTAAAATCCGATACAAGCTGTGATAAATCCCTGCCCTGTAAAATCAGTTCATCCAGCCTGCCGATTAATCCCGTAACATCTGAATTAATTACCATTCGGAGCATTTCGGAGAACACCTCAGTATCCACCGCTCCCAGGACCTCAAGTACATCCTCGTATTTAAGCTCCTGACCCATATAGAATGCCATACACTGGTCAAGAAGACTTAATGCATCACGAAGTGCACCGTCAGCCATTCTCGCAATATATTGAAGTGCCCTGTCCTCAACCTGAACCTTCTCCGCCGTAACAAGCTCCCGAAGTCTTCCGGTAATTACATCAACAGGTATTCTTTTTAAATCGTATCTCTGACAACGGGACATTATCGTAACCGGAATCTTATGTGCCTCCGTTGTCGCAAGCAGGAAAATAACGTATGACGGAGGTTCCTCCAAGGTCTTTAAAAGTGCATTAAAGGCTCCGATTGAAAGCATATGCACCTCGTCAATGATATAAACCTTATACCTGCCCTCCGTAGGTCTGTAGCTTACCTCTTCCCTTATCTGTCTGATATTATCAACACCATTGTTGCTGGCTGCATCAATTTCTATAACATTAAGTGATGAGCCTTTTGCAATCGCATTGCATACCGCACACCCGCCGCATGGATTTCCGTCCACGGGATGCTCACAGTTAACCGCTTTGGCAAAAATCTTTGCCATTGTGGTCTTACCTGTTCCCCTTGTGCCGCAGAAAAGATAGGCATGACCGATTCTGTCAGACTCTATTTGATTCTTCAATGTTGTAACTATATGGTCCTGACCCTTTACATCATTAAAATTGTCAGGTCTCCATTTACGGTATAAAGCAGTGTAAGACATTATGCTTCCTCGCTCATCTTTTTAAATAATTCCAAACAGAATCATTCTATCATATTTAAGCTAAAATAACAAATATTTTGCTTAATTACCCATATCCTTCATTATCTCCTGCATAAGGCTCTGATAAGCCAGTGCAAGCTTCGTATATTCCTCTCTGTTTTTCTCCGCCGAACCGTCTGCCGCCATTTTACTCATCTTATAAATGTATTTTGCGACCCTGAGTCCGTTCTCTTCACCGAAATTAGCAGTATATGCAGCCCTGATTGGTTCAAAATCCTCTCCATATTCTTCTGCCTCCAGCTTTGCCTCTAACAGCTTAACATCTGACTCTGTAAGAAGATTATTCTCCTCCTCCGGCTCAGGCTCCTCTTCATATATCTTTGTATCAGTTTTGATTACACCAATATCCTCATTATCCGACTCTGCTGCAACCATAATATCGGGCATAAGCTCAAGGATATCCGCCCAGCCGTTCTTAATAACAAGGTCAACAACCGACTCCCTCTTATTATTAACAACATTGTAATCCGCACCTTTTTTCAGAAGATACCGGGTAAGCTCAATATCGCCTGCTTTCGCCACATAAAATAATGCGCTGCTGCCGTTTTTATCCCTGTCATTAATATCCGCGCCGTTTTTAACAAGCATTTTTCCCAGTCGTGCACCGCCATGATAGTATAAAAGAGTGAGCAAAGGTGTTCTTCCGTCGTTATCCGCATGATTTATATCTGCACCCCTGTCGATAAAGGTTTCTGCCAACTGCTCCGATTTCAGCCTCATTGCCATTGCAAACGGAGTTCTTCCGTCATTATCAGGCATATCGATAACTGCCAGGGCACTAATAAGCTTAACCATTACAGTCTCTGACTTCTTTCTCTCATCATCGGATACCGCATAATGCGCGGCCGTACTGCCCTTGGAATCCCTTATCTTCTCATCAGCACCATATTCAACAAGCAGCTCAACCGCCTCCACTGAACCATGTATACAGGCTATATGTAAAGGAGTACGCCCCTTATCTCCCGTCAGATTTATATCCACACCTGCCTCAAGCATTGCTTTTAATTTATTTACTGAATTATACAATGCTGCATAGTGAATTGCCGCCATTTTGTTATCATCCCTGCATTCGAAGGATTCCTTTGTAAAATATTTTGTAACTTTAAAAGGAAGTTCTTCACATATGTCTGAGTTCCTCATTGCATAGACGCATGCCGGAGTTCTGTTCTTCCATCCCGGTGAATTCAAATCCGTATTGTACTCCGCCATTTTTTCAAGTATAAATAAATCTTCAATATTTCTAAGATTTTTATCAATAAGCTCATCCCTAAAACAGGTTGCTGCTGAGCCATGATATATTAACTGCGTCAAATCAAAACCCAGTTCTGCAAGCACATCAAACAGCTGCTCTATACCTGCCCCGGCAAAATGATTTATTAAATACCTCGCCTCTTCCATATCATCGTCATCATCAGTATCTAACTGAATAAGCCATTTTTTCAGATATTCCAACGAAAAAAGATACCAGTCCGAAGATCTTGAAACATATTCGGCCCATTCCTTAAATTCCTCGTTCTTTGGCTTCCAGTTATCATCAATCATCCACAGGTTGTCCTTATTCCCTCTTTCCAGAATCTGTCTGACCGTTTGTCCGTCCGAATTGGCAATATCGGCACTCATGCCCCTGCTGTAAAGCAGATAAACCTGTGCAAAGTAATAGGATTGGCTTATTAAGCAGTGCAGTGCCGTATCCTTATTATCATTCTGCAGATTCAGAAGTTCACTGTATTGCGATAATATATACATTCCCGTTATAAATTTACCCTTGGCCGCCAGAATAAGTGTTGTATTTCCATCATTATCCCGCGCTGTCACATCCGCACCATTATCTATAAACGGCTGAACCAGCAGTCTTCTATTTGCATTATAAGATTCTGAACGGTATGTCAAAAGACGGATTAACGGCGTTCTGCCTTCAACATCCTTTGCGTTAATGTCAGCCTTAATAAGCGGAATAATCGCTGTCTTCTGACGCATTATGTCAGAATTAACTTCAAAATCCTCATAGACAAAAAATTCATAGTATGACGCAATATAATGAAAAGCATTTCTTCCGCTGTCATCTGTTGCCGAAGTATCTGCTCCGTATTCCGCCAAAAGCTCTGCCATATTATAATTACCCATGAAGCAGGCAAGCAAAAAAGGCGTCGTTCCCGAATACACACCCTTTCCGTCATCACTGTTACCGCCTCTGACATTCGGATTGGCTCCTGCCTTCAAAAGGCCTTCAACAGCGTCATAATAATTATGAAGCACAAGCCTGTGCAGCACAGACAGTCCCTTTGAATCAATAAGCTCAGCCTCTGCCGCTGTAATACCCAAAACGCCCTCCATGACCGCATTATATACATCCATTGTTATAAGTTTAAAATTAAAATACGGGTCATAATAACTGTTAAACCATTTTATGTAGCCGGTATTATTCCTGTCCAGCAATGCCCATAGCTCATTTAATTTCTCATTTTCCATTATCCTTCTCCTCTATAATTTCTTCCTGCTGTAAAAGCTCAATTATATCCTGACGTCCGGTTATTTTTGCATAATCAAGTGCACTACAGCCCAATCCGTCCATACGGGACGCATCCGCACCGTTTTCCATAAGTAAATCAACCAGTGATTTACGTTTTGCTTTTACGGCATATATAAGTGCCGTTTCCCCATTACGATTAGGATAATTAACATCTGCTCCATGCAGAATAAGTGTGTTAAGCATATGTATGTTATTAACGGCCGCCCTGTATACAAGGCTGTCCCCATTATCATAAAGCTGCTCCGCAGCCGCATTTCCTTCCAAAAGCATTTTAGCTATATAGATATTGCCTTTATCAACCGCTATATGCAAAGGTGTCTCGCCCTTATTGTTGACTGCATTAACATCGACACCGGAATTGTTAAGCATTGCCTTAACAGCCTCCGACCTGCCATTATAGCAGGCCTGATGAAGAGGAGTATTTCCGCCGTCATCGGCACTCCTGCTTCCGCCATCAGACAGAAGCATAACCAATTCCTTATATCCGCCCGCATTAGCATAATCCAGCGCAGTCCGGTTTTGCTTATCCGGCAGCATGACAGAAGCCCCGGCTTCAATCAGATACTGTGCCGTTGCTGCTTTGCCTGCGTTAATCGCATATATAAGAACACTTTGTCCGTTCTTATCCGTTGCATTAATATCCGCCCCGTTTTCAACAAGAAGCCTGACTACGGTATTATTGCCGGACACTGCTGCCAGATGTAACGGAGACAGGTCTTTTGCCGACAGAAGATTTATGTCACAGCCCTTTTCAATAAGCAGCTTTACAAGAATCTCATTGCCGTTTCTGCATGCATAATGTATTGGTGAAAAACCCAGATCATCCTTAACATTCACATTGATTCAATCCCTTTTTAAAAAGGACGCCGCCACTCTCGCCTTATCATCACGACAGGCATTTATCAATAAATAATCCGTCTGCATTTATTCCTCTCCTTTAATCAACAGGGATTTTGCTATAGTATAGCACGCCGCTTTAAAAATACACAATAAAAAATCCATGTACCCGCTTTGGATATGCTATGCTGCCCAGGCACCCTCACGGCACATAAGAGGTTCCGCTTAATGCTGCTTCGTTCCCGACCTGACATGGTTCGCAGATTCCTATTGCGCGAGACCCAGGCAAAACATATCCTCCACGAATACATGGAAGTGTTAACATATTAAATTAATGCAAGGGTTAGTATATCCAATTTTGGATAAAAAGTCAATTATATGTTATTCTTTTTATTTTTTACTGTCCCGAAGCTGTTTAAAAAAACTCTGCATCATTTCCCTGCACTCGTCTGCAAGCACACCCTTTGTTACCTCAACCTGATGGTTGAACTGCTCCATCTGCAAAATATTGATGACGGAGCCGGCACAGCCTGCCTTGGCATTCATCGTTCCCATTACAACCCTTGGAATTCTTGCCTGCACAATCGCTCCTGCACACATCTGACAAGGCTCCAGCGTAACATATAGTGTGCAGTCCTCCAGACGCCAGTCCCCTATAACCTTACTGGCTTTGCGGATAGCCATAATCTCCGCATGGGCAAGTGTACTCTTGTCCGTGTTGCGGCGGTTATAGCCCTTAGCTATTATCCTGCCGTCATGTACAATTACACAGCCGATTGGCACTTCGTCAATTCTTGCCGCACGTCTGGCAAGTTTGACCGCCTCATACATATATTTCTCATCCTCGGTAAAATTCCTGCGATTCATATAATTACTACTCCAAAATATCTTTGGATTATAGTATAATACATATAGGGTTTTTAATTCAACATCTAAAATAACATGGAGAATGATATTATGCACTTCAAATATGAAACAGAACGATTATCCTTACAGGTTTTAAACGAGAACAATGCCGAACATTCCCTGGAATTCTATGCCTCGGGAAGCCGCCTTTTTAATCAGGTTGAGCCTGCCAAGCCAATTGATTTCTATACACTGAACTACCAGCGTGTTCTGCTTCGAAGTGAATATGAGTCCTTCCTTAACGGAAGCTATATACGCTATTATTTTTACAGGCTTAATGACCCCGGCCGCATTATCGGAACCGCCTCATTCAGTCATATTGATAAGGGCGTATACCGCTCATGTATTATAGGCTATAAGCTTTTGCCGGAATTTCACAAGCAGGGCTACGCCCTTGAAGCACTTGCCGCACTAATCTCTGCTGTTTTTGCCGAGAACCATATGCACAGAATCGAAGCATTTGTACTGCCTGACAACAAGCCTTCAATCAATTTATTAACAAGACTCGGCTTTGAATGTGAGGGCACTGCACGTTCGGTAATCCGACTCCATGACAAATTTGTGGACCATTTAAGATATGTACTGATTAATCCATTGGACTAATCAGTAATCTCTCTGTACCAATATCCGAACTGGTTAAGCCTCATATCGCTTCTCATGCTGAATTTAAAGTGGTTGAAGCCATACATGCTTGCCAGATTGCGTTCCCTTCTGTTATAAATACCCGGAACCCCGATAAAATAACCCGTTCCGTCTTCAGTACGCATTTTGCCTGCAATCAGATGACGGAAATTGAAATATCCGTGATTTAAGAAGCTGTTATTTCTCAAATGCCAGTTTGTATTCGGCATTTTATCAATATCATCAGGATTGATTTCTATCACATCATACAATTCATCATCTGCAAATATGAACAGTCTTTCCCTGCGGTCACTGATTCGCTCCCACATTCTGTCAAGCTCCGTTGTTTCGTCCGGCTCACTATTCATATTATTCTCATCTGGCGTCGCCGGCATTTCCGGTTCATCCTGCATTCCCGGTATATCCGATATATCCGGTTCGTCCTGCATTTCCGCTGCATCCGTCATTTCCGGTTCGTCCTGTGCTGCATATTCATTTTGGACTTCTGCCATATACGGCACTGTCTGCTCCGCAACCCGCAGTTCCACATCCGAACTACCGAGCCTATCCTGTAAAACTATTTTTTCGGGAGCAAATCCCAAATCATCCCACTCGCTTGCAAACATATAACTTTTATTATTGCCTGAAAGCATATAAATTCCTCTGATATCATTAAAGCTTTTATTACTGTTCTCAATATTCAGAGCCGGACCGCTGTATGTAAATTCCTCCGTATCTCTGTCGAAAATCATTTCGCCAAGCTTAATTCCGCAAATACTGTCATTTTCCCTGTAAAAAAGACAGACATTCCAGATGGAATAACTCTCTGCCACCGCATTTTTCATGTTAATGCTCATTTTTATATTGTCATTTCTGATTTCCAAACGTGCAAAACCAACATTTCGATTTTTCAGTCCGCTGTTATAGGAATAAATATATGCCACCAGTCTGTTATATTCCATAATAAAAACTCCTTCCATATTTTATCAGGTCAATACCCATTAAAATATATGGAAGGAGTTATACTTTTATGAATGTAATTCTTCGTAAATTATATTGGAAAGTGCGGCAAATTCTTCTAATGTAAGAGCCTCTCCCCTGATTGCAGCACCTCTGCCAAGCTTCTCAATTGAGCGGGTAATTATCTCCTTGGAAAGCTGTATTTCAGGAGAATTGCTCAATCCGTTCGCAAGCGTTTTACGCCTCTGGTTAAAGGACGCGCGGATTATTTTAAACATCAGCTTCTCATCCTTAACATCAACCGGAACCCTCTCATGGCGGACAAGGCGGATTACCGCTGAGCCGACATTCGGTCTTGGCATAAAACAGGTCGGCGGAACATTTACAACAATTTCAGGCTTCGCATAGTACTGGACCGCAAGTGACAACGCACCGTAATCCTTGGTTCCAGGTCCGACCTGCATACGGTCAGCAACCTCCTTCTGAACCATGATTGTTATGCTGTCAATCGGCACATTGCTTTCAAACAGTCCCATAATAATAGGCGTTGTAATGTAATACGGAAGATTGGCAACAACCTTAATCGGTCTGCCGTTATTTTTCTCCTGTGCCAGTGCCGCAATATCCACTTTCAGAATATCGTTGTGGATTACCGTAACATTGTCAAATTCAGCCAATGTTTCCTGCAAAATAGGAATCAGATTATCATCAATCTCTACTGCCGCAACCTCTCTTGCATTAGCACAGAGAACCTGCGTCATCGTTCCGATTCCGGGTCCGATTTCAAGAACAAAATCGTCCTTTGTAACGCCGGCTTCCCTGACAATTTTCTCGACTATATTGTCATCAATCAGAAAATTCTGACCATATTTTTTTTGAAAAACAAAATCATATTTATTAATAATCGCAAGTGTATTTGTTGGGTTACTTAAATTCATACCTGACCCTTTCTATTTAATTCCGTACATCTGACGCGCATTTCTGTTTGTAATGGCAACGACCTCTTCATAATCCATATTTTTAATATCAGCAATTGCCTGTGCAATATACGGAATGTATAATGAGCTGTTTCTTCTGCCGCGGTGCGGTTCGGGAGCCATATACGGGCAGTCCGTTTCCAGAAGTATTCTGTCAATCGGCACGTATGCCGCTACCTCCTTAACCTTGGCTGCATTCTTAAACGTAACAACACCGCCAAGTCCGATATAAAAGCCCATATCAAGATATTTTGCCGCCTCCTCGACGGGATAGGAAAAACAATGCACCACTCCGCCGCATTCTGCTGCCCCAAAATCACGCATGCACTCGTAGGTATCCTTCGCCGCATCTCTGGAATGCACGATAATCGGTTTACCCAGTTTCTTCGCAATATTAATCTGACGCTCAAAATAACTTTTCTGCTCTTCTTTATTATCCTTGTCCCAATAATAATCAAGACCGATTTCACCAATCGCAGTAATCTTAGGATTTGCAGAAGCCTCACTCTCAATCCATTCCAAATCAGCCCATGATGCGCCCCGAATCTCACTCGGATGAATGCCCAATGCACCATAGACAAAATCATACTGCTTCACAAGCTCCACGGTTTTATGACAGGTCTCAACGGTAGAACCGACGTTAATTACATACTCTATTCCTTTTTCAGGCAGGGAAGCCAAAAGTGCCTCCCTGTCCTCATTAAATGCCTCATCCTCATAATGGGCATGTGATTCAAAAATCTTACTCATTAACCAATCTCTGCTCCGTTTGGCATATCCTTTTCTGCTGTAAGAAGTGACAGATTACCCTCTGCATCCTCCGCACATAAAAGCATTCCTTCTGAAAGTATTCCGGCAAGCTTTGCAGGCTTTAAGTTGGTAACAACCACAACCTTCTTGCCGACCATTTCCTCTGCTGAATACTGCATTTTAATTCCTGAAACAATCTGCTTAACCTCGCTGCCAATCTTTACCTGTGAGCAGAGTAATTTCTTGGACTTCGGAACCTCTTCGCACTTAAGGATTTCACCGATTCTAAGCTGAATCTTATCAAAATCATCAATTGTGATTTCAGGCTTCTTCTCAACATCAATTCCCGGATGTGACTTTTCAAGGTCATCTTCTGCACTGTCAGCTGCTCTCATTGCCTCGACTTTTTCCATAACCTCATTAACATCAAGTCTTGCAAAAAGAATTTCAGGCTTCTCGGTTACTTTATTTCCTGAAGGATATTTGCCGAATTCAGTCATATCAGAAAGCTCTCTCTTATCTGCATTTAACTGATTTAAAATCTTCTCTGAGGTTTCAGGCATAAATGCCTCCAAAAGTGAAGCACCAATTGTAATTCCCTCAACGAGGTTGTAAAGAACGGTTTCAAGACGCTCTTTTTTGCTCTCATCCTTTGCAAGTGCCCAAGGCATTGTCTCATCAATATATTTATTGCAGCGTTTGAAGATGTTGAAAATCTCTGTAATTGCGTCCGCAACTCTTAATTTATCCATCTTCTCATTAACCTTGGTTACTTCTTCAAGAATTGTTGCTTTGAGATTGTCATCAACATCCTCTGCAACACCCTTATTATTAACCACGCCGCCAAAATATTTATTGGACATTGAGATTGTACGGTTAACAAGATTTCCTAAGGTATTGGCAAGCTCGGAATTCATTCTCTCAACCATTAACTCCCAGGTAATTACGCCGTCATTCTCAAATGGCATTTCGTGAAGTACGAAGAAACGTACAGCGTCAACTCCGAAGAAATCAACAAGGTCATCTGCATAAAGCACATTACCCTTTGATTTGCTCATCTTGCCGTCGCCCTGTAAAAGCCAAGGATGTCCGAAAATCTGTTTTGGAAGCGGAACATCAAGTGCCATTAACATAATCGGCCAGTAAATTGTATGGAATCTCAAAATATCCTTGCCGATAAGGTGCAAATCAGCCGGCCAGTACTTATTAAATAATTCGCCGTTATTGCCGTCAACATCATATCCGAGTCCGGTAATATAGTTGCTTAATGCGTCAATCCATACATATATAACATGCTTATCATCAAAATCTACCGGTATTCCCCATTTAAAAGAGGTTCTTGATACGCACAAATCCTGAAGTCCTGCTTTGAGGAAGTTGTTCATCATCTCATTTTTGCGTGATTCAGGCTGAATAAACTCAGGGTTATCCTCAATATGCTTAATAAGTCTGTCCGCATATTTGCTCATCTTAAAGAAATATGCCTCTTCCTTGGCAGGCTGACATTCTCTTCCGCAGTCAGGACATTTGCCGTCTACTAACTGTGATGAGGTAAAAAATGACTCACAAGGAGTACAATACATTCCTTCGTAATGTCCTTTGTAAATATCGCCCTTATCATAGAGTTTCTTAAAAATCTTCTGGACCTGTTTCTCATGGTCTTCATCAGTTGTTCTGATAAATTTGTCATAAGAGGTGTTCATCAAATCCCATATTCTTTTAATCTCGGTTGAAACATTGTCAACAAATTCTTTTGGAGTAATTCCTGCCTCCGCTGACTTCAACTCAATTTTCTGACCATGCTCATCTGTTCCTGTCTGAAAACGCACGTCATATCCCTGCGCTCTCTTAAATCTTGCAATACTGTCCGCAAGTACAATTTCGTAGGTATTGCCGATGTGCGGTTTGCCCGATGTATAGGCAATCGCTGTTGTGATGTAATAAGGTTTCTTGTTCATAATAAAATCCTCCTGTTGTTATCTTTTTTATTAGTTATTAAACTTATTCTGTTATTTCAATAAGATTTCCTTCAATTCCGATAATGCAGCTTTCGTAATAACCATCCCCCGTAGTTCTTGGCCCGCTCATAATCTCATAGCCGTCAGCCTGCAACTGTTTGGTAAGCTCATTAACCGCTTCCCTGCTTCCTGTGCTGAATGCGATATGACAATATCCGGTTCTTGCAGGATTCTTCTCATCATCCGCCATATCGGGTCTGTTCATTATCTCCAGTCTTGCCCCGTCTTTAAAAGATAAAAAATATGACCGAAAATCTGTTTTTGTATTATGGTAGCCTCCATTAGCTGATGCCCCAAAGTATTTCAGGAAAAAATCCTTTGCTCTCTCTAAATCATTTACATACATTGCGATATGTTCTATGTGCATAACAAACCTCCCTTGGCGAATCCGCCTTCAATCATGCCGCCCCTGCGTGTCCGTAAGATATTCTTCATACTGCTTCTGCCAGGTCTCCCTATCCTGCTCTGTAATCTCCCTGATTACCCTGCACGGATTTCCAGCCGCTATAACATGGGACGGAATATCCTTGGTTACAACCGAGCCGGAACCGATTACAACATCATTACCAATCGTCACTCCCGGATTAATAACAACATCTCCGCAAAATGAAATTTTGCTTCCATGGTCGCAGTAAAATGGCGGTGTCAAAACAACATTCTCTCCAACCGAAGCAAAAATCTGTTTAAGCTCATTCAATGCACTGTCATCCTTCCAGAATTCCGAATCATTGAATTTCTTAACAAGCCCTCTGACTCTTGCCCACTCGACACCTTCAACCTTAAACGGGTTATAAAGTATTGGAGAAATTAATCCTCCGGAAGCTCTTTAAACATATTAATTGTTCTGTATATCTCACCGCAGGCAGGATATTTCCAGTCACAATTGCTTTTCTTTGCTTTCTTATGAAGATATTCAAGCTCTGCACTCTTGCATTTGGGACAGATTGTCGGCTGTGCGCTCCAAAGTCTTTTTAAAAACCGTACTTCTTCATCGCGAGAGTTTGTGTACATATATTCTCCTTTTTCGCCTTGCCGACAGGTTCGCAATCATAGATTGCTCACTGTCGCGGCTTTCGCCCCTGCTTCCTGTAGCTTAGAGCCTTGCCGACAGGCTCGCAATCGCAGATTGCTCACTGTCGCGGCTTTCGCCGTATGTATCATTGCATAAATATGATTTCCTGTGAGCAAGCTCCCGGAAATCATATTTATGCAATGATACGCAAGGCTCAATGCTCACGCAAAAAATGCCTCCTGTTATTGCTAACAGAAGGCGAATAAAATTCCGCGTTACCACTTCTTTTCGTTCATTCCTCACGAAATGGACCTCATCGAGTTCTTCAAAACTCTATCGCTATAACAGGCGACCCTGTCGTAATCTTACAGCCTAGCTGCTCGGTACGCCACTCCGGAGCCATGTTCAGTCTGCTTTCCATTATCCCTCTCAGCACAAATGGGAATTCTCTGTAAATGTATGACAAACTTACTCTTTCCTTCATAGTGTTTGTTCTCTATATTGCTCAGACTAGCATAAAAAAATACAAAATGCAAGACCCAAAGCACAAATTAAACTTTATTCCTCAACCAATTCGCAATACGCCCATTCAACACGATAATATGAATTGTTAAAATCAGGATTGTCTAAATCATTAATTAACTTCGGCTTAAAAACATAAGTTTTTCCGGTATGTGTATGAATCGTTACGGCTCTATCGAAAAAAGCACCTAAAGCACCATAATATATCATTTGATTAATGACTTGAATTGCGTTATCAAGCTCTTTTTCCGTAACTCTTTCAATACTGATATCCGGTCTTCCGAATTTACGCATACCTCTTGTATGAAGCCATATTTTATCGCCGTCTTCGGAAACCAGAATGGTTACATGATGATATGGGCTAAACTCCTGTGAAAAAATATTGTTTTCCCATTCTTTTGGCGAAAAAAGCGAAAATGTCTGTAAATCCAGCACACCGACTGCTCCGGTTTCCATAAAAGCCTGTACAAACCCGATTGCATTACGCATATAATTCAGGTCCTTGTCATTCACTACCTCTCCCTGAATGACCGCCCATTGGTCTGTATTCTTAATTTCTTCATAAAGAGCAGGATAATCTTCTGCAAGTATTTCGCCTATGCTGCCGCCTATCATTGATGACATATATTCACTATTTTGCGTTCTTTGCACAAAAGTACACTCCAAGCCCTCAGGAAACTCATCAACATGGTGACGTTCTCTTGAAACCTCCAATTGTTCGCCATTTGCTCCAAATATTACATAATACAATAAAGGTCGGTATCCCACATCTTCATAACAAGTTCTTTCATAGTTCATATTAAATATCCTCCTAAGTTAAGTCTTTAAATCTTCCTGTCAAACAACGGCTTATCATCTTCCACCATATTGACAGATGTATTTTTATCATTATGCGGAAAAAGCAATTCCATATACAGATTTCCGAGCAGATTCTTCACTTCTTCAGCCTCAATATTTGAAACAGGAAGCTCATTTGATTCGAGATTTTTAATATTTTCAAGAATAAGCTCAATCTTCTGACACTCGGAAGACTCGGGCTTAGTTGTCTCGCTTAATTCTTCTTTGGCAGGTGGTTCCGGCTCCATAATCGGTTTGGTTTCAGGAACATTGTATATAACGTTTTTACAAGTTTTCTCAAAGCATTCCGGAGAATACTTTGCAAGATATGCCAAGTCATCCATAGTCAGAGAACGCTTATTGTATATTTTAAGATAAATATTTACAAGACGCATATCTTTTTCCATAGCTCATACCTCCTATATCAGCCAATCTGAAATTTCTTTTCTTCCCTGTTCTCCAAAATCAAGCGGTATTTTCTCTAAATCATATATTAATAAATTCTCCTCATTGCGTTCAAGTTCAACTAATGATGTTCCGGATTTGTCATACAATATTGTCGGTGCCGTCTGATACGGAGAAATTGCGTCAACAGTTAATGTATATGTCACATTTTCTACCGCTCTGGTCCGGACATGCGATTTTATTAATTCATATCTTTCCATATCATCATAATCCGCTACATCATAAAAAAGTATGACATTCAAATCTGTCCGTTCCCTATACAGCTCCCTGAAAAATTCAGGAAATCTGACTTCAAAACATATTCTGACACCAATTTTTAAATCTTCTATCTCAAATATTCCTTTGTTATTTCCAATTTTAAAATTATCTCTGTCCCAGCCCCACAACGCACGCTTATGATAGATTTGTTTTTCCTTGTACGGCATAAAAATAACTGCACTATTATAATATATATCGTCTTCTTTTGTAATTGTTCCAACTATTAAAAAAATTTCTTTTTCATTTGTCAGATTTTGCAGTCTTTCATAAGCAGATAGTAATTCATCAAATTGTATTGATGCGGAGTTTTCAATATCCCTTGGCGGATATCCGGTTAGGGCACACTCCGGAAAAATCAATAATCTGACATTTTTATTTGCAGCCTGAATAACTGCTTTTTCAATAATTTCAAGATTATGCTTTGTATCACCTGTTACCGCAAACTGATATGCTCCTATTTTCATAAAACTCCTTATTTAAAACAAATTTGCCATAAATACGTATCAAAAAAATTCTATACTAAAAGTATCGTATAAATCAGAGAAAAATGCAATGAGAATTTGGTGTATAAATAGAAACCTTCGAAAACTTATAACAAAAAATATTCCCCAAAAAATAATCTCCGAAAGTGATTTTTGCGGGCGTCGGTACTTGGGTGCTGTTTTTTGGCACCCTAGTACTGCTACGTCCGCAACTTAAACGCGAGTGGTCACTTTCGGAGATTATTTTATCGGACAAAGCCTGCAACATTTAATTCACTAACCCCACTCTACACTAATCCCGTAATAAAAATCTCCAGCCCGATTATAATCAATATTGCACCGCCGAAGATTGCCGCCTTATTGGAGATTTTTGTTCCTACTTTTTTACCGATTATAAGTCCGACCATGCAGATAATAAATGTCACAACTGCGATTATGGCAGCACAGACAATTGCCATTACCAAACCATACTCCGCAATCGTAAACCCTACTGACAATGCGTCTATCGAAGTTGCCACGCCCTGTACCATAAGTGCCGCCAGACCGACCTTCGGTTTCTCCTCTTCGCAATCCCTGTTTCGGATTCCCTCAATCAGCATTTTGCCGCCGATAAAGCCTAACAGAATCAACGCAATCCATGGAATAAATTTCTCAAATGCCTTAAAATACCGGACAATTGTGTGTACGCAAATCCACCCAATCATCGGCATTATTGCCTGAAAAAGCCCAAAAATACCTGCCACTCCACACATCTTATTTTTCTTCATGTTCGGCTCGTTCAAGCCGTTGGCAAGTGATACCGAGAAGGCATCCATTGCAAGTCCTACGCCTAACAATACGCTGTTAAGAAAAAATAATAAGCTCCATTCCATCTTCTGTTCCTCCAAATCATTTCAATATAAATACAACAAAGCTTTTATAAAAACGAAAAACCCAAGTACAGCATGAAACTATACTTGGGTAAATATCTTAAAAAATACAGACTCCATGTATAGCTTCACAGTTATACATGAGTCTCGCAATTTAAAACAAGCCAGACCTTTTGGTCAGTATGTTGACTTGCTACGTTATACGCTTGCTACTCCCTCATGGGATTTTTACATTAAAACGATTCTAGCACCGCACTGATATCTTGTCAAATGTTTTCTGACATTATTTTCTTGTTTTTTAATTTATTTGCAAAGTTCCGTTGCCAGATTTTCTATCTGCGCCATACTCTCCTCGTTCAAGGCAGACATAATTCTGACCGTATTTTCTGCAAAAGTTAGATTTTTGCACTTTTCAAGCATTCCATGCATAACCCTTGCGGCAACAGGCGCCCAGCTTCCGTTTTCAACAAATGCAACCGTTCTGTTCTGAAAATTATGCTCTGTAAGCATGTTGATAAACTCTCGCATAAACGGGAATATTTCGCCGTTGCAGGTAGTTGTTGCAAGAACAATTTTACCATACCTGAAGGCATCCTCAACCGCTTCCGCCATGTCACATCTTGCAAGGTCATTAACTACAACCTTGGGGCAGCCGTTCTCCCTAAGTGTGTCCGCAAGCTTAAAAACAGCCTTCTCCGTATTGCCGTATACTGAGGTATATGCAATTACAATCCCCTCTGTTTCAACCTCATAACCTGACCAGATATTATAAAGATTAATATAATATTCTAAATTTTCTGTAAGAACAGGTCCATGCAGAGGACAGATTTTCTGAATATCAAAGCATGAGATTTTTTTCAACAGATTCTGTACCTGAACACCGTATTTTCCGACAATTCCGAAATAATAACGTCTCGCCTCACAAGCCCATTCCTCCGCTGCATCGAGTGCGCCAAACTTACCAAATGCATCTGCTGAGAACAGGAGCCTGTCAGTATTATCATATGTAACAATTACCTCCGGCCAATGAACCATTGGAGCAGCAATAAATGTCAGATTATGCGTTCCAAGTGACAGATTATCCCCGTCTGATACAACAATCCGTCTGTCCGAAAAATCCGTTCCAAAAAACTGCTTCATCATTGCAAAAGCCTTTGCAGAGGAAACTATGACTGAATTTGGAAAGATATTCATAAAATCCGCAATACCTGCAGAATGGTCAGGCTCCATATGCTGGACAATCAGATAATCCGGCATCCTGTCTCCAAGCTCTTTTCTGATATTATCAAGCCATGTTTCCTTAAAATGAATATCAACAGAATCCATTACTGCAATTTTATCATCAATAATGATGTAAGAATTATACGCCATTCCGTTTGGAACCTTATACTGTCCCTCGAATAAGTCAATTTCATGGTCATTCACACCGATATATTTAATGCTGTCCGTAATCATCTTATAAGCCTCCTGTAAACATTAACGTATGTATTTATAGCATAAAATTATACGTTAATCAACAGAAAGCCTGCTGCCAATATTTGGCTTAATGAAATTATTATCTGCATATTCCCAAAGCTTAACCGAGCCTTCGGCAGTTTTCTGATTCCTGCCGTAGACCTGTGACGCCTTAACACCATGCTCCTGCCATGACAATCCGCCGGAAGCATTGTTTAACATAAGCGGCTGAATCTTATCAAGTGTTGAGGCAAACTTAGCCTCGGCTGTCTCACCGGCTTCAAATTCGTCCCAAAGTCCGCGAAGCTTATCCCTCTGGTCATCAGGAAGAATTGCAAAAAGTCTGTCCGCCGCAGCAATTTCCCTTTCAAGCTTATCGGAATTACCGGCTGTATCATAAGCATAGGTATCTCCTGCATATATTTCAACCAAATCATGTACCAGAACCATTGACATTGTTCTAAGTACATCAATTTCCTCATTGGAATATTCTGACAGAAGCATTGCCATTACTGCCATATGCCATGAATGCTCAGCGTCATTTTCCTTGCGGTTTGCGTCTGCAAGATATGTCTGCCTGAAAATATTTTTTTCCTTATCAATTTCCTGTATAAATTCAAATTGTTTTTTTAAACGTTCTTCGCTGTTCATCACAATAACCTCCGACTATATTATTTTGCATACATCAATCCACTCAATAAAGTCAGAATATTTTTCCAATTCCTCCATATTAAGCTCTATTGCACTATTGGAACTGCCACAGGCAGGAAAAACAGTATCAAATCTCTTCAACGAAACATCAAGATACACTTCCACACCTTCATTTACCGCAAAAGGACAGACACCGCCGACAGCATGTCCGATTAACGGCTCTGCCTCTTCAAAAGCAAGCATTTTTGCCTTTGTTTTAAAATATGACTTATATTTGGAATTATCGATTTTGGCGTCCCCTGCTGCCACAATTAATACAATCCTATCATCAAAATGGAAGGACAGAGTCTTTGCTATACGGCATTCCTCACAATTAAGTGCTTTTGCCGCAAGGGCTACAGTCGCACTTGATATTTCAAATTCCTGTATCCTGTCCTCAATTCCTTTTGTTCTAAAATATTCTTTTACTTTCTCAATTGCCATTTTATTATCTCCTGTATTTTACAAACGTTTCTGATATTACTATATTGTATATCAACATAAAAATGAATCCAATATTTTTTCGAAAAAAGTTAAAATAATACGATAAAATAAGAATATTCCGTTGACATTTTTGCAAATGGTAATTAAAATAGTCTGGTTGCAAATGAATTTATTTATTTTGCTTTTTTTATGTATTTTTTGAGGCAAAATGTTGTGGAATAAATTTATTATTGGAGGATTTGTTATGGAAAAAATAATTAAAAGAATATTAATTATATTATGGTGCATTTTGGCAGCCGTAATTATTGCAGTAAAAATTGCTAATATTAAGTTTGGGACCATGCGAAGCTGGGTTAGTGATACTATTAATATCAGTCTGCTGTTTTTTAGTATTTTAAGTGTTTTATCTATAATAATAACATCCGTTATTAATAAAAAACCAGTCAGAAAAAAGCTTGCTTTAATAATTCTATTATCAATAAGCATTGCCGTGAATGCCTTCATTCTTATTTTTACATCTTCGATTTTATGGGGAAAACATATTGAAAAGGTTGAAACCATTAATGGTAAGAAATACGTGATAATTACCTATGAAGGTTTTGGCGGTAAAGAAAGCATATATGAGTATCAGAATTGTTTTTTCAGAGGAGATACTGCAATAAATAACACAATAGAAAAATAAAAATTTTTTGTAAAAAAATTAAAATCATGTGTTGACAAATACATATCTCGGTCATATAATAACACAAAATCGTTGAGAAAGAGTAAGTAAGTCATCTTAATTTTTCCACAGAGAGCTGTAGGTGGTGAGATTACAGCGAGAAACATTTGACTGAATGGACTTTCGAGGGCAATCAGAAACGGAACATTTTCAGGCAGTAAGCAATGGAATAATCCGGAGTATGTGCGACGGAGCATGACTCTCCGTAAACAAAGGTCTGCATATGTTGGTATGCGTAAAGTGGGCGTATAATACGTCAAGCCGGGTGGCACCGCAGGTTGATTATTCATCCTGTCCCAGCAATAGCTATAGTCTGGGACAGGATTTTTTTATCCTTATTTCTCATAATCCTTGTCCCAAGAAAAAATGAAAGGAGACAAAATTATGTCAGAAAAGAAAATCCCTTACAAAATCTATCTTGAAGAAAGCGAGATGCCTAAAGCATGGTATAATTTGCGTGCCGATATGAAAAACAAACCGGCACCACTTTTAAATCCTGCTACTAAGCAGCCAATGTCTGCCGAAGATTTATCTCCGGTATTCTGTGATGAGCTTATTAAACAGGAGCTTGATGATACTACTCCGTATTTTGAAATTCCGGAGGAAATCAGAAACTTTTATAAAATGTACCGTCCTTCACCTCTGGTTCGTGCTTACTGCCTTGAGGAAAAATTACAGACACCTGCAAAAATCTATTACAAATTTGAAGGAAATAACACCAGCGGAAGCCACAAGCTCAATTCAGCAATAGCTCAGGCCTATTATGCTAAAAAGCAGGGCTTAAAAGGTGTTACTACAGAAACCGGAGCCGGTCAGTGGGGAACAGCCCTTTCAATGGCATGCTCATATTTTGACCTTGACTGCAAGGTATACATGGTAAAGGTTTCTTACGAGCAGAAACCATTCCGCCGCGAGGTAATGCGTACCTACGGTGCCTCAGTTACTCCTTCACCGTCAATGGAAACCAAAATCGGCAAGAAAATTCTTGAAGCCCATCCGGGTACAACCGGAAGCCTCGGCTGTGCAATTTCAGAGGCAGTCGAAAAAGCTACTACCTCCGAAGGTTACCGTTATGTACTTGGAAGCGTATTAAACCAGGTACTCCTTCACCAGTCGGTCATCGGACTTGAGACCAAAACTGCACTTGATAAATATGATGTCAAGGCGGATATCATTATCGGCTGTGCAGGCGGCGGTTCAAATCTCGGCGGTCTGATTGCTCCGTTTATGCGCGAAAAAATACTTGGTGAAAGAGATTACAGAATAATTGCAGTTGAGCCGGCTTCATGTCCTAGCTTCACACGCGGAAAATATGCTTATGATTTCTGTGACACAGGCATGGTATGTCCTCTTGCCAAGATGTACACTCTGGGAAGCGGATTTATTCCTGCTCCAAACCACGCAGGCGGGCTTCGCTACCATGGTATGAGTTCAACCCTTTCACAACTGTATGATGACGGTTTAATGGAAGCAGTTTCAGTAAGTCAGACGGATGTATTTAAAGCCGCTGAACAGTTTGCAAGAGTTGAAGGAATCCTTCCTGCACCGGAAAGCTCACATGCAATCAAGGTTGCCATTGATGAAGCACTTAAATGCAAGGAAACAGGCGAGGAGAAAACAATTGTATTCGGACTTACCGGAACAGGTTACTTTGATATGTACGCATATGAGAAATTCCATGACGGACTTATGGAAAATTATATTCCAACTGACGCAGAAATTGCTGAAAGTCTCTCAAAATTACCTGTAATGGAATAATTAAATTAAAGGCTGCACACCTTATGCCGAAATATTTTTCGCTTAGGTGTACAGCCTTTTATATATTTACGCCTTCATGTCGAAGCAGCCATATTTTCTTGTCAAGACCTCCTGCATATCCGGTCAGCTTATTATCCACTCCTATAACTCTGTGACAGGGAATAATAATACTTATCGGATTGCGGCCTACCGCACCGCCGACTGCCTGTGCGGACATTTTCTCTTTACCGGTTTTGGCTGCAATTATTCGGGCAATCTCACCATAAGTCATTACCTCTCCATATGGAATGGCACACAGAATCTTCCATACCTCTTTGGCAAACTCACTTCCCGAAGGCTTTAATTTCAGTCCTGATATGCCCGGTTTACCTCCATTAAAATACGAATCCAGCCATACCTTTGCTCCACGCAGGACCTTATTATCCGGTTTTGGCTGCAATTTTTCATCAACAGGACAGAAATATTTCTGACCCTCAAACCAAATTCCTATAAGACTCTCCTCATCTGCCGCAAGAAGGCAGTCACCGATTGGTGTGGTATATTTACACGAAAATAACATTGAACATCTCCCTACAAAATTTTGATAAGAAAAACTTTCAAAGAAATCCCCGGAGTTGCAATTCTCTTCCATATATAGAACATCAGTAAAAGCAGAAAAACCAGTCCCAGCAATATTGGCTCCATTCTGTTATCCGTTTTAATAAGGGAAAAAATCAATGCTGCCAGGCACGCCAGTCCAAAAACGGTTATACATAATATATCTGCCAGATATGCATTGGACCATGCCCTTTTAACCTTAAGCCCTTTAGATGTTCTCGTTATAAGCCATTTCTGTTTCTCATATATTCTGCGTCCCGCTTTCAGCTTAACAACAGCAGTATAACCGGACTGCTCTCTCTCAATATAAATCATACTTTTATCCGGTTTAACATTATGTATAACCGTATTAAGTCTGATTTCTGCTTTTTCTTCATTCATGCTAAAAGGATATTCAATAAACATGTCTACTGCTCCTTTGAACAACATATGTCCTATTTTTTTCTGATTGGGTGGCGTACAACGGTTTTCAGTCTCTCCGGCGCAACTTTTCTTGCATCTGACAGATAAATTTCATGGTGCAGACGTTTATCCGTAATATCTGTTACATAACCATTCTCTTCGGCAAATTTATGCATTAATTCGACCGACACCGGTTCATCATCATATGGTCCTATATGCATCATCTGAACACATATGCCCTCTGTATATGTCAAAAATTCCACCTTGGAAAAATCCATTTTTTTCTTACGGGTGGCTTCCTCTACCGCCCATTCAAAATCCGCTTTGGTTACAAAATCCGGAAGTCGTATAACTGATATAAAATTAAAATTCTCTTTGTGGGCATAATCAATTCCCTCTACGCCCTCCTGCCACCAGAATCCCTCAAACGGCGGAACCACATAATCGAAATACCCCTCTATACGGTGGTCTCCCAACTTACTCATTTTTATTGTAAAAGCTATTGCATACAGAAGAGCTATCGACTGCTTATATTCGCTGCCCTCTTCATTAGGATTTCCTTTTCCCCTGACCGCAATATAATTCATCACAGGCACATCAACAATTGACGGCTTGTTCTTTGGCATATAAAATTCCTTATATTCTTTTTTGTAATCGAAAGCCATAATATTTTCCTCCTAATCCCAGACACTCCGTATATCAGGGTTTCAGCCCCCTATCATCACTCCAATATCGCCATGCATCATAACTCTTATAATTCCACAGATAATTAAATGCAGCGGATAGTAGATATAAAAGAACCATTTCATACCCTTCCACTTGCCGCGTTCGCCGTTATACAGTCTCAAAAGTGGAATAGTAAGTGCCGTAAAAAGCTGGATTATTCCGTATATCGGATTAATGAAAATTGCAAATACAATCGCATACATGCTTACCCAAACCATCATTCCAATCATCTGTTTCTTAAAATTACCTCTGTTGGCTCCGATTTGCAGAATTGCCATTACCGCAATGCAGCTCCAGTCCGAACAGAAAGTAATGACGCATATAAGCATAATTAAAACAGACTTCTGCCAATGCTTCAGCTTAGTGCTGTCATTGACAGTCAATGCAATAACGCCCCAGAAAAGTGACCATATTACGCTTGTCTGATTGAAAACGGATGTTTTGAACGGAATAAACGGAATTCCAAAGGCAAAATTATACGCAAAATGGCTTATAACCGCAAAAATAAGCAGTCTTGCGGCATATTTTTTCTTGTTGCGCGTGTAATGATAGCCCTCTGCGATAAAGAACCAGAAAACCGGTGCCGCCAATCTGCCAATAATATGTAAACCAATTATCCACCAGTCCGTTGGATAATTAGGATAAATAACTGCAACCAGGTGGTCAACAGTCATTGCAAGCATGGCTATGATTTTTAATTGATTCGCATTTAATTTTCCATTCATTTTAATTCGTCCCCTTTCAACGTTAAATCAAAATGTCACTCCACGCAATATTCGCTGACCTCACCATTCTCAGGATGCGGAATATTCAGAAAATACTGCATTAACGTTCCATGGCATACAACAATTACCTTATTGTATTTACGGTACTTTTTCAATACCTTCATAACCCTTTGCTTAATCATGGCTGCCGTTTCCCATTCACGTTCCTCATTATCAGGATATATGCCGTTAAACTGTTTAAGTTCATTATAATTACGGGCGGCAGCCTCATCAGAAAGATATTTATATTCAGTATTCGCCAGCCACTCATGCAACTCCGTCTCGACAACAATATCCAACTGCAGTTCCTTGGACAAAATTGCAGCCGTATGCATTGTTCTTCCATAAGGAGATGTAATTATCAAATCCGCATCTTTAAGCCTGCCATCCTTCGCAGTTTCTTTAATCTGTGCTATTCCGATATCAGACAATGTAATCATATTAAAACCATTACCCTGATATATCTTCGTATTTGCTTCCGTAAAATCTGCCTGTCCATGTCTTACGAAATAAAATTTAGTCATAATCTACTCTTTTCTTAAATTTAAATCAATAAATTCAATATAATTCTTACGGTTAACCTCATCTTTATGTTCCTTATACCATTCATAGGACTCCCTAAGCCCCTCTGCCAAATCCTTGGTATTCATAAGCAGTTCTCTCTGCCTTGATACATCCAATTCATAGCCGTAATCATTGAAGCTGAAATAATCCCTCTGATTATCATGGTCAAATACATTAACGATATTAAGCGGCTTGCCGACAGCCTGATAACACAGCTTAACATAAGTATTTATGTCCACCATGTCAGGATTTCCTACATTATATATATGGTAATCAGGATGCACACTAAGAATACTCTCTATCATTCTGCACAAATCCTCAACATGAAAGAACTGCAGCTTCATACTTCCGTCCTTAGGCACATAGAATTCCCTGTTCTTCAATGCACAGTCAAAAACAAAAGCCTCCCTGTAAATATTATTCATCGGACCATACAGATATGGCGGACGAAGTATATAGGCATCAGGTCTGCGTTCTAACAAAGCCTGCTCCGCTTCTATTTTATTGCTTCCGTAAGCACCCCATATGGAGTTTGCACCAACGGACTGTTCTTCATTAAACGGCTGCTTATTCGTCTCGGGATAAACAGCGGATGAACTGATTAAAATATAATCCTTAACACTTCCGATTCCATTAAGAAGAGTTCTGACGTCCTCACCCGTATAAGCACACACATCAATAACCGTATCGAATTCATAACCCTTTAGTACATCATTAAGATTTCTTCTGTCTGCCTCAATTAAAGTTACTCCTTCAACCTGCCTGTGAGTATTTCTGTTCAAAACATATACCGCATTATTTTTCTTAAAATACTCTGCAATAAATTTACTTACAAAAATGGTTCCGCCGGTTATAAGTATTCTCCGATTCTGTATTTTACCCATTCTGCCGCCTCCCTAAGTAATATCTTATATCTTAATATAACCACATTATATTTCAATCCCGGTTATATTTCAATCTCCTGTTCAATTGCAGAATTATTTGGGGATTCCGTTTACACAGAAGTATATAATCATTGAAATAACATCAACCGCAATCAATATACCGGCAATAATTGCTATTACCTTCAACGCCGTTTTTGCTTTTCTCTTATTATCAGGAGTACAGACCTTTTCCTCCAATGTACTCATAAACCCGGAGGAATCAGAAACTTCCCTGCCGCACTCCTGCGTTCTGCCCAAAACAAGCTCATCCAGACTTATTTCAAACAAGTCGCTTATTGCAATAAGCTTTTCCATATCGGGAGTTGAATCTCCGCATTCCCATTTTTATACGGTTTTATTGGACACGCCGAGTATTTCCGCAAGCTGCTCTTGGGTCAGGTTTTTCTCTTTTCTTTTCTGGGCAATAAATTTGCCGATTTTCAGTTGGTTCATAACTTTACCTCCAATGTGTTTTTCCCCTGCATTTTAATGCTTTCTAAAGCAAAAACACACACCTCAAACGGAGAATATGCGTGGAATCGCTGATTTTAATG